>NZXA02000006.1 GCA_002697665.2 bacterium
ATAAAAATAAAAAATCTTGTAACTCTGGGACCATTCGAAATGATAGAGAAAAAAAATAATAGTTACATGATCTTCAAGGATAAATCAGGGAAAAAAATCAAGATTATAATAAATGAAAATTCAACATCATCATTAGCAATGTTTGAAAATGGACAGCTAGATATACTTGATGGTGGTGGAATACCATTATTGGAAATACCATATCTTCAATCTAAAGGAATTATTAATACTAATAATCAATTTAGAAATAACTATATTGGTTTCAATGTTAACAAAAAACCATTTGACGATCCAGAAATAAGAAGAGCCTTTATGCTTGCAATTAATAAAGAGATTTTTGAATCTATTCTTCAAAATACTGTTAGCGCTACAAATTCTTGGATTCCAAAAGGTATGATTGGTAATAATAAATATATCAATTTATATGACCCTAAAAAAGCAAAAGAAATAATTAATGGCAAGAGCTTGAAAGATACGAAGATTAAATTTTTATTTCCCGAATCGGGTAACAATAGGCTTATTGCAGAAGTACTTCAAAGCATGTGGAAAGAAAATTTAAATATTAATGTAGACATTCAAGGGTTAGAATGGAAAGTTTATTTAAGCACTTTAGATAGTGATAGACCAAATATGTTTAGAGCAGGATGGGCTGCGGATTACCCTGATCCTCATAATTTTATGAACCTATTTACGTGTAAAAGTGGAAATAATGAAACTGGTTGGTGTGATAAAGCATATGATGAATTAATTCGTAAAAGCTCTAATGAAATAAATGAAAAAAAGAGAGTAAAATATTATGATAAAGCACAAGAAATTTTAATATATAAAGAAAATGTTATTATCCCACTTTATGAATCAAATCAAATATTTCTAAAAAGTGATAGGCTGAAAAAATTTGAATACTCAAAAATGGGTATTATAAATTTTTCAGATCTAAATCTTAGGAATTAAAATAAGGAATAATTTCGTTAGCATAAATCTCCATTGCTAAATCAGGATCAGGACTAAAATAATGAAAGAGTACAAAATGTTTTACGCCCTTTTCAATATATTTTTCTATTTTTTTGATGCAATCTTTCTTTGAACCTGTAATTGTAAAGTCTATAATTGCCTCCCTAGGAAAATATTTTCCCAAGTCTCTGAACTTTTCTTTTCTTGCATCATCTGTTGGCGTAATATTAAAATAGTTTAGCCCTTTATATTCATCAGGAATATCTATATCATACCCTGCTTTTTTTAACTGCTCTTGCATAATACATACATATCTAAAAGGCTCGAGAGATTTATATGCTTCATCTTCATTAGATCCCAATGAAGTAAAGATCCATATAGTGGTATCAATTTGGTTGAGATTTCTTCCAGAATTTTTTGCAGACACTTCTATCTTGCTTAAGTACTCATTATATAGATTAGGGGTTAAATCAAGCGGCATCCAACCATCACCAGCCCTGCCAATTAAATCGAGGCCTTTATCTGTATGTGTAGCAAAATAGAAAGGCAGGGTCTTTTTATCCTTATAAAGATTAAGAAGAAGAGATGCATCTTTTAATTTAAAAAATTCACCATCATAATTAACTGAATCCTTTGTAGACCACAATAGCTTCATAATATCCATTGACTCGGTCATCCTTTGAAAAGGATTGTCCCAGGGAATACCATATGCATCCGTATTCATTGATTCGCCGACTCCCAAACCTAGAGCCACTCTTCCCTTGGATATATGATCAACTGTTGCAAGTCTCTGAGCAAAAACGGCAGGATGATTCCTATGAGGATCTGAGGTTGTTCCAATTGTAATATTTTTGGTAACTTTTGCAACAGCGGCAGCAATTGTCCAAGCTTCGAAAGCAGGACTTGGAGCAATAAAAGCTAAATGATCTGGAAACCATAATGAATCAAAATTTAATTTATCAGCCTTGATAGAAAAATCTATTAGTCCATCACAATCCGCGCCGGGCATAGGTGGCACAAGTCCAAATTTGATTTTGCTCATAAAACTATTCTAAAAAACTTTTTAAAACTTCGCCTACATCAGATTTCGCGAGTTTTTCTAGTGCTTTTTTCTCAATCTGCCTTATTCTTTCACGAGTTAGATCAAATTTTTTCCCAATTTCATCTAAAGTGTAAGTGCTTTTCATATCAATACCAAATCTCATTTTTATAATTTCTTCTTCTCTTGGAGTTAAAGCTTTTAAGGCGCCTTTTATTCTCTCAGTTAATGAACTCTCCGCAACAATTCTATCTGGAACAGGCGAACCTTCATCTGGAATAAAATCTAACAAAGTAGCTTTTTCGCCATCAAATACAGGAGTATCAAGCTGAACAACTTCATTGGTCGATTCCAATATTCTTTTTACGCCATCAACTGATATTCCCACTTTTTCTGAAATTTCGTTAGGTGTTGGTTTTCTGCCTAAGTCTTTTTGCAAAGCAGTACTTGCTTTAAATACCTTACTTGCCTGTTCTAAAACATACACAGGAACTCTTATTGTTCTTGTTTGATCCAAAAGTGCTCTTGATATAGCTTGGTGAATCCACCATGATGCATAAGTTGAAAATTTAAATCCTTTTGTATGATCGAATCTTTCAACTGCCCTCATTAAACCGACATTACCTTCTTGAATCAAATCTTGTAAAGCTAACCCTCTGCCAATATATCTTTTTGCAATACTAACAACTAATCTCAAATTAGCCTTTACAAATCTTTCCTTTAAATTGTTAGCTAAATTTGTATAAGCTTTAATGTAGCCTTCAACCTCAGCAACTCTCCTTTTTTTACCACCTTTTAAACTAACTAACTTTCTTTTTTGAACGGCAGAAATTGATGAAGATTCAACATCCTCTAACATTTGTTTAAAATTACTTGCAATTAATTCAGATTTTTTTATTTTTGCTGAAACTTCAACCTCTTGCTTTGATTTTAAGAGAGGCTCTAATGACATATCTTTAAAATATACATATAGTAATCTATATTGTTCATCAGGAACCCAATCTTTCTTTTTGGATTTAGCTCCTACATTACGCAGTGTAGTTTTTTGATATTCTTCCAAAAGAGCTTTATCATCTAAGTCAGAATCACCAGATGGTTGCTGCTCATTGTACTCTTGAAATTCATCAGAACTCATATTATTTCCTTATAACATTATTAATATACAAATATCGTGCCTAATTATACTATTTTCAACTCTTAATGTGAAGAGAAAACTGGCCCGGAAGGATTCGAACCTCCATTGCTTGGACCAAAACCAAGAGTCCTGCCATTAGACGACGGGCCAAATAAATTATATAAACGTTGAGGATACAGGTAATTTTTATAAATTCAATCGATTTGGAATCTCCAGCCTTCAATTGATGTGTTTATTGATACCTGGAATTTATTTGATGACTCAATATAACTCTTTAATTCATCCACATTGACGTTGCTATCAATAATTGAAAAAATGGCTGACCCTGATCCAGTAATTGAAAAATTTTTAAGCTCAGATGAATTAAGAAAATTAATGATTTCATCAAATTCAGAATAATTTTTGAGTATTAATGGATAAAAATCATTTTTAATTTCAATAATATCATCATCGAAATAAATTTTTTTATACTTTGTTCTCTTATGAAAATTTTTAATATACTCCTCATTGCCTTCCCAATTTCTATAGGATTTTTTTGATGATATTTCTAATTTTGGCATAACGATAAAATAATTTAATTTAGGTGGATTCTTTACTAGATTTATAACTTGTCCCTTTTGACTTATAAATGCTGATCTAGAATATAAAAAAAGAGGAACATCAGAGCCTAATTGCTCTCCAAGTATTAGAATTTTTTGAAAATCTTCAATCTTAAACATTTTACTTAACCCAATTAAGACTGCCGCAGCATTACTACTTCCGCCACCCATTCCTGCTCCTAAAGGTATCCTTTTTTTTATTTTAATTTTTAAGCCAGAGTGAATATTAAAAGTTTCAAAAAATTTATTTGCGGCTATAAATGCTAGGTTTTCTTTTGAGGATATTTTTTTTTCAGAACAATCAAGCGAAATACTTGAATCATTATTGTTTATTTCAATACTTATTTCATCGAAAAAATCAATTATTTGAACACAAGACCTGATATTATGAAAACCATCGTCCCTTTTTGAAATAATATCCAGAGATAAATTTATTTTTGCAGGAGATAAAATATTAATCTTTTCCATACACTGATATAATATAATTCATAAATTAAAAATTTTATGAAAAATATAAAGAATTCAAAAAATGTTTTCAAACAAGCATTAAAGTATATGCCTGGTGGGGTTAATAGTCCTGTCAGATCATTTAGTGCAGTCAAAGAGGATCCAAGGTTTATAAAAAGATCTTTTGGTGCATATATCGAGGATATCGATAACAATATATATATAGATTATATATCATCTTTTGGGCCACTAATTTTTGGTCATGGGAAAAAAGAGATCATAGATGCTGCAAAAAATGCTCTTGATTTTGGTACCACATATGGNGCTTGTCACATGAAAGAAGTTAAACTTGCTAAAATAATTTCAAAATTAATGCCTTCAATGGAAATGTTAAGACTTACTAGCTCTGGAACTGAAGCAACTATGAGCGCAATTAGGGCGGCAAGGGGTTTCACCGGAAAAGATAAAATTATTAAGTTTGAAGGATGCTACCATGGGCATATCGACCATTTATTAGTGTCAGCTGGCTCTGGAGCCTCGACTTTTGGAGAAGCCTTTTCTAAAGGAGTTCCTNATGACTTTATAAAAAACACCCTAATTGCGGATTTTAATAATTTAAATCAAGTAAAAAAAATTATATATGATAATAAAGACGAGATTGCCGCAATAATTATGGAACCCATACCAGCAAATATGGGACTAGTCCTGCCGAATGACAATTTTGTACAAGAAATAAGAAAGATTTGTGATGAAAACCGAATAGTTTTAATTTTTGATGAAGTAATTACAGGTTTTAGAGCATCGCTAGGGGGGGCTGAACAATATTTAAAAGTAAAACCAGACATGTCATGTATTGGAAAAATTATTGGTGGAGGTTTTCCAATAGGTGCATTTGGTGGAAAAAAAGAAATTATGGAAAATATATCTCCCATTGGAGGTGTATATCATGCTGGAACTTTATCAGGTAATCCTGTAGCAGTATCAGCCGGTCTTGCAACTTTAAATCTTCTGCTGCATGAGAATAAATTTATATATAAAGATATAGAATTAAAGGCATTGAAGTTAAAAGAAAATATATTATCTGAAGTAAAAAATGTATCCATTAATCAATTAGGTTCTATGTTAACNATATTTTTTACAGATANCAGNCCTAAAAACTTTGATGATGTAAAAAAATGTAACTTTAAAGATTTTGGAATTTTTTTCAGGTCTATATTAAATCAGGGAATAATGTTCCCTCCCTCACAGTTTGAAACAATATTTGTCTCCTCAGCACATACGGAAAAAGATATAAATAAAACCTCTGAAGTATGCATAGATGCTTTGAAAACCTTGGAGATTCCAAATTAAAAATCCTGTAAACAATACATGGTTTAGATTTTTTTTAGTTGGTTCAGAGCTTGCCTGTACTATTCTTGCAGGACTATTCATTGGAGATTATTTAGATAATAAATTTCATATGGGCCATACTTTTACTTTAATAGGTATTGTTTTAGGAAGCATCTCGGGCTTTATTATTATGTTTAAAATATTGAATAAATTTAAAAAAGGGAAGTGATATGAAAAAATTTATATATATAGGATTAGGACTAATGATAGTTTTTTATATTATTTTTCTAACAACTAAGAATATATTTATTGAAGGAGCTCTTTATGGCTCAATCATATCGTATATAAATTGCATAGGTATNAAGATGATTACAAACATGTTTTTAACTAAGAAAAAGGGGAAATTTTTTGTTTTATTGTCTACTTTATTGAAGATATCATTGATAGCTTTAATAACTGTCTTTTTAGTTGAATATCTATCATTAGACTTAATTGGATTTTTAAGTGGTTTTAGTGTAATTTTAATTGTGTTTATTTTACTTATTCAGGATAAATAGTTATGGGTGCAGCTTTAGAGCATGCTCAATGGACTGAGCTAATTGGTGTTAATGAATATGATCATGTAATTGGATCATTATTAGTTGTTNCNTTTTTGCTTTTAGTATCATTAAGGGTTAGNTCGCAATCAACTAATAATAGCTCCTTAGTCCCAAGTCCAAAGTTTTCACTGACAAATCTTTTTGAATTTTTATCGTTAGACTTTTTGTTAAAGCTTTTAACNGACATATTTGGAAGTGANGAGAAGGCAAAAAAACTTCTTCCACTACTTGGCGGTTCTTTTTTCTTCATATTTTTTTCAAATTTGCTAGGAGTTTTTCCAGGTTTCTATCCTGCCACACAAAATTTAAATTCAACTCTTGCTTGTGCATCTGTTATTTTCATTGTCTATAATTACATGGGCTTTAAGGAACATGGNTTAGGTTATCTGAAACATTTTATGGGTCCAATTATTTATTTGGCCCCNTTAATGATTATTATTGAAGTTGTTAGTCATTTAGTTAGACCAGCTTCTCTGTCATTAAGATTGTTTTGGAATATGTTTGGTGATCATTTGGTCTTACAAATTTTTTCAAATTTAACACCGTATATTGTTCCAGCTATATTCATAGGGCTAGGTGTCTTTGTGTCATTTTTACAAGCATTTATTTTTACAATTCTTTCAAGTATTTATATTTCACTCTCAACGAGTCATGATCATTAAAGATTATTTTTAAAGGAGGACCAAAATGAGAAAAATTTCACTTTATGCTTTTTCAATTCTATCAGTAATGCTTTTGGTATCACCAGAAGTTTATGCTGCTACAAATGGAGAAGCCGTGTCAGGTTTAGCTCTTGGTGCTGGATTAGGTATTGGGTTAGCAGCTGCAGGTGGTGCAATAGGTCAAGGTAAAACTATGGATGCTGCATTGAATGCAATTGGCAGAAATCCAGGCGCTGCTGGACAAATTCAAACACCAATGATTATTGGTTTGGCTCTTATTGAGTCACTAGTAATTTATGCACTAGCTATAACATTCTTACTTCAGAGTAAAATTTAATAAATTAGGGGATTTTCTCATAGATTATCCCCTAATTTTTTATTTAAATTTTGAAGTTGTAAGAGAAAGTTTGCCTATAGACTTTCTTTCTTTTATAGAATTAAATGCTGTTTTGAAATTATCAAAATTATAGAGTGTGGGCTTAGATATTTTAATTAAGCCTTGCTCATAAAAATCATTAATCTTTGAAATTGATTGTAAATTAAAATTTGTATTTCCTTTAGCAAAAGGTCCCCAAAAAACTCCAACTACGGAGATGTTTTTCAGAAGAACTATGTTTGCGGGAATCTTAGCAATCTCTTTTGAAGCGAAACCCATTGGCACTAATGATCCTTCCCACGTCAAAAAACTCAAGCAATCGATAGTGATACTACCGCCAACAGAATCAATGATATGATCGACCTTTCCATTAAGATTTTTTTTTAAAATTTCTTTAAAAGGCTTATTTTCATCTCTCAAAATTAGTTTATCTGCACCATACTTACTACATTCGTCTAATTTTTCGACCGATGATGCAACAGCTATAACCTCACATCCGAGTGCTTTACAAATTTCTATAGTAGCGATTCCTATGCCTCCTGATGCACCCAAAATCATAACCTTATCATTTTTCTTACATTTTAATCTTTCAAATATTGTATAAAATGCAGTTCCATAATTTATGATCATGCTAGATCCAATATCATGATTAATTTTCTTAGATTTTTTTAAAACAAAATTATGATTTACTGATACATATTCTGAAAAACCACCCCACTTTGTTAAAGCTATAACCTCATTATCTAATTCAAAATTTTTCACATCTGACCCAACAGATTTAACGACTCCTGAAACTTCAAGTCCAGCAACAAATGGTAATGGTGGACTATCTTGATAGTTACCTTCATAGGCAAGAATATCAGCAAAACTTATACCAGCACAATAAACCTCTATCAAAATCTCATCCTTCCCTATCTCGGGAATATCGGAGCTAGCTATTATTAAATTATCTATACTCCCAAATTCTTTTTGAATTATTTTTCTATTTTTAATCATTTTTGATTACTTCCTTTAATTTAATCAATGCTTCATCTCTAGACTTGATATTGCCTTCAAGCTGATCATCAAAAATTTGTGATAAAATTGATTTATAAATAGGCCCAGGCTTAATGCCCAAATTAATAAGGTCGTTCCCGTTTAAAAAAGGCTTAGGCAAAATTGGCTCATTCTTTAACTGATCCAATTTTTGTAAAGTAAAATCATAAAGTGATAAATCTCCATGACTACCTAAACAATCTGCTTTATGTAATTTTAAATGGTCATTAAAATTTTCCATTGAGACAAATTTTTTAAAAGTACTCTTTTTCATATTTTTTATATTTCCAAATTTCATGTGTTCTTTTACAAGTGATACAATCAACTCCGTCTGTTTGTTAGAAAATTTTAGTCTTTTACAGATCTTCTCCGTTTTATTTGCACCAACATATTCATGTCTATTAAATCTAATTCGATCAGTTTTATCATAGGTATCTGGTTTTCCAATATCATGGAATAGTGCACCATATACAACTTCAATACTATTTTCCGAAGTCGATTCAGATAATTTATCTAGAACCAAGCAAGTGTGTACAAAAACATCTCCCTCAGGATGAAAATCGGGTGGCTGTTGTATATTTTTCATCTCTAATATTTCAGGTATAAATGTATTCAGAATATGATATTTATCTAATAATCTTATTCCTTTAGCTGGGGATAAGCTTAACAAAATTTTAGATATTTCATCTCTAACTCTCTCTATACTTATGTTTACAACTTTATGTGATAATTCATCCATAGCTATCGCGGTTTTTTTTTCGATCTCAAAATTAAGTTGATTTGAAAACCTTATCGCTCTTAAAATTCTTAAATAATCTTCAGAAAATCTTTCAAATGGATCTCCTATTGTTCTAATTATTTTATTTTTTAAATCTAAAAGACCATCACAGTAATCAATGATTTTATTTGCGATAGGGTCGAAAAGTAATCCATTTACAGTAAAATCACGTCTCTTCACGTCATATTCTGCATTTTTTGTATATTTAACCTTGTCAGGATGTCTTCCGTCAAGATAATCAAAATCCTCTCTAAATGTTGCAATTTCAAATGCGTATTTATCTTGCAATACTATTGATACACCAAAACTCTGTCCTACTAATTTTGAGTTTTTAAAGATTTTATTAATCTCATTTGGAGTTGCAGATGTACATATATCATATTCCTTAGGATTTTTTTCAATTAATAGATCTCTAACCGCTCCGCCAACAATATAACTCTCAAATCCAGCATCTGATAAAATTTCAATTATCTTTACTGCATTAATATAGATTTCTGAATTTTTAGTTTTTTCTGAGAGTTTAATCATTTAGCTTAATTGTCAATAAATAACATTAATGTATAGTATAGACAAAATTCAAGTTTTATAAATCCATGAATAATTTATTTTTACTTAGAGAAGAATTAAGAGAAAATGGTGAAAGACTAGCTTATCAGTTTTTAGATGGCCTGAATTGGAAGCAATACACTTATCTTGATATTATTAATTCAATAGACTATTTAACATATTTTATTATTAATAATAATATTTTTAATAACAAAGTTTATAATACGGGTTCTTCATCACTAGAAAATACTTTACTAACATATGTTTTTTTGAGCGTAGGCTCATCAATAAATATTAGTTCATATGATGCGGATAGCTTTAAGTCCAAAATTAAAGAAAATAACGTAATCATTATAGATAAAATTGAGGATTCTATGAATTTTAAAGATTCCGAGAATAATATCTATATTACGCTAAATGAAACTGTTAACGAAGGAGTGTTACCAAAAGTATATAGTCCTAAATTAATGTATAAATTTGGGCTTCTTGGTAAAAATAAAATTGACGAAAACAAATGGCTTCAAATTTTAAATAAAGATTTTAGCTCAAATCTTACCTTTGATAGAAAAGAGGAAAGTAATTTAAGAATTATCGAATCACTAGAAAATCTGATTATTGATATACCAGATAGAGAGTTTTCTAATATATTTTATCAAAAAAAAGATTTATTTTCTTTAAAGATTTGTGCGCTAATGCTAATACATAAGAAGAAATTTACTAATTTTTATAATTGGAAAGATCTATGCACTAATTTAGAAGAAACTTTACCAACTAATTTATTTATAGATTCCAATAATTTATATAGATTGATTGAGGATGAGAATTTTGAAGAAAAAACAATCCAAGAATTGCTGGGAAAAAATATAAAAAGAATAATTTCAACTGATGTAATAGATAAAAACCTAATCCAAGAGGTTAGCTCTCTTGGCTTGGAATTAATTAATTTATGATCATAGACTAACTTGAAAAATCTGACATCATAGGAAAAATATCACTTATTATTTTAGCTATTGATTTAGCAATTTCCATATGTTCTTTTTGAGTGCCATTAGAACTTCTTAATTCAATATAATGGACCCAGCTTCTTAGAGTTCCATTCATATACATCCTACTTACAGTATTACCCTCGGGCAAAACGGCCCTTGCTTGTTCTTTGGCTATTCCATTATCAATAGCCCATTTGTATGTTTTTAATGATAGATCAATTAATTTTTTTTGCTTGTTTATCCATTCTGATTTAAGAGTTTCATTATCTGTATCAATTGAATTTTGCCTATTTTTATTATCTTGCAATCTAGCCTCTTTTAAAACAAAAGATAAATCTTTTGTAGGGTCAGCATATCTCTGGCTAAATTCTTGGAAACTAAAGGATCGATGTCTCAATATCTGTCTTGCAATATCTCTTGTAGTTTCAATTTCAATACATGCAGTAACCATTTCTAGTGGAGACCAGTGTTTATTATTTATTAAATACTTAATTAGCTTTTGTGAAGTTTCATTATTATTTTGATTTGATGGATTTGAAACTCTTGCGCAAAATGCTACTAATTCTTGAACATCGGTAATACCTTCATTTTCGAACTCTATTGTTGGCTTTGAATAACTGACTAATCTTACTTTCATTTTTTAAAATTCTCTAATTAATTAACCTTAAAAGTATATCTAAAAATTATGAATTGAGCATGTAATATTGAAGTTAAAAAAATTTTAATCTAATAATCTTTAATAATTTAATCTATTTTCCTTTAAGATCACCCCAAATATCCTTATGCAACTGAGGTAAAACTCTAACTTTTAAATTATCATTCAGAACTTTTTCAGTAAGTAATTTAATACTTGATCCCCAAGTAGGCTGAAAAATTAATTGTGCGCGGAAGTTATTTTTTTTTATAAACTCTTTAGCAAATGAATAATCATCGTCAGTATCAATAATAAATTTAATTTGATCTTTACTTTTTAACTTAAGAAGATTTCCTAAATTAATTGCACTATCCATTTTTGATGATGGGCATTTACAATCCATACTAATAACTGTGTTTTTGCTATTGAAAATATTTGGTGGCTCAATATGACCTGCGGTTTCTAAAATAATATTTTTCTTTAAGTCAATAAATCTTTCTGTAATTGATACAACTTGTTCAATCTGAAGCAATGGCTCTCCACCCGTTATACAAATATTATCACAATTATAAATTTCAGCTTCTTTCATTACGGAACCGATTGTCCTAACATTGTATTCGTTACCTTCAACAGCATACATGGAATCACACCAATCACATCTCAAATTACAACCGTAAAGTCTGATGAATACTGTGGGAGTTCCAATTAAGACCCCCTCGCCTTGGATGGAAAAAAAAATCTCACTTAATTTGATTTTCATAATTTTTTGATTTTGGTAAATCCAATAATCCCTCCTTAAAAGCTCTTAAAATTAATGGGTCCGGTAAACCTGCATCCTCGAATCCTTTGGCGCGAAGTAATGATGCATGATCATCACCCTTTGGAGGAAAATTTCCACAATATGATGTATGTGTATATGCAAGAGCATTCCAACATTTGTCACCTATTTCCTTTGCAAGTTGCACTATTTGAAATTTTTGCAAATCTAAAAGCGGTGTAATAATTTGTATCTTTTTATCTAAACCAAGTGATAAAGTATTTTCTAAAGAATTAATAAAGTCGCCTCTACAATCTGGGTAACCTGCATAATCTGTTTGACAAATCCCTGTTATTAAACAATTAGCTCCAATAGTATAAGCATAATTTGCAGCAAGAGATAAAAATACTATATTTCTTGAAGGGACAAAAGTTTCTTGAATTCCTTTTTTAAAATCTTTAAGATCGTTTTTAGTCTCAAGTATTTTATTCCGATTTGTTAGTGGAGAGTCTCCTTCAAAAATACTACCCAAATTCAATATCTTATGATTTTCAATATTTGCCATCTTTGCTATCTTTATTGAAGAAGAAATTTCTAATGAGTGGATTTGATTATACTCAAAGGTTATAGCTGAACATTCATAGCCATTCTTGATTGCCCAAAATAGGCATGTGGTAGAATCTTGGCCACCGCTTAGTACAACTAGTGCTTTTTTCATTATGAATCTATTATAATATAAACATGAGCAAAGTTTTAATATTTGAAACAATCGGATTTGCATCTGAAATAAAAAATAAATTAAAAAAATATTTTACAGATATTGAAAAAATCGAAAAACTATATTTTAAAAACTGTTGGACTTATAAGCAAATCTTAGGCCATTTTATTAACTCAAATGGTCATAATTTATATATTAAGCGAGGTGATAAGATAATAAGTTATTGTCTATGTATAGTTAATGATGAATTTATTGAAATACTTAAGATCGCAACTATGCAAAGTCAAAGGGGTAGAGGTTTTGCAAATAGCTTATTAGATAAAGTAGAAGAATTCGGGATAAATAATTCCTTGAAAAGAATTTGCCTTGAGGTTGATGAGACAAATAATTTAGCAATCGATCTTTATAAGAAAAGAGGATTTCAAACTGATGGATTAAGAAAAAAGTACTATAAAAATTCATATAATAATGCAGTTTTAATGAGCAAGGGTATTTAATTGCCTTTAAATCTACCATATATTTTTTCTAATGCTGAAGTCATCTCGCCAATAGTACAATAAGCCCTAACGGCCTCTACAATAAATGGCATAATATTAATATTTTTTTCAGCTGCATTAGTCAATTCGGATAGACATTTTTCTACTAATTCATTATCCCTTTTCTTCTTTAAGCTATTTAATCTTTGGACTTGATCTTTTTCTAGCATAGGATCAATTTCTTGAATTGGCATCTCTTTTTCTTCGGTGGCTTTAAAATCATTTACGCCAACTACAACTCTATCTTTATTTTCTAACTCTATCTGGAAATCAAAGGCTGAACTTTCGATCTCACCTTGAATAAAATTGTCTTCTATGCATTTAATCATTCCACCTCTATCTTTAATAATTTCTAAATATTCATAAACCTTTTTTTCAATTTCATCTGTTAAATATTCAATATAATATGATCCAGCAAGTGGATCAATTGAATCGGCGACTTCTGATTCAAAGGCAATTATTTGTTGAGTTCTCAGGGCAATTGTAGCAGATTCCTCAGTGGGAAGACCTAATGCTTCGTCAAATGAATTTGTATGTAAAGATTGCGTCCCACCTAAAACTGCAGCTAGAGCTTGCATAGAAACACGAACTACATTATTTAGTGGTTGCTGGGCTGTAAGAGTAACACCCCCAGTCTGAGAATGAACTCTAAATTTACATGAGTTTTCATTTTTGACACCAAAATTATCCTTAAGTATATTAGACCAGATTCTTCTTGCAGCTCTATACTTTGCAATTTCCTCAAAAAAATTGTTATGAACTGCAAAAAAGAAAGACACCCTTTGACAAATTTTTTCAATATCAATATTTCTAGATCTTGCGATCTCTAGATATTCAATTGCATCTGCCAACATGAAAGATAGNTCTTGGACAGCAGTTGAGCCTGCTTCTCTNATATGATATCCACTNACACTAATNGGATTCCACTTAGGAACATAATCTTTACAATATTCCATTATGTCGACAGTTATTTTTACTGAAGGTTCAGGGGGAAATGCATATGTTCCTCTAGCAATAAACTCTTTCAATAAATCATTTTGAATTGTCCCCATAATTTTTTCGGGGGAAACTCCTTGTTTCTCAGCGGTAATCATATACATGGCGAGCAGCATTCCAGCAGTCGCGTTTATAGTCATAGATGTTGAAACTTTATCCAGTGGAATACCATCCATGAGAATCTCCATATCCTCTAATGAGTCAATCGCAACACCAACCTTACCAACCTCACCTTTACTTATTTTACTGTCAGAGTCATATCCCATTTGAGTTGGAAGATCAAAAGCTACACTAAGACCAGTTTGACCTTTATCTAATAAATATTTAAACCTATTATTCGTTTCTTTGGCTGAACCAAATCCTGCATATTGCCTCATTGTCCAAAATCTACCCCTGTACATAGTGGGTTGAACCCCGCGTACAAAAGGGAATTGTCCTGGTAGAGAGTTTTTATCATCAGTCTTTTTATCTATATCATCAATTGTAAAAAAACGATCCACATCAATACCAGATGATGTCGANAATGAGTTTTTCCTCTCTTTTAACTTATCTTGAAATTTTTCTTTCCAACTCTTTTTGTCCATCAATTAATCCTCGTCAAATTTCCGATTAGTAAATATTGCAGAGCAATTTTATATTCTGAATTCTTGAGATGCTTAATATTATTCAAGGCTTTTTTTGAATACTTTTCAGCCTCTTTTTTTGCTTTGTCTAAAGCACCTTCTTGAACAATAAGATTATACAGAAAATTCAAGCTCTTTCTATCAAATTTTCTTGTTTTTAATATTGTTTCGGCCTTCATATAGTTTGATTTTGACGATGAGGAAACAGCAATTATAAGTGGTAAAGTAACTTTTCCGTCTTTGAGATCTTGTAAAGTTTTTTTNCCCAATGATTTNGACTCCCCTGTAAAATCTAACAAATCATCAACTATTTGAAAAGAAATGCCCAAAAATTTACCAAAATTTTTCATTAATCTNATCTCTTTATCTGATGCACCTGACAGTATTGCTCCTACCTCTGAACAGGATGATAACAAAGATGCNGTTTTTAGNTTTATCATCTTAAAGTAATTATCAATNGAAAATTCATCAAAGTTTCTCGACATTGTTAAATCCATTATTTGACCATTTGCTAATTCTGATGCAGCNTTAGTNACNGAATCCATNACAAAATGATTTTTGGTTTTATTAATCAACCACAAAGATTTNGACAACAAAAANTCNCCNGCTAANACACTTGCATGATCACCCCATATCANATTTGATGTTTTTTGCCCNCTTCTCATTGAGGAATTATCCACAATATCATCATGAAGNAGTGAAGCATTATGTAAAATTTCAACTGCTGCAGCNGCATTNTAAACTCGNGNACTAGGTTTTNCTTTNAACACNAANTAGCTTAATAATAATAAAATTGGNCTAAACCTTTTNCCAGCTTTCAAAACNATATGTTGNGATATTNGNTTNGACATNGGNATTTTTGATTTAATTGATGCTTTTAATATTTTTTCAATTTGATNNAAGTATTTTTNTAAAAGCTCAGAAATATCANTAGAATTCATTTTTTTAAATTATCAGATAAAAGTATTAAGTCAAAATATTATATAATATAATATGNTGATTTATGATTATATNTTAATAGGTATATTAATNTCATTTTCCCTTATAGGNTTATTTCTAGGNTTCATTAAAAGCATATCTAAATTTTTNATAATGATTNTTCCACCTTTTTTNGCTTNCATATATTCCGAAAAGTCNTTATTAATATTNCAAGANGAATTTAATTTTTACTCAGGNAANGGTGCNANGNTTTTAGCNTCTTTAATAGTTTTTCTCATTTCGTATATATCAATTAAGTTGATATGTATGATANTAGATAGAGNAATCACTTTTTTTGGCTTNAATTTAGTNAATAAATTTATNGGGTTTTTAACNGGCGGTATATTAGGGNTTATTTTAGGCTATATACTTTTGATTATTCTTTATGAATTCTTTAATATAGAAACATATAGTTTTAAANTGATTAATGAANTATTTAAAATAAAAATATGAAAAAAAAAGAAAGACTTACAGCATATCAGTATCTTNTAAAAGATAAATTAAGCGGTGATAANAATCGNGAGCTTATTGCACTATTAAAAGATATAAAATTAGCAGGAAGACAAGTTGCAAAAGAATTAAATAGTGCAACTTTNAATAATACGATTGGAGAAATGTATGGAAAAAAAAATACACATGGTGAAGANGTNAAAAAATTAGATATTGTAGCTAATAATCTTTTTATCCAATCANTNGAAAATGGTGGGAATTGTGCTGGTATAGTATCAGAGGAAAAGGAAAAGGTATTAATTTTTAATAACGAAGTATCAAGGAATTCTAAATATCTAGTATGTATTGACCCACTTGATGGCTCAACGAATATAGACGTTAATGTGCCTGTTGGAACAATATTTTCTGTTTTAAAAAGACCTAGCTTAGGCGACAAAACTTTTTCAAAAGATTTTTTACAAATAGGAAGTAAACAAGTCGCCGCAGGATATATAATCTATGGATCTTCAACTATATATGTACTAACTGTGGGTAAAGGTGTTGATGCTTTTACATTAGATCCGGTAGTACAAGAATTCTATTTATCTCATGAAAATATTACAATACCAAAAAAAGGTAGAATGTATTCAGTAAACCAGGGAAATTTTTACGAGTTTCCTCTAGCCTTACAAGAATATATTAGATGGTGTGAACAAGAGGATAGTAAATCAGGAAGACCCTACTCTTTAAGGTATGTGGGCTCTATGGTTGCCGATATACATAGAAGTTTATTGAAAGGTGGTTTATTTATTTATTCAAAATCAAAAAGTGCCACTGCAGGTAAGTTAAGGTTATTGTATGAATGTAACCCGATGGCTTTTCTAATTGAACAAGCAGGTGGAATGGCGACTGATGGAAAAAAAAGAATTCTAGATATTGCTCCAAAATCTATACATCAGAAGTCTCCAATATTTATAGGTTCTGCGGATATGGTTAAACAAATTAATAAATTTTTAAAAAGTAGATTATTCAACTAAGCTATAGTAACTTTTTTGTTTAAATATATGTCTTGAACAGAGTTTAGAATTTCAATACCATCTTTCATTGGTTTCTGAAAAGCTTTTCTCCCGGTTATCAAGCCCATACCGCCCGAGCGTTTATTAATTATCGCTGTTTTGATTGCTTGTGCAATATCATTATCACCAGATGGGCCCCCCGAATTAATAAGGCCTGAACGTCCAGCATGGCAGTTTAAAAGCTGATACCTATTTAAGTCAATTGGATTCTCAGATGTTAAATCTGAGTAAACCTTATCATTAGTTTTACCAAAATTTAAATCTATAAATCCACCATTAGTTTCTGCAAGCTTTTGCTTTACTATATCAGCCTGAATTGTTGATGCAAGATGATTAGCTTGACCTGTCAGATCGGCTGCTAAATGATAATCTTTACTCTCTTTTTTAAAATTCTGATTTCTTAGATATGCCCACAAGATTGTAATAAGCCCTAAGGAGTGAGCATATTCAAACATTTGAGAAACCTCTTGAATCTGCCTCGAACTTTCAGAAGAACCAAAATATATTGTAGCTCCAACACCAATTGCGCCCATATTAAATGCTTGATCGACAGATGCAAATGGGATTTGATCAAATTCGTTCGGATATGATAAAAATTGATTATGATTCAATTTAACGATAAAGGGAATTTTATGCGCATATCTTCGTGAAACTGATCCTAAAACTCCAAGCGTTGAAGTAATAGCACTACAGCCGCCCTCAATAGCAAGTTTGACTAAATTCTCAGGATTAAAATACAATGGATTTGGTGCAAAAGAAGCTCCCGCAGAGTGTTCAACACCTTGATCAACTGGTAAAATTGATAAATAACCAGTACCTTTCAATCTGCCAGTATTCAACAAATATTGGAAATTTTTCAAAACTGAATTAGGACGATCACTATCAATAAGTATACGATCCACAAAATCTTTACCAGGTGTTATAACCATTTCTTTATCTATGGATTTACATTCATGATACAAAAGGGATTCTGATTCATTTCCTAGTATGGATTCAATCCAAGATAGATCATTACTAGGTCTAGATTTTGCCATATTTGAATTATAAAATATTAATCAAGAATTTCTATACCTGGAAGGTTCGATCCGCCAATATATTCCAATAAAGCTCCGCCGCCTGTAGACATATGGGAAATTTCAGATTCTAAAACTTCAGCTTTTCTCAATGCTGCAATGGTTTCACCACCACCAACTACAGATGTAGCACCTCGCCATGTAGCCAGGGCAACCGCTCGAGCGACATGTATGGTTCCTGAGGAATATTTTTCAACTTCAAATACACCCATTGGCCCATTCCAAAAAATACATCCTGGTCCTTTAATTACTGAGTTAAATAAATCAATTGTTTTAGGACCAATATCAAAAGCTTGATAGCCATCAGGAATATTGTCATCAACTATTAAACATGAATTTGTTTTTTCTATAGATTCNGAAACTAGATGATCNATTGGCAAAATTATTTTANTTGAGTATTTTGNGTAAACTTTATTGGCCCAATCTACCATTTCTGATTCAAAGATTGAATTNCCTATNTTTCCGCCNTTNGCTTTGATAAAAGTATATGCNGCNCCACCAGCNATNATAATTTTATCCGCCTTATCTAACAATTTAGACATAGCTGATATTTTATCTTTAATTTTAGATCCACCGATAATAACAACAAATGGTTTTTCTACTTNCTCCAACATCTTNGATATGAANCTCAATTCNTTATCNACNAAAAATCCAGCTAGTTTTGATTTAAAATTTGTAGCCATTCCGAAAGTTGAAGCATGAGCACGATGAGACGTACCAAAGGCATCGTTTACATATATATCAGCAAATGAAGCTAATAATTTGGAAAACTCAGAATCATTATCGGTTTCCTCCTTAAAGAATCTTAGGTTTTCCAACAGTACAACAGACCCTTTAGGTAATTTATCAAATTTATTTGTCCATCCTTTATCTTTAAAATCATTACAAAAAACGACTGGTCTCTCCATTAATTCAGACAGTCTTTCAGACACAATCTTTAGAGATAAATCTGAATTAACAATACCCTTAGGTCTTCCTAAATGAGAACCCAAAATAACTTTAGCTCCAGCATTAATTAAAAAATCAATAGTTGGTATTGACCTCCTGATTCTATAGTCTTCACGAATATTATTTAAATCATTATTTATGGGAACATTAAAGTCTACTCTAATAAAAACTTTTTTTTCATTAAAAAAATCTTTTGGATAATCTGATATTACTTTCTTTTTATTCAAAGCATGCTTCCAATTTTTACTGTTAAATCGATAACTCTAGACGAATAACCGTACTCATTATCGTACCATGCTACTATTTTTATAAAATTATCAGATATTACACTAGTTCCAAATGGATCATAAATTGCAGAGTTTGGATTTCCTAATAAATCCATAGAAACAGCTCCATCATGAGCTATTCCTAAATAACCGTTCAAATATGAGCTTGAAGCTTTTTCAAACGCATTATTAATTTCATCCAAAGTGGCTTTTTTTTCAATATTTGCAACAAAATCAACCATTGAAACATTGGGAGTTGGAACCCTAATTGAAATTGCAGACAAATTTCCTTTAAGCTCTGGAAAAATTTCTTCAATGGCTTTAGTAGCACCAGTGCTCGTAGGAATCATTGATAATGCTCCTGCCCTGGCCCTTCTGATATCTTTGTGAGGCGAATCAACAATCCTCTGATCATTTGTGTAAGAATGAACTGTTGTCATATGGCCATTCTTAAGTCCAAAATTATCTCTTAGAACTTTTACAATCATTGCTAAACAATTTGTTGTGCATGATGCATTAGAAACTACATTATGACTTGAAGGATCATATAATTCATCATTGGCACCCATAACAGTTGTTAAATCTATTTGGCCACTAGCTGGCGCAGAAATAACAACTTTTTTTACGCTTCCACCAATATGCATTGATGCTTTTTCTTTAGTAGTAAAAATACCTGTTGACTCGATAACAATGTCACACTTCATAGAAGTCCAGTCAATTTCACTTGGAGACATTTCTGAAAAGAANTTAATATTTTTCCCATCAACTTGAAGTCCATCGTCTAAAATATTAACCTCTCTGTTAAGTTGACCAAACACAGAATCATACTTTAAGAGTTGAAAACAAGTTTTTAAATCTGCAATATCATTTATTGCTACTACCTCAATNTCAGATCTATCTAGAGAAATTCTTAGCACTTGNCTTCCAATTCTACCAAAACCATTAATTCCNACTTTTATAGACATTTCAACCTCCGNGAAAGTAAGTTTTAAAATATTACCTTTTTGGCTTTGGATTTCAACGATTGAAGAAATTTCAATAACGTGATATTGTGAATTTATGGATAATCTTAAAGTTGCTATTCTNGGTTCGACTGGATATACAGGAATAGANCTATTAAAAATTTTAGACAACCACCCAAAAGCAACTATCAAGTTCCTTGGCGCTAATAGGAATACNAAATTGAAAGCGCAAAGACTATTTAGTGGTTTAAAAAATTCAATAAATGTTTCAATTAGAAATAATTATGATATTAAAAATTATAAAGATATCGATGTTGTTTTTTCATGTATGCCACAAGGTGAGCTATCCAAAAATTTTAGCAAATTTAAGTTCAAAAAAGATCAATGTTTAATCGACTTAAGCGGAGATTTCAGATTACCAGAAAATTTAAATAAAAAATGGTACGGAATAAAAAGAAATAAAGATATTTACAAAAAATTTCAATATATTATTCCAGAATTAAATACAAAAAAAATAAGGACTAAATTTGTTTCTAACCCTGGATGTTATGCAACATCTATTGCGCTTGCAATTGCTCCACTAAGTAAAGTCTTAAGTACAGAAATAATAATCGATAGTAAATCTGGAATTTCAGGTGCTGGAAAAAATACAAATATTCAATATTTGTTCAATGAAGCTAATGAAAATTTTAGTATTTATAATGCTGGTGAACATAGGCATGCTCCGGAGGTTGAAAATTTTATTAAAGTAAACTACAAGAAAAAAATTAATATTTTTATGGTTCCTCAACTTTTACCAATTACAAGAGGAATCCTTTCAAATGTTTATGTCACGCTTAGAAAAAATATTACAGAAACTTCATTGAAAAATATATTTACAAAGTTTTACAAGGACAAAAATTTTATAAAGGTATTAAGTAGTGGATTACCATCAATCAAAGATGCTCTCAACACAAACAATTGTATTATAGGGATAAAAAAAATTAAAAATACTCAGACCTTTATGATCACAAGTGTTATTGATAATTTGTTAAAAGGTGCATCAGGTCAAGCAGTGCAAAATATGAATTTAATTTTCGGATTTGAAGAAAATTTAGGATTGTAATTTATCTATTTTATTAATCAGATCATCAATTTTTTTATTCATGATTAGCATGTCCTCGCCAGTTGGATCCGGCAATTTATTATGATAAAGATCAGGCGCATTTGAAGTAAATTCTTTGTTAACAACTTTTCCTGGTATGCCAACTACCGTAGAGTTTTCAGGAATATCATCAATAACAACTGAATTTGCCCCGATTTTAGTATTTATTCCTATTCTTAGTGGTCCTAAAATTTTACTGCCTGCGCCAACTATTACATTGTCATCAATAGTAGGATGTCTTTTTCCTTTGTTGGAACTTATTCCGCCTAGTGTGACTCCTTGATATATTGTTACATTATTTCCTATTTCAGTAGTTTCACCTATAACAACTCCCATACCATGATCTATAAAAAAACCGCTTTTGATTTTTGCGCCAGGATGTATTTCTATACCAGTTAATGTTCTAAGAATATTAGATATTATTCTAGCGACCAATTTAAGTTTTATTTTCCATAATAAATGAGATATTCTNTGCCACATNATTGCATGAAAACCNGGATANGCCAAAAANACTTCNAATATATTTCTNGCTGCAGGATCTCTCTCAAATANAGCGTCTATATCTTTACCAATCAATTTAAANAGGCTCATTTCTTAAAGAATAAACTATATGTTTAATTTTCAAATACTTTTAAATATTCATATGAGGTTGATCTTTCGACAGGACGTCTATTAATTTCTAACGTAAGCCTCCTGAATTCTTCAGGCGGAAAATATTGTCCATACTTGCCACCAGCAGCAGTTGTAATTTTTTCTTCCATTAAAGTTCCGCCAAAATCATTAGCNCCTGCTGTCAGACAATATTGAGCAAATTCCGGACCCTGTTTTACCCANGAAACTTGNATATTATTTATTATTCCACGAAAAAAAAGTCGAGAAACTGCATACATTTTTAATTGATCTAAATCTGTGGGTCCTTCACGAGATATGCCTTTTTTAAATAATCTTGTATCCCAGGGAATAAATCTTAATGGNACAAACTCTGTTATACCATTTGTCTCTTTTTGAATTTGACGTATTACTTCAAAGTGCCTGGCCCAGTGGAAAGGTTTGTCAACATGACCATACATAATAGTAGACGTTGTTTTCATTCCAGCCTTATGTATTTCTTTAATTGTATCAACCCATTGATCCGTAGTAATTTTACCTGGTGCAATAATTTTCCTAACATCCTCACTAAGTATTTCTGCGGCAGTGCCAGGAAATGTTCCATGACCGACATCTTTTAACATTGAAACAAAATCTCTAATAGAAATATTTAATGTACTAGCACCATAGTGAACTTCAAAAGGTGAAAAACAATGTGTATGCATCTCGGGAACAGCCTCTTTNACGCTTTTAATAATTTCTACGTAAAAGTTTCCATCTATATCAGGATGCATACCTCCCTGCATACAAACNTCTGTGGCACCGTTATCTTTTGCCTCATGAACTTTTTCTTTTATTTCATCCATTGTAAGAAAATATGCTCTTTCATCTCCTTCAGCAGCCATGAAATTGCAAAAGCCACAATATGTATTACATATATTTGTAAAATTGATATTTCGATTAACTACAAATGTAACATCATCTCCAACGTCTTCTTTTCTTGCAATATCTGCAGCGATAACGAGCGAGGAAAGATCGGTAGTATTATCAATTAAAAAAAGCTTTTCAGCTTCTTGCTCGGTAATTTCCTTGTTGTTAAAGGGTTTTTCAATAATTTTTGAAATTTCTGAAGAAGATTTTGACAAAGTTGTTTCAAAACCTTTAGCCCTATTATTTTCAATTAGATTAATAATGTTTTGTAATTCTTTATCCATTATTTTAGTTGTCTGCAACAAAGCCTGTTTTATCTATAAACTTTTTTGCCCTCCCAAGAATATGATCTTCAATGTAATCAGCCGATAAATATTCGGGATATACTGGCAATCTCTCACGTAAATTAAAACCAAATTCTGAAATTGTATTTTTCATCAGATCAATTTGAGGCCAAGGAGATTCAGGATTTACATAATCAATAGTTATTGGAGATACACCCCCTAAATCATTAACCCCAGAAAAAACATGTAGCATGTATGTTTTAGAGTTTAAATTAGGTGGAACCTGAATATTAACAGAATTCGACATTATTAATCTTGATAATGAAACTGTTTTTATCATATCTAGATCTGTAGGCGCTGGTTGGCCCTCCATTTTAATTCCTGGTTTGGGATTAAAATTTTGAATAATTATTTCTTGAATATGTCCATAGAGATTATTTATTCTGTTTAATTCTAATATTGAGTCAATTCTTTCATCCCAATTTTCGCCAATGCCAATCAAGATACCAGAGGTCCAAGGAATATTAAGTTCTCCTGCCAATGAAATAGTTTTTATTCTAGCTTTTGGGTATTTATCAGGGCATCGATAGTGGGCCATGCCTGGATCCATCAACCTCTCACTTATACTTTCAAGCATAAGTCCCATGCTGGGATTAGAGTTTTTGAATCTGATAAGTTCAGATTGGTTCGCAATACCAAGATTTGAATGAGGAAAAATATTTTCTTCTAGACATATTTCACTCATAGAAATCATGTAATCGGCAGTTGATGTATAACCCATTGATTTCAATTTTTCTCTATAAACATCATAATTTCTTTCAGGTTTGTCACCCGATACAAATAAAAGTTCTGTGCATCCTAACTCTACTGCTTTTTTGGTAGATTTTAAGACCTCCTCAGGAGTAACAAGCAAGGGGCCTTCACCAGGCTCAATTTTAAAAGTACAGTACGAACATTGATCTCTACATAATTGCGTTAGAGGTATAAAGACATTTTTTGAAAAACTAATTAAATTTCCTTTAGAGTTCTCTCTTGTATCATTTGCGACAGCCATCAAAAGTGATACCTCTTCGATCGGTATTTTCGTTAGTGTCATTAATTTATCTCTGGTTAAATTTTGGGTATTTAAATATTCTTCTAAAATTTCAATATATTTTTTATTAATAAGATTGTAATCCCTAATAGGGATTGAATGAGAGTCAAAAAGACTTTTTATATTCTTATCTTTTACAAAATTGTTATAAATATTAGATAAAGACATCATTTTTTTCCGATCTAACTATGTTTTTTAATCCCTGTTTAACTGGTATATAATTATACCCCCTAATAATTACTACTGGAATACCCGCATTCTTAATCATTAGTAAACCAGCTGCAGAGGATATTTCATCCACTAATGGTATATCTGTATCGTAAAGCCTTTTATTATAGAGATCTTTATCATATTTGATTATTGATTTTATACCATAACTCCCTATAGCTATTTGTGTTAAGCCATTTCTCCATGGTCTTCCGACGCTGTCAGAAATTATTACGGGAATGGATTTTTTAAACCTTTTTTCAATTTCTAAAGAAATTCTTTTTGCTGATTTATTTGGGTTTTTTGGCAGTAGTAGTGCATGATCACTNTNTT
This sequence comes from bacterium, assembly GCA_002697665.2. Lineage (GTDB taxonomy): Bacteria > Desulfobacterota_D > UBA1144 > UBA1144 > UBA1144. The sequence continues at coordinate 25,058 of NZXA02000006.1, forward strand.
TCAAATTTGATTGGTCTACTCCAGCATTAGCCGCTATGATGCCATTTTTATCTTTTGTAATTATAAAATTTTTACTAATTTTTATAATTTTCTCAGACTCATTAAATATAAGTTGAGTTATCTCAGGAGATTTTTTTATTTTTTTTGATATTTTCTTAATCTTGTTCGATATTTTAACATCCGATAACTTTATAATTCTTCCCTCAGAAATCGAAATTATTTTATGCGCGATAACTAAAATATCATTTTTTTTTAAGGATAATTTATTTCGTTCAATTACATTAATTATAGATTCAGATATAGAGTCACCTTTATTAATGATTGGAAAGTTGTTGATAGGAACTATTTCAATGCTTTTCATAATTTATTATAAAATTTTAATGATNCTTGATGCAAGCTGAGTTGAAATATCATCATNTTTAATTTTAATTTCTTGTATCAATGTTTTAATCCCCATTTTATTTATTTTATCTTCATAAATTCTATCACTATTATCAATAACTAAATAATCAATAAAATCTTTATAATATTCTGCGATACCAATTACAGAACAATCTAGATTTTTCAATTTTAATAATTTTAAAATTGGACCCTGAAAAGCTAACCCGTTAACAATAGGCGAAATTGCAACCTTTATCGCATTTGAGCTTTTGATTATTAATTGTAATCCTTTTAATTTCAAAATTGGCTCTATGCTAATCAAAGGGTTGCTAGGGCAAAAAATTATTAGGTCGCTAGAAATAACAGCATCTTTGATTGGCTCGTAAAGTTCTGCATTTTCTGCATCAACAAATTTAATATCTTTAATACCTGGACTCATCTTGTGTTTGATTAAATATTCTTGGATATGTAATAATCCTGCATCTGTTTCNAAATATGTTTCAACTTTATCATTTGTCATTGGAAAAATTTCAACATTATTAATTTTAAGCTCATCTTTTTTAATATTTATTGTTTCACTGAGAGTAATACCTGAATCTAGCTGTAATTTTTTTCTTTTATTATATTCAAAGTCTCGGTCACCTAAATTAAACCAGTTTGATTTATCACTTCTTACCATTTTAAATGTATCTTCTTTAATTCCCCATCCTCTTTCTCTGTCAATAATTCCAGANATCCAATATAACACTGAGTCAACATCNGGGCTCACTCTCACNTNGTAAATATCAATATCATCAGAGGTATTAACAACAAATTTTAAAATATACTCTGATCTAAAATTATAAAGACCACGTAAGAATTTACCCGCTCCTACTCCGCCTCCGAATGTTATGATATTTTTTTTCTTGTTTGACATAATTTTATTTTACATTGATAATTGCNTGATGGTACTCGCAAGAGTTTAATAGGGAAGTACGGTGAAAGTCCGACACAGACCCGCTGCTGTAAGAGGCATTTAAATCTTGTAAGCATTTGCCACTGTTTTTACGGGAAGGCGCTTCCAAGGCCTTAAGTCAGAAGACCTGCCATTAATATTAATATTTTTCTTCGTGGTTAAAGGAAAAATACTTTTATAAGTTTTGAAGGTATTTATTTTTAATCGTTCGAAGTAACTTGGAGGGTTACTATGAACTATTTTATTAAAATCTTTTTCATAACAATAATCTTAATTAATTCAAGTCTTGCAGATGATATATCACTTAATGAGCCAAATAAAATTGGTGATACAACAATAGAAACAAAAAAGTTTGGGGGCTCTACAACAGTTATTACTGAAGATGAAATTAAAACATCAGGAGCACAAAGCATTGGCGACTTGTTGAAATCAGTTCCTGGACTATCAGTAAAGCAAAGTGGATCTAGGGGAGGCTTGATCAGTGTTTTCGCCAGAGGCCAAGAGTCTGATCATAATCTTGTCATAATAGATGGAATAAAAATGAATGATGTAGGTGGATCATTTAATTATGAATATATACCTATCAATAATATCCAATCAATTGAAGTGCTCAGAGGACCCATGGCAGGCTTCTTTGGATCAGAGGCATTAGGATCTGTAATTATAATTAATACAAAAAATCCAACAAATGAGACTCAGATTTCATTGATGGCAAGTATGGGTTTTAATCAATCTTTTAGTAAAGATACCGTTGGGCAGACTGATGGCGGTACATTTTTTGTTAATGAAGAATCCATATCAATTAGCGGGCCTTTAAACAAAGATTCTAATGATGTTAGACTTGACTACTCTATTGCGTTTCAAAGGGTTGATGATGACGGTTTCAGAATTTTCAATGATTCATTTAACAATAAATCACTTAATGCAAAACTAAATATAACTGCTCTGGAAAATAAGCTAAAAATAAGATCAAGTCTTTTCGATTCATGGGCAACGGTTAGATATCCCACTANTAACACGGGTGCAGTTGGNAGCTACAGTTCGACATCCGGAACTCAAAGAGACTTTAGACATTTAAATTCAAGAGGTGTTAGTACAACTTATGAGATTTATGACTACTCTCAAATTGGCTTTGACTATTCTTATTTTTTTAATAAACGTGCTACGCGAGATTCAGGAAGCAGCAATGTAGATTGGTGGGAAAAAAAGAAAAAATACAATTACTATTATAAATTAAATAACTATGTTAATTCTGGAATTACTTTTAATTCAAAACTTGGTTTTGAGTACACAGATGAAAGAAGTAATTATCACACAAATGCAAGTTCTTACGCAACAGATTATGGACATAATACATATGTTGAATCCTTTTATGGAATGTTTTCAATTAATTTTTATGAATCATTAGTTGCAGATGTTGCTTTAAGAAAGGATGACCATGAATATCATGGTTCAACTTACAGCCCTACTATGTTCTTATCAAAATTTATAAACCCCCAAATAAAAATAAGAGGCGGCTATAGCCAAGGGATTAAATATCCTGGTATATATGAAACTTATTCGGCAATAAATCTTAAGCCGGAAGAAAACGAATCATACGAGATAGGTGTTGATTATCAAAACAATATATATTCATTATCTTTAACATTATTTAAAAGTAAATCTGATAATATGATTGCTTATAGAAGTTCTGGAAGTCCTAGTTATAGAAACCTTGATGAAGCAAAATATCAAGGCTTGGAATTATCTGGTCTGCTTAAACTACAAAATGAACTATCTTTAAGATATTTCTTTACTTATTTAGAAACTAAAGCTGTAAATGCAAATAATACTGTTCAGCAAAATTCATACAATTATGCTAATTGGCAAAACNATGAGGCTCTTTTAAGAAGGCCAAAAACTAGCGGTGGCCTGATATTAAGCAAAACGTATGAAAACTATTTTGTTTCAATAGATACAACNTATACNGGCGGTAGATGGGACTATGAAAATAGCANNACACGTCTTTATAATCATTCTTATTGGGATTTTGGATTATACAGTGATTATACATTTAATAGTAATAATGGTTATAAAAGTAAGATTTTTTTAACTATTTCAAATATGTTTAATGATAAGAGAGAGGAAATCTTAAACTTCACATCACCAGGAAGAACAGTTATGGTCGGTTTCAGATATGACACATCTAATTAAATAAATTAAAATAAAGATGTGAAAATTATATCTTTGCTACCAGCTGCAACCGAAATACTTTGTGATTTAGGTTTGGCTGATAATATTATTGGTGTATCGGAAGAATGTAATTATCCAGACATTGTAAAGGATAAGAAAATTATTTCTAGAATNAGATTGGATTTAGAAGATAAAACTAATTTAGAAATTGATAATGCTATATCAAAATTAATTAATCAAGGTTTATCTCCTTATATAATAGATGAAGATCTAATTGAGGAATTAAATCCTGATTTCATAATATCCCAAGAAACTTGTGCCGTATGTGCAGCTTCAAAGAACGACATTAAAAAGATAAATGTTGATAATAAAATTATCGACTATTCTCCATTAACATTAGGGGACATACCTGAATCTATTCTTAACATCTCAGATAAATTAGGCGTTAAAGAAAAAGGTTTAGAAATTAAAAAAAAATTTCAATTTGAAATTAATGAGATTTCTTCGAAAACAAAAAACATAGTAGATAGACCCAGGGTTTTTGCTATGGAATGGATTGATCCAATTTATATTGCTGGCCACTGGGTGCCTGATATGATCAATATTGCGGGAGGCAAAGAACTATATGGAAAAGGTGGTGAAAAATCTCAAAAATTAAATTTTAACAAAATTATTAACTATTCACCCAACTACATTTTTATAATGCCTTGTGGATATAACGTTGAAAAAACTTTAAATGAGATAGATATCTTATTAAGTAACAAAGATTTAAACAAAATACCAGCNTTTAATTCTGGAAATGTTTATATTGTAGACGCAGATTCATATTATACGAGGCCAGGACCACGAATAATCGAGGGNATAAAAATAATTGCTAGGACAATAAGTCCTTTGAATTATCAATATGAACCTAAACCAGATTCAATAATAAACTTGCAAAATTTCATTCATTTTGAATCTTTTGCAGGATAAATAGGAACCTAACCTTTTGCAGATTTAAACTCTGATTGATCAGTAGATCCGCTAGCTGATGGTGGTGTACCATCTGTTAACGATTCTGATGCAGGTCTTTGAGTTTCACCACTTGTTGGAGCTGCTTCAGCTGTTTCAGAACCTGTGTCTGCACCAATATTTGTAGCAGCCATCCAAAACAAAGCAACCATTCCTAGAGCAATAGCTATAGCTGTCATTAACACTCCTCCTTGATAACTAAAAGTGTAACTTATACAATTGTACATTAATGACAGGAAAAAAATCAAGTTTATTAATTGATAAAGAAAGAATCATTAAATCTTTTGAATTTATAAATGAAGGCTCAAAAATATTACATTTTGACAATGAAAATTATCTAATTTTTAAAAAGGATTTTTTGCAAACTTTAGGTTTTATAAAATCAGGTGATTTTTTTCTAGATGTAAATTTTAATTCTGTAATGCAAGGCGAATTCCCGACTCTTGAAATAAAAATCAGTTTTTTAAAAGACAAAATTGAAATTGAGAATTTATCACATTTGATATCTATAAATAACGGCAGTGAAATAAACGATTTCAAAAATTATTTAAAATCGGAAATAATCAATATAGCTCTATTTTGTAATAAAACTAACGAATTAGAACTATTACAAATTAATAATAATTTTGTTGAAATTTTTAATAGTGAACTAAATAACTTTATTAATTGACTTTTAAAAATTATTAAAAAATAATAACCATTCAAGGTAANATTATAAATTTGAGCTATGCTAGAATAACAGGAACGGGAATATATGTCCCTGAAAAACTTCTCACGAATGAAGATTTGGAATCCTTGGTTGATACATCAGATGAATGGATAAAGGCTAGAACAGGCATTTCTGAAAGAAGATTACTAGAAAATGGATCTACATCAGATATGTGTTATAGCGCATGTATTGATGCATTGAACAACTCCAATACAGATCCTAAAGAAATTGACGGAATCATTGTTGCAACTGTAACTCCAGATTATATAACCCCTTCAGTAGCATGTTTGTTGCAAGATAGGCTGCAAACTAGAAAGGTTTTTGCTTTTGATTTATCAGCTGGTTGCTCAGGCTTTATTTATTGTTTAAATATTGCTAAAGCCCTGATCGAAAATAAGCAATCAAAGAAATTGCTGGTGGTTGGAGCTGAATATCTATCAAGCATTGTAGACTATAAAGATAGNGGCACATGTATACTTTTTGGNGATGGTGCGGGAGCTGTGGTTATTGAAGAAAGTAATGACCCAGGAATATTATCAGTTTGCCTAGGAGCTAGTGGAAAGGAAGCAGAANTACTATATGTTCCTGGCGGTGGNTCAAAAGACGTNAATGGTTTTAGATTTTTAAAAATGGAAGGTAANGAAGTTTTTAAAGAAGCNGTNAAGGTAATTCAGTCNAACTCACTTGAAGCTATAAANGCTGCTAATCTTGAACCTGCAGACATAGATCTTTTTATCCCACATCAAGCAAATATGAGAATTATAGANGCCGCCAGGGAGAGATTAGAGCTACCTTTGGAAAAATGCTTTATTAATATAGACAAATATGGCAATACATCGTCCGCTTCTGTGCTTTTAGCACTTCACGAAGCACATAAGGAATCAAAAATTAAAAAAGGAGATAATATTTTATTCTCCGTTTTTGGTGCTGGATTTGCATGGGGCTCGGCTGTCTTAAAATGGTAATAAATCAAAATATTAAATTAAATATTGATGAAAAGTATTTTTCTTCGGTTTTATCTGACGATGAAATAAAATTTTTGGAAGATACCGAATTCGTAAAAGAATTAAAAACCGAAATAAATTCAATAGAATCATGCCTCAATAAAATTCCAAATTTTACTGATATTGTTTTAATAGGTTTTGGTGGATCAAGTTTAGGTACAAAAGCAATTTATGATTCGTTAAAAAATTTATATGAATTAAAAAAAATTATTTTTATTGATAATTTAGATGATGAAATTTTTTACCAAAGTATTGCAGAAATTGATAAAAATAAAGCTTTATTTTTATTTGTGAGTAAATCAGGGAATACATATGAAGTTATTTCTTTACTAAATCATATGTTAAAAGAAGGCTTTAAAAAAGACAGATTTCATTTTATTACTCAACCAATACCCTCCCAACTTGAAAAATTTGCTATAAAAAATAATATAGCTATTACAAACGTAAATGAAAATCTTGGGGGTAGATACTCGGTATTGAGCATATCAACTTTTCTTCCTTTAGAACTAATTGGATGCGACTGGTATAAAATAAAAGAATCTGCTCTAAATTTTTATAATTCTGAAAAAGAAAATTCTTTTAAAATTTGTTCCTCCTTAATAAATTTTTATATGAATAATTACCAAAATGGAAAAAATATTTCATGTTTTATGCCTTATACAAGTAGATTATCTTCCTTTTCCGAATGGATAATGCAACTTTTTGGTGAAAGCTTGGGTAAAAAAAATCTTGGTGGATATCCAGTTGCGCTAACACCAATAAATTACTTAGGTCCTAAAGATCAGCACTCACAACTTCAATTAGTGTTAGATGGTCCACCAGATAAAACTATGACATTTTTTAGAGTCAATAAAAATGAGGGTTTAAATAAATATTCAAATATTGAACAAAGGGCGACCGCTCAAGCACTTAATGAAGTAAATGTTCCGTATATTGAAATAGAACTAGACGAATTAGATGAATCATCTCTTGGAATTATTTTTATAATTTACGAGATTGTAGTTTCTGTTATTGGTTTAAAATTAGGTGTAAATCCATTTGATCAGCCTGCAGTGGAACTTATAAAAAAGAAAATTAAATAAAAATTAAAAAAACTTTTTATCTAAAGAAAGATTGCCACCGCCAGTAATACACAGTACATAAGAAAGTCCTATTAAACATAACTGATAACCGTAAGTATCATATGTTGGGTAAAATCCACTATCTAAATGTGCTACCCATATCCCAACCAGCATGACTACAATCACGCCAAAAGCGGCAGGACGAGTTAATAATCCTAAGAGAATGGCAAGTCCACCAAAAAATTCAACAAAAACTGCGACGCCAGTCTGCCAATATTCAAACCCAAAGTTTAGTTGCCATGATAAAGCTTTTGATTGAAAGTCAGTCAACTTTGACCAACCTGCCGGTATAAATGTAAGTGCTAAAATAATTCTAGGAAAAATTGGAGCCCAAGATGAATTGGTTCTTAAAAGCCACATAACCTGATTATAACAAAATGGATTTCTATATCAATAATAAATGTGTTTAAAATATCATAATGGAATTATGGATTAAAGTTTTTGAGGTTATGTTNCCTGTTATNGCTGTTGTATCAGTNGGTTACGTTTTCGGTCTATTTACGAAAGTNAATATGAAGCCAGTTAATACAATTCTTTTATACCTCTCTACTCCTTGCTTAATTTTTACNTCTCTAACAGAGGATAGAGTTCAATTTATTGAAATATTAAATATAATTTCTATAGGAACATTATTAGTCTTAATTGGAGTACCAATTGTTTATTTATTTCTTAAGTTAATAAANAAAGATCCAAAAATTTTTTTAAACCCTATAATTTTTCCTAACACTGCAAATTTGGGTCTACCTGTAGTATTATTTGCTTTTGGTGACGCCGCATTTGATTATGCAATTTTATTTACAACTATTGTTTTCTTTTTNCATTGCTCATTTGGAATTATTTTTATAAATGGAGTATCTAATATAAAAGAGGTATTTAAGATTCCTTTAATTTATACAGTAGCTTTAGCATTAATTTTAAATAATTATGAAGTTGAAATTTATAAGCCAATAAATATTTCATTAGACCTTATTGGAACAACTTGCATACCCTTAATGATGTTTAGCTTAGGTCATAAGCTATCAGAGACAAAAATAGTAAATTTAAAAAGTGATTTATTACTTAGCTCGATCAGACTAAGTTATGGTTTTATAATTAGCTTAGCAATTTGCAATATATTCGACATCGATAACCTTTTAATCAAAGTTTTTATAATCCAATATTCAATGCCTTCAGCAGTTTTTAATTATATATTAGCTGACAAGTATGATAAAAATCCCGATAGGGTGGCATCAATTGTATTCGTATCTACAATAATGTCTTTATTAACAATTCCTTTTATTTTATATTTTTTAATGAAATAGCTTCTTTGTGTTTTTTTATTTCATAATTAAATTCAGATGGATAATTATTTTTTATTAACAATTCACTTGCATCAAATATATTTTTAGCTTTCGAAATAGTTCTCGAAACTTTAGATACAAATTTAAATAAAATTTTTGTATCAACAATAAAAGTTATTTGACACATGGGATGGACATCTACCTTAATTCTACCCCTCCTAATTGGAGTTAAACCATATTTACCCTCGTATGCTAAGAGTGGAATTCTGCTCGCATCAGTTTCAATACTTAAAATCATTTTTTTCATTAATTGATATGATTCTGAGTCAATTCCCAAAGAAGATATGAGTCCCTTTTTTTTTGATATTAATTCTAAACTTTTTAATATTTCTTTCTGATTTAATTCGCCATCACTTCCAAAGCCTAAAATCCCTACAGAGGTTTTAATNTTATTGGAAATTTTATNTAATANGTTTAGCATAATTGAGTCTGCTAATGGGCTGGCNAAGCCCTTTTCATCTCCCCTTGCNAGAACATCCCCTCCAACATCCATACCATATACACAATCTATTTTCTCTTTTTTACAAAAAGATAGNAGATCATCTGCAATGTCATCTAATGAGTTAAATATATTAATTAAAAAAACTTTATTTGTAACAAATCTGGAGAATTTAGATTCACTAAAATATAAACCATCTAATGTTTTGGTTTTTGCTGAAACTAATCCAATACTTTCATTGACAGTATTCATATTAAGTATAGATTCAAAGGTTCTGGGGCCAGGATAAGGATCGATCGTATACCTTTCCCATGGTAANCCTCCAAGAAAACATTCAATACCTNTTTTTTCCATATGNATTTTAAGTGGAATTGTTCCGATAATGTCTGCNCCNCCACCAATTCCAANGATTAAAACTTTTTTTATTTTTTTTGAAGGTCTACTCATTTTAACTATTAAGGTTATTATATCTAACTGAGGGTTTAAATGTCCGNATATTTAGTTAGTGATTCAATTTTTAAATTTCATGGAGAAATTCCAATTCCTCCAGATAAATCCATATCACACAGAGCTGTTATTTTATCAACATTTAATAAGGANATGACAAAAATTAATAATTTGTTACTTTCTGACGATGTAAAAACTACCATGTATTCTGTAGGGGCTATAGGCGTTATGTTTGCTGAAAATAATGGAAAAATATTTACTCGGGGAACTGGAATAAGAGAGTATATCCAATCGCCTGAAACTATTGACTGTAGAAATTCTGGAACAACTGCTAGACTTTTAACCGGTCTTTTATCTGGACAAAAATTTTCAACTCGACTCGACGGTGACGAGTCTTTAAAAAAAAGACCTATGGATAGAGTAAAAGANCCTTTGGAAGAAATTGGTGCAAAAATTGAAACAAATAATGGCAGAATGCCAGTTGATATTTTTCCATCAGAAATTAAAGGAGGATCTATTGATCTTTCTTCACCATCTGCACAAGTTAAATCTGCTATTATACTTGCCGCTTTGTCAGGAAATGGAGAGCTTAAGATAAATATAGATAAAGTTACAAGAGACCATACTGAAATAATGCTGAGCTATTTTACTGAAAATATAATTATTGAAAAAAACTGTTTGACTGTAATTCCAGATCCAAAAATAATTACTGATCAAATTGAAATTCCCAATGACCCTTCTAGTGCTGCNTTTTTCATTGTTGGTGCGTTAATAAATGANAATTCAGATATTCTTTTAANAGATATTTGTATTAATCCAACTAGAATTAAGTTTATTGAAATATTAAAAAATATGGGTGCNAATATTCTAATGAACAATGAAAGAAATGTTTCCGGAGAACTAGTTGCAGACATNAACGTAAAATCTAGTACNNTAAAAGGGATTNANATTAGTGAATCTGAAATACCTTTGATAATCGACGAAATACCAATTTTATCTTTAGCGATGTGTTTAGCTGAAGGGGAATCAAATATTTATGGAGCNACTGAGTTAAGATTCAAAGAGTCTGATAGAATTAATTCAATAATTAGTGAACTTAGCAAGTTAGGCGCTAATATTTCAGAAAACAATGATAATATAAAAATTGTTGGAAAAGAAACATTAACTTATGGTGAAGTTAACAGTCACAATGATCATAGAATTGCTATGATGTTAGCTATAGCGTCAACTAAATGTATCAAAGATGTTAAAATTCTAAATCCAGATTGTGTCAAAATTTCTTTCCCTCAATTTTTTGAAGTATTTGAAAAATATGGAAGGAATTCATAATTATGTTAATAACTATTGATGGTCCTTCTGGAGTAGGTAAAGGAACTGTAGCGCGAGCTGTATCATATAAGCTTGGTTTTAGTTATCTAGATTCTGGGGCTATGTATAGAGCTTTGGCACTTTATGCAGACCTTAAAAATATAAAAGAAGATGATGACCTTAAATTAAAAAAACTCTTGATTGATATACATATACAATTTGTAACAAATGACGAAGGTGAGGATAGAGTTTTTTTAAATACTGATGATGTTACAGAAGATATAAGAAGTAATGAAATTTCCCAACTTGCATCAAAATTCGCAAAAATTGAACTTGTTAGAAATGTTTTAACAGAAATGCAGAANAGATTAGTTAAAAATAAAAACTACATTACTGAGGGTAGAGACATGGGTACTTATGTTTTTCCAGATGCTGAATATAAATTTTATCTAGAAGCANATCCCATTGTAAGAGCTGAGAGAAGAAGTTTACAATTAACTCAAACTCTAGGGATGAAATTTAATCCTCAAAAAATTCTTGAAGAAATAAATCANAGAGATAATCTTGATAAAACGAGGAAAATTTGTCCATTGCATCCTGCGGATGATGCTATAATTATAGACACTACAAATTTATCGGTTGATGATGTAGTTGAAAATATTATTAATAGGATAAAATAGTGGCTATAAAAATTATTTTAGCGGACAGTGCAGGAGTTTGTTTCGGAGTTGAAAATGCTGTTTCAACTGCAGAGAAAGAATTACTTAAAAATAAAAAAGTATACTCTTACGGCCCATTAATTCACAATCCCCAAAGTATAGAAAAACTTGAGGAAAATGGCCTAGAAGTAATAAATAAAATTGAAAATAAACATGGAAAAATAATTATTAGAGCTCACGGAATTACAATTGAAGAGGAGTCTAAGCTAGGGGAAACTGGTTCCGAGTTGATTGACATGACATGTCCAATTGTTAAGAGATTGCAATTTGCAATTAAAGCTCTAACTGAAGACGGATATCATGTAATTATAGTTGGGGACGAGAATCATCCAGAAATTATTGGCGCCAAAAGCTATGGAAAAAATAATATATCAATTATAAAATCAGTTAGCGAAGTAGATGATTTAAGTAATAAATTTAATAGATTAGGAGTTGTAGCTCAAACAACTATTCCAGTAGAGAATTTCTGGAGAGTAGTGGATAGATTAAAAACAATTGATGAGTTAGATCTTAAAGTTATTGACACATTATGTGACGATATCCATAATAAACAAGTCGAAGCAAAAGAAATAGCAAAAGATGTTGATGTAATGATAATTATTGGTGGTAAAAATAGTTCTAATACTAAAGAAATTGCTAAAATATGTAAAAAAGTCAACCCTTTGACATATCAAGTCGAAACTTATGATCAACTTAGGCAACTTAAAATTGATTTTAAAAATAAAACAGTAGGTATTAGTGCAGGAGCTTCTACGCCCCCATGGATAATTAAAGAGACTATAGATGAACTTATGATGGTAAATTAATGAACCAGCCTGATATTAAAGATATAAAAATTAGCGTACCAAAAATTGGAGATGAAATTGATTGTACTTTTTCAAGAAAAGATAAAGAATTTATTTATGTAGAATTCGGTTATAAATCAGAGGGTAGAATAAATATAGGTGAATTCACTGATGAAGAAATTAAAATTCTCAATACATCTAATAAAATAAAGGCAGAATTTAAGGATGAATCTTTTTCTTTTCCAATGCTTTCAACATTAAATATCAGGAGAAATTTAGAAAACGAATCTATAAATAAGAAATTTAAGAATAACGAACCTATAGATGCAAAATTTATTACAAAAAAGAATGATCATATTTTAGTCAATTTAGGAGAGAAGGATTTCATAAAGGGAAAGATTCCAAGAACTGAAATGAATGATGAATCTTTCAATAAATTCTATAGAAAAAATCAAATAATAAAAAGTGAGATAATTACTTTTGAAAGTGAATATATTCTTTCTGTTAACAAATTAAAAAATAATCATAAACAAAAATTTTTAGAATATATTAAAAATAATGATACTAAAGAGATATCAGCCAAAATAACAGAGATCAAAGATAGTAAAATAGTGATTAATTTTATGGATCTTGAGTTAGAGGTTGATAGAGAAAATATTACATATTCTAATAAAAAAAATTTAAATAATATATTTAAAAAAAATTCGATTCACATATTTAACCTAGTTAAGTCCACCCATCAAAATGAAATAATTAATCTTCAAATTAGTTCTCTAAAAAACCAATGGCCAGAACTTATAAGTGCAAAAAATAATAAAATAGAATTAAGTGGAAAAATTATAGCTGTTAAAGAGTTTGGAATATTCATCGAATATAATAAAATTTTTGACATTTATATTCCTAGAAAAGAGTGTTCATGGAAAAAGTATGAAACTAAAAATTTTACAGTAAACGATTTTATAAATTTCAATATTACTAATGTAAACGAACGTGAAAAAAATATTTTGGGATCTATAAAAAATTGTATACCAAGCGATGAGGAGATCTTCTATGATGCTAATAGAAACGAAAAAATTTCTGTAAAATTCACAAAAGATATAGGAAAAGATTATATAGGAAAAAGTAGTCAAGGCTTAAATGTAATTATAAATAAATATGATATTTCATGGAATAATGGACAAGATAGTCTTAATTTAAATGAGTTATATGAGTGCAAAATAATTAAAATATCTAGCAAAAAAGATACATTAAGGGTTAGCATAAAAGATCTCAAAAAAAATCCCTGGATAACCTTTAAAGATAAATTCAAATTAAATTCAATATTAGAGGATCTTGATATTTTAGAAGTAGAAAATGAGAATATTATCATAGATACCTATCAAGGCTGTAAGGCTTTCTTCCCTATTAGGCTAGTAAGTGAAAATGCTATAGAAAATTTAAAAAAATCTAATAAAATATCTGGAATCGTGGATAAGTTTGATGATATGAAAAATCTTATTTTTTTGAATAACGTAAAATATGAGAAACGCTTAGAAAAAAAACAGATTAAGAATTTTAATAAGTCACAGGGTGAATATAATTCAAAATTAGGGGATATTTTTAAAGATAAGATTAAGATATTATGAAATTAAAATATATTATAGTTGGGATAATATTATTGTTATTTATATTAAGCTCGTCCAGCAACTTCTTAGATTCTAATAGAATTGCGGTGCTTGAAATAAATGGTGTTATTGATAATCCAAAAGATTATCTTAAATCCATTGATAATATTTCAAAAGACTCTAAGATTAAGGGCTTAATTGTACGAATTGATTCTCCCGGAGGCACGGTAGGATCATCACAAGAAATTTATGAATCACTTAAAAATATTCAAAAAAAAATTCCTGTAGTTGCAAGTATTATTGATGTAGGAGCATCAGGTGGATATTTAATTGCGTGTGGGGCAGAGACTATTTTTGCTAATTCTGGATCAATAACAGGTAGCATTGGTGTTATAAGTCAGTATTATGATGCATCAAAATTATTAGAATTTCTTAAGTTTAACGTTGAGATTTTAAAGAGTGGTGAATATAAAGATTCTGGGACCCCCACAAGGTCTCTCAGTCAAAATGAAAAAAATCTTCTCAATAAACTCCTAAAAGATATTCATCAACAATTTAAGAATGTAGTCCAAAAAGAGAGGGATCTCACTAGAGAGGAAACAGAGCTCGTTTCTCAAGGACAAATTTTTTCTGGTGAAGAAGCTGCAGAGTTAAAATTGGTTGATTATATTGGTGGTTTATCGAAGGCTAAAGATTTCATTCTAAATAAAGTTGGCGAAGGTGACATGGAATTAGATATTTTTCCTAAAAAAGAGGAAAAACTGATAGATAAAATTATCCCTGAAACATTGAAAATAAATAGCTTAGAATCAATATTGTTTAAAAAAATGCTTTACTTATATACCCCCTAATATATAAATGTGTTAAACTCCCTTTATAATGCTAAGAGCAGTTTTAATTTCATTACTTTTTATTGTAAGTTTAATTTTTGTGTTTCAAAACCAGCTAATATTTTTAGATGAATATACAATTTATTTAGATTTTTTCTTCTATAAAATTGGAGAAAAAACAGTGCCCAATTCAATACTTATTGCATCTTCTTTTATCTTAGGTTTTCTAGTATGTATTATATCTATTGGTATAGGAACTATTAAAAAAAGTATTAAAATTGGAGAGTTNCAAAAAAAAATAATTTCACTTGAAAGCTCTATAAATGACAAGGTTGAAAAAATTGATCAATAAACCGAAATGGATAAAATCTTTAATCCCCTCTGGAAAAGATTACATTAATTTAAAAAAATTAACCAAACAAAATAATCTTCATACCGTTTGTGAGGAGGCTAGGTGCCCAAATTTAGGTGAGTGCTGGAGTAAAGGAACTCTGACCTTTATGATACTTGGTGATACTTGTACCAGAAGTTGTGGTTTTTGTGCAGTTAAAACTGGATTCGGAGGATCAATAGATCATCTTGAGCCAAAAAGGTTAGCAAAAGGGATAGAAAATCTTAAATTAAATAATAACAATATAGAACATATAGTTATTACCTCGGTTAATAGAGATGATAAAAATATTGAAAGTGCTCATATCTTTTCTCAATCGATTAAGGAAATTAGAAAATTAAATTTAGATTTAGATATTGAAGCTTTAATTCCTGACTTTTTAGGAAAAAAGGAGGCATATGACTTAATCATCGAATCAAATCCCGATGTTCTAAATCACAATATAGAAACTGTTAATAGACTTTATAGATATAAGCAAAGTACTGGTGTTGATAAGGATAGAGCTGTAAGACCTCAAGCAGATTATCAACGTTCTTTAAAACTATTAAAGTATTTTTCTGAAAATTCAAAAATAGTTACTAAATCTGGAATTATGATTGGNTTGGGGGAAAGTTGTGATGAAATTAGAGAATGTATTAGAGATCTTTCATTTTCAGGTTGTAAGATTATTAATATAGGNCAGTATCTTCAACCCACGCCTGAGCATATTAAAGTAAAAAAATATTATTCNCTGCAAGAATTTGAAGAATTTAAAGAATANGCTGAAGAAAATACAAACATTATTATAGCTGATTGNGGACCAATGGTTCGAAGTTCGTTCCGAGCNGAAAGTCAATTGNTTAGCCTTAGAGAAAGAATAGAGAAGATTTAATGAAATTTATTATTTTGCAGGCAGATGGAATGCCTGATCGACCACTAAAACAATTAGACAATAAAACCCCATTAGAAGTAGCTAAAACACCAACAATTGATAGAATTTTAGAAAAATCTGAAGCAGGCTCTGTAAATCATATTCCAAAAGGTTTTAAATCAGGCAGCGATGTAGGAAATTTAAGTGTATTGGGATATAACCCAGTAAAATTTTTTACTGGTAGATCACCTCTTGAAGCAGAAAGTATTGGAATAGAGCTTGGTGAAAATGATATAACTTTCAGATGTAATCTTGTAAATATAGTTAATAATGATAAATCAAGTATTATGGAGGACTACTCTGCAGGACATATTAAGACAGAAAAAGCTCATATGATTATCAATTATTTAAAGAAATTTATTGATAGTAATAATCATGTTCTATATCCCGGTGTTAGCTATAGGCATATTCTTGTATCTAGAAGCCCCTTTAACCAAATTGAAACGACACCACCGCATGATATCTTAGAAAAAAATATAGATAAATTTTTGCCGAGTGGCGCTGATAATAGCGAAATTATATCAATTATGAAGGAGGCAAATAAAAGAATTAAAGATTTTAAAGAAGAATTTAGCAAGTTCAAAAATGAGANAGTTAGNGATATTTGGCTTTGGGGGGAAGGCAAAAAAACTATCTTGCCAAATTTTGAGCAAATTAATGGAGTTAAAGGCTCTGTCATTTCCGCAGTTGATTTAGTTAAAGGAATAGGAAAGTGCGCAGGTCTAGATGTTATAAATGTAACAGGTGCAACAGGATACTTAGATACTAATTATGCTGGAAAAGTCGAAGCAGGAATACAGTCTTTAATAAAGAATGATTTTTTAATGTTACATATAGAAGCTCCTGATGAAACAGGGCACGAAGGGGATTTTCAAAAAAAGATCCAGGCTATAGAGGATTTNGATTCAAAAGTGTTAAAACCCCTNATANATGAACTTGATTCAAATTTTAAAAANTACAGAATATGTATTGTATCAGATCACCCTACCCCAATTGAGCTGAGAACACATAGCTATGAATACGTCCCATATTTAATCTATGAAAAGAANACNAACTTGTGTAACCATAATTTTAAAAACTTCTCTGAAAAAATTGTCGAACAAACAGAACATATAATTGATGATGGATATAAATTACTTAGTAGACTCATTTGTAATTAATTTTGCCTTATTCCACGCTTTGTTTGTATCAATATTCTCTTTATCGAGTATTTCAAAAAACTTCTGTGACCTATTTTGAAACTTTTTAACGCTTCTGGCCAAGGCAATGTCAGGGTTTATTTTATTAAATCTACACAAATTTANGCAAGTAAAGATAATATCCCCTATCTCGTCNTCCATATTTTCAAAATTCTTATTATTTGAGGCGACTTCAAACTCATTAATTTCTTCTATTAATTTATTTAANATGTCATTAGATGATGAAAACTCCAACCCTTTTTGTGCATACTCCTTAGAAATTTTAATAGCTCTTATATTAGGNGTGTCAGAGTTAAGTTTCCCTTTAGTNTTTTCAGATTTTTTTTGATAATCCCAAATTTCTTTNGCNTCTTCNGCGGTATCGGCAATTTTATTNCCAAAAACATGGGGATGNCTTCTAATTAATTTATCTGAAAGCTGAAGAATTACATCTGAGAAATTAAAATCTTTATTTTCTTCACATATATTNGATATAAAAATTATCTGTAATAACAAATCTCCCGCTTCNTCTTTGATATTATCNTTATCATTTTTTTCAAGAGCNTCTATTATTTCATATGCTTCCTCAAGAATGTANGATTTTANATCTTTTAAAGTAAGTTTCTTATCCCAAGGGCACCCATCTTCGGATCTTAATTTTTTTGTAATATCTATAAGCTTGTCTAGACTATTCATTTTAAACTTCAAAAAACTTTGGAAATTTAGTTAGATTTTTAATTCCTGATTTTTCGATTACTACAGTATCTTCAATTCTAACTCCACCTATATTAGAATAGTATAATCCTGGTTCAACAGTAACAACATTTCCCTCTTTCAATATTTCTTTAACTTTTGAAATTCTTGGTGGTTCATGTATTTCCAATCCTAATCCATGTCCGGTCGAGTGAATAAAGCCTTGCGGCTTTTCGTTATCAAAGGAAGTAACAAAATTTGATTTATTAAATTCATTTAAAATTTTATTATGTATTTTCATTCCGTCTACACCTGCTTTTAACATTTTTAAACCTAGTTTTTGACCTCTTAGGACAACCTTGAACATATTTTGTAAAATTTTATCTGGCTTACCTTTACAAATTGTTCTAGTTATATCCCCATAATAACCATTTATCAAACTCTTAGGAAAAATATCAATTACTATAGATGTTGATTGTTTTAAAGGGCCTGATCCATGGTTGTGAGGTTGGGTGGATTTGCTGCCTCCAGCAATTATACATTCTGGACATGTCAATGAATATTTAAAAAGTTCACTCTGGCAAAATTTTATTAAGTATTCCGAAGTAAGTATTTTAGAATTATGGATTAAATAATTATTTCTAATTTTTGAATATTTTATAATTTTTATTATCTCACCCATCACTTTCTCAGTTTTTGACATTATTAATTTTATTTTCTTAACTTCATCTTTAGATTTAACAAGTCTCTCTTTGCAAAATATATTATTATCTAAAACTTCTTTAATAATCTTTTTGGGTAGCTTTTGAAATAAGTAAGATGGAAATGAATAAGGTACAATAATTTTCTCTATTTTCATTTTTTTTATTATTCTTGATAAAATATCTTGTAAAGAATTATTTTTTTTAGAATCAATAAAATCATTAAGCCTCATTATTTTATCTACTTTAGATTCGGAAAGACCTCTTTCATATTCAAGATCATTTAAAACTAGGTATTTCTTTCGGGAAATTTCAAAGTAAATAATTGGGTCAGGTGCATGAAAACCGCTTAAATAGAGCAAATCTGGAGATTTTGCGGTCGAATCATATATCAATTTCATTACCCTCATATACCTAATATATCATATACTCTAAATTGATCTGATATTGATATGAAAAAAAAATTCATTAAACTAATAATGTGTTTAATATTAGCGATAAAGCTGTAAATGAGATTTCAAGATTATTAAGTGAAGAAGAAGACAAAACAATGTTTTTGAGAATCCGTGTTGTCCCTGGTGGATGTTCGGGGTTTTCATATGAGATGGGTTTTGATAATGAAATTGATAGTTCAGACCAAATATTTGAAGAAAGCAATATTAAAGTTGTTATCGATAAATTTAGTTATGGACATGTTGACGGTGGTACACTGAATTTTTCTGATGGTCTAAATGGTACAGGTTTCGGAATTGACAATCCAAATGCCACTGCCCAATGTGGTTGTGGATCTTCTTTTACAGTATAATTTTTCTTAGAATATATATAAGCATTATCAGTCCAATACAAAAAGATAATGCAAATATTTTAAAGTTCCCGAGTGAAAGACATATTATCGAAAATAGTAAAGATACCAAGCTAGTTGAAAAAACCAGTGAGTCTATCAAGTTAGAATTTTTATTCTTTTTAGAATCTTTTTTGAAAATTCCCCAATATCCATCAGGTAAAACTTTATTATAAAAATCTCTAAGTATATCAATCTGCGTGGGTTTAGTGACAAAAGTAAAGATAAAACCAATAAAAATAGATATAGGGATAATTATTAACTTGTTCAAAAAAGATAATTCATAAACATTAAAAAAATCTAAAATAAAAAAAGTGGTTGATAAAATTATTGATGATAAAATTGCACTTATTTCTGACCAAGCATTAATTCTCCAGTAAAACCATCTCGCAATAAGAAAAAAACCTAATCCTGAACTAACACTCCATAAAAAAATCCAAACTTTGCCAATATTATCAATTGCTAATCCTAAAAATACTGCTGACATTAAAAAAATTATTGAAAAAAGACGCCCCACAAAAACAAGATTTTT
The DNA here is from genome assembly GCA_002697665.2 of bacterium. Lineage (GTDB taxonomy): Bacteria > Desulfobacterota_D > UBA1144 > UBA1144 > UBA1144. The sequence continues at coordinate 45,129 of NZXA02000006.1, forward strand.
TTGATTTGTATCAGGTTTTATTATTTTATATATATCATTAACAAAATAAGAAGAGCCCCAATTAACTTGAGTACTTATTGTAGACATATAGGCTGCGACTAAGGAGATTAAAATAAGTCCCATAAATCCTGAACCTAAATAATCGTTAATCATTATCGGAAAAATAGATTCAGGATCAATATCTTTAGATGAATTAAATATTATTAAAGACGAAAATCCAATAAATAACCATGGAATAAGTCTGAGAACATAATGGTTTAAAACAAACCATATAGTCCCCAAGACACCATCCTTTTCGGACTTAGCGGTACAAAGTCTTTGAATGATATATCCTCCACCATCAGCATTATGAGATGTCCACCAGACAATTGAAACATAAGCCAAAAATGTCAAAAAGTCCTCAAAGTTAAATATTTGTGGAATAAAAGATGTTTTTTCATTAGGTAACTCTCGTGCCATAATAAAATAGTTTTCTAAACCACCTATTGCATCAGAATTTATTATAAATATTGCCAAAACAATTGATCCGGCGAAAGCTATAAAATATTGAATAAAATCATTTATCATCACACCTTTTATTCCAGATAAAGTTGTGTAAAAAATTGCTATTAAAGTTGAAAGTAAAAGCAAAGCTATTGAGTAATCCCCAATAATAATTCCAAAAATCTTCAAAAAAGCGCTGATTATCCAAGCAGATATAATTAAATTAAAAAAAATTGAGAAATAAAAGGCTTTAAAATAACGCAAGAATTTTGCCTCAAGCCCTGAATATCTATATTGTATCAACTCATTATCAGTTAAAACACCGATTCTCCTCCAATAACGTGAGAAATAAAAAATAACTAAGCTATGTGTAAAAAGGAACGACCACCAAAACCAATTCTTCCAAAGCCCAGGAGAATAAATCCAACCGATAACAACAATTGGAGTATCGATTGAGAGTGTAGTTGCCACCATAGATGTTCCCAATAACCACCAAGAACTGTTTCTCTTTGATATGTAGTATGATTCTATTGTGTTAATTGATTGGCGTGAGATATAAATGCTTACCAGCAGGGTGAGCGATAAATACCCTAGAAGCATTATAATATCAATATTAGAAATATTATTCATGTTTATATTTTTCTTTAAACTTTAAAATTTTTTTAATTTTATCATCAAAGGTTATTTTGTCATTCTCATATAATGAACANANGACATNAANACATTCGATTGNATTATANGGATCTAATAATAAATCTCCTCCGGCNNCNAAAAAAGACTCAACAATTAATTTCTCATCATAATTTTCTGATAAAGCATTCATTCTAATNGAATCAGCAATGACAAGACCTTTATAATTCAATTTCATTTTAAGTAGTTTGGTAATAATATTTTTTGAAAGACTTGCTGGTAGTTCTAATGAATCAAAATATGTGTACCATCCATGATTAACCATAATTAGAGGAGCCCTTTCTAAAAAAAATTTAAATTGTCGAATATGAAAATCCATAAGTAAATTTATATCATCTTGGGACTTTGACAGCTGAATATGAGTATCACCATTTAGTGCGCCATGGCCAGGAAAATGTTTAAGACAAGGAACAATTTTATTTACTAAGCATGAATCCAAAAATAGAGAACAATTGCTAATTATAGAATCAATGTCATAACCAAGAACACGGTTTTTTAAAATATCCTGATTATTAATATTAAAGTCTACAACTGGAGCCAAATTACAAAAAATATTATAATCTTTAAGCTCAGAGTTAATCTCATTAAAAATTTTTTTAATATAATCAGAATCTTTAGATACTAAGTCGTTTTTATATAAAAAACCATCTTTGCATCTATGTCCAAAACCTTTTTCGGCATCAATATATAAAAAAAAATTATTCAAAATTTTACTAAGTTCTTTTTGAAAAAGTTTTAAACTCTCAGCAGAAAATGGAGCAACTTTTTCGAATTTAACCTCATCACTAGAAAATAAAATAAATGAATCAATATCATATTCTTTTGCTAATCCAAGCGCATTATTTATAGATTCTGATGAATTTAAATTTACTCTAGGAATTATTAAATTTGATAGGATTTTCATTTAGATGAAATTTTACCCAATATTACTTTATATTTTGATCCTGTAATATTTTTTAAATTAACTTCAACTTTGTTAACTCTTAAAAAGGCTAGATATGCAAAAAGTGCACACTCCTTAAACCTTGATGGCATNCCTGAATCATCAGAAATTAAAAAATCTATCATTGGTAATCTTCTTTTTAATCGACCCAATAAAAATTTATTTTTAGTTCCGCCCCCCGATAAAACTACTTGCTTAATCTTATGATTTTTAAATATAAATTGCTCATAAGATCTAGCTATAGTTTCTACCGTTACTTCAGTTAAAGTTGCTAAAATATCGTAGATTTGTAAGTCTTTTCGACTGCAATATGATAAAAGATCGTTTACATATTGGATACCGAACTCAATATTGCCAGTTGATTTTGGNGGTTTGCGTCTAAAATAATTATTTGATAAAATCTTGCTTAATAAGGGTTTATATATTTTTCCTTTTCTTGCAAACTCTCCATTTTTATCATATAAATATTCTCCTTTTGAGTACTTGTAAATTACTTTATCGATTAATGAATTTGCCGGTCCTGAGTCATAACCGATAGTCTTATCAAAGTTTTTATGAACAAGNGTNGTATTAGCAATNCCTCCTAAATTTTGAGCAATAAANGGTCTTTTTATAGATTGAAAAAGAATATGATCAAGAATTGGAACAAAGGGAGCGGCGGTTCCTCCCGATACGACATCTTTTTTTCTAAAATCATGAGCGACATCAATCTTAGTTAACAGTGCTACAGAATCTGCTTCGGTAATCTGAATTGTTGTAGTATTTTTTATATCATTGGCATGATGAATTGTCTGACCATGCATTCCTATTACTTCTGGTTTATATTTGCTTGATTTTAATAAATTATTGATTTTTCTTCCAACAAATTCTCCTAACTTTATAGAAATACTATCAACTTGAAGAATTGAAGAATTAGGGCCTAACCCTCTAATTTCATCTGATAAAATTGTAGGATATTTAAAACTTTGGCCAACTAAAAATGAGATCTTGTTTTTAGAAACATTAAAAACTGCAATATCCAAAGAATCGACAGATGTTCCCGAATTAACTCCTATTATCTGCATTTATTTATCCTAGAATATCCTTAAATATTAATTCTTTAGATAATTTTTTTGCTTTAGAATAATCTACATTTAACTTTCTCATTATAACAGCTACTCTAATATTCCATTTTGATTTTTCTAATAATTTTATTGCCAATGAATCTTCAATTTTTAAAATTATTGATAAATTATTAATACATCTTGCTCTTAGTTTTTTTGTAGTGGGTTTTATATCAATCATTAACCCTTTATAACTATGATCTGCCATCATCATAGCACTTGTAGTAATTATATTTAAGGCTATTTTTGTAATTGTACCAGATTTTAGTCTAGTAGATCCTGCAAGTATTTCTGGGCCAACTTTCAAAATAATATCAAGATCTGATATTTTAACCTTGGGCTTATTACAGCTTAATAATATATTTTTTGATTTCATTTTTTTTGCTTTTCTTAAAGCTGATAAAACATAATCTGAGGTTCCACTTGCAGATATACCAACCAAAAAATCTTTTTTATTAAAATTATATTTATTAAGTTCATCGATCGCGAGCTCTCCTCTATCCTCCGCTCCTTCTGCTGCAACTGTAAGTGCTTTTCTACCTCCCGCGATTAAACCTATAAATTTTTCAGACTCAACTCCAAAAGTAGGAGGCATCTCAGCAGCCTCCATTACTCCCAACCTTCCACTTGTTCCAGCACCTATAAAAAAAATGCGTCCGCCATTTAAATATGTATCTTGAAGAATATTTGATGCTTTGTTTATTTTTTTTGAATTCTTTATTAATGATTCATATATTTCATTATGATTTTTTATGAAAGATTCAACAATATTACTCTTAAAATCTCCATTATTATAGAGCTTTTCTGTTGATAAATTCTTATATCTATATTTCATATATTAAAAGTTTTAATACAATACATGGCTTAAGGCAAGAAAATTAATAAGAACTTCCAAAAATGTAATTATTAGAATAAAATATATATACTTCTATGAAGAAAATTCAAAGGGCATTAATTAGTGTTTGGGATAAATCTGGGCTTGATACATTTGCAAAAAAGCTAAATGAATGTGGAGTAGAAATTATCTCAAGCGGCGGAACTGCAAAATATTTACGCGATTCAGGATTAGATGTAAAAGACGTATCAGAGGTTACAGGATTTCCTGAGATGCTAGACGGAAGGGTAAAAACTCTTCATCCTAAAATTCATGGCGGTATACTTGCGATCAGAGAAAATCCATCACATATTAAAGACACAGAAACGAATAATATTGATCTAATTGATTTGGTTGTGGTAAATTTTTATCCTTTTGAAGAAACCATTAAAAAAGAAGGTGTATCCTTTCAAGAAACAATTGAAAATATNGATATAGGTGGTCCCACAATTGTAAGAGCTGCTGCCAAGAACTTTCAAGATGTATCCGTAATAGTCGATTCTGAAGATTACGATTTATTNATTTCAAATATAAAAGATAANGAAATAATNGTTGATAAAAATCTTAACTATACTCTAGCAAAAAAAGCTTTTTCATATGTTGCNAATTATGATGCCTCAATNTCAAATCATCTTGGAATTTTAAAAACCGANAATACNAAAAATAAAATGCCAGATACATTAACTCTTCATTTTGAAAAGGCATATGATCTTCGATACGGAGAAAATCCNCATCAAGATGCATCATTTTTTGTTCAAAAAAATATTGAAGAGGCTTGTGTGGCAAACTCAAAACAACTGCAAGGTAAAGAATTATCNTTNAATAATATATATGATGCTGACTCTTGTTTTGAAACTGTTAAAGAATTTAATGNGACNGCCTGTGTAATTGTAAAACATAATAATCCTTGCGGGGCNGCNTTACATGAAAATCAACTGCAAGCATANATAGATGCNAGAGACTGTGANCCTGTTAGCGCGTTTGGTGGTATTGTGGCTTTTAATTCAAAAGTATTAAAAGATGTNGCNGAAGAAATATCTAAAACTTTTATTGAAGTTTTNATAGCCCCNGATTATGATTCAGAGGCATTAGAAATTCTCTCAAAAAAACAAAACTTGAGAGTNCTAAAATCACCNGAAATAATCAAACCNGNTNANAGNTCNAAAGANATAAANAAAGTNGTAGGTGGAGTTCTATACCAAGATTCAGATAATACTTCGGATGAGGATTTTGAAGATTATAAAGTTGCAACTAANAANCAGCCGTCANNCGAAGAAATAGAAACTCTTAAATTAGCTTGGAAAATTTGTAAAAATGTTAANTCAAATGCAATTGTTTTTGCAAAAGATAATAAAACTGTCGGTATAGGTGCTGGACAAATGAATAGAGTTAATTCTGTTCAATTGGCTACTATAAAAGCTTCTGAACACTATGGAACAACCGGTTCTGTCCTNGCCTCTGACGCATTTTTCCCTTTCCGAGATGGTATAGATGAAGCTGCTAAAGCAGGAGTTAAAGCGATTGTCCAGCCNGGTGGCTCAATTAGAGATGATGAAGTTATTNAAGCGTGNGATGAACATGGAATTTCAATGATCTTTGTGGGCGTTAGACACTTCAAACACTGATTATTTAGTTATCAAGAATTATTTTCTTATCTTTAAGTAGAATCCCTAAAGAATATTTATGCTCATTCAGAGATATATTGAAATCAGCTAAAGACTTGTTGTATGCAAGCTCTGCTTCGATTAACTCTGTTTGAGCTTCTAAAACATCATTTGTTTTAGATAAACCAATATTAAATCTTTCTTGTTCATTTTCAAGAATTTCTTTTTGNAGTTCNAGTCCTATTTTAGCAGCATCGATATTTTTAAGATTGGTAATAACGTCTCTCCAAGATGATCTTGCCTCAAGACTTACAAGATCNAGTAGCTGTTCAAGCTTAATAGAATCNATTTCNATTTTCGCTTTTGCAGATTTCAGATTTCCTTTAGCTTTATCATTACCTAATGGAATATTTAATGACGCTCCAACTTTCCAGCTTAAATTTTCTCCGGATCTCAGATTATCAATTGAATCATTTAAACCACTATCGTATTTAGAATCTATCGATGGAGGGCCTAAAATTGCNGANGAGTAATTACTNCTTTTACTTCCGCCTANACCAGAATANCCTAATGAAGCCTCCANGTTGAAATCTGGCAATAATTGATTTNTATAATATTCCACCATTTGTTGAGAACTTTTTATTTTTAGTTCTCTTTGTNTTATTTCNGGCCTGTTATTGAAAGCAATAGACGANACATCACTTAATTCAGATATTGCCTCAGAATTTTTTTCAATAATCCCGTCCAAAGTTACTTCTTCATCTAATGGCATTGAAATAGAAATTTTAAAATTATCTAGAGAAAGATCATAATTATTTTCAGCCTTAATTAGTTCAACTTGCCTAAAAGCAACAGCTGCTTTTGCTTGAAGTAGTGATAATTTAGGAAGAGTTCCAGCTTCAACTTGATATTCATTTTTCTGAACTAAATCCTCAGCCAAAGCTAGAGAAGAATTAGCTANTTCAATATTTTTTTTTGCTAGTAATGCATTATAAAAGCTGGTTTTAACATTCAAAATAGTTTTTGAAACCATCTTCTCAAACTGAATCTTGGATATTTTAGAATTATTTTTAGAAACTATAATAAANGAATTATTAATTGAAGGACCAAAATCCTTCAATATATTTTGGGAAAACCCTAATTCAAAACTAGATTCCCACTTTGGGCTCATTGAATTTGTACCCAAATCTGATTCAATTTTTTTTANCTTAAATGGNGTTAGAAAATANTTTGTACCTGATTCTAAATAACCATCAAAACCAAAGGAATACGATGTTGACGTTTCATTTATTTTATCATTGTTTGCAAAAGCTGACGTTGAAGGTGAATTTAAATCCTGATATTCAAAATTTGCCGAAAAATTGATGTCATATATTGATGAATCAGATTTGACCTTCCCAAGACTACTCTGAATATCAAGGGATGAGATCTTCAAATCCTTGTTATTAATCAAAGCATAATTAATTGCTGAATCTAAAGACATTGCATAAGAGTGATTAGTGAATATAAATATAATTACGATTAAAAATCTCATATAGTTAATTTATCAGATTATAAAAAAAAAGGGAGTCCTATTTCTAGGACTCCCATAATTAATTTAGTTAATTAATTATTTAGCAGCAGGTGCTTTGAAGAAATCATCAATGAAGATTAATAATCTTGTTTGGAAACCATAGATTGACCCAGCTGCGTCAGATCTTACAGCAGTACCGTCAGCTGCATCAGACATAGCGTCTTTTAGACCTTTACCAGAATCAATATAAGTACCAATTAATGATAGCTCAACACCATCTGTTAAATCTGTACTGTAAATAGCTTCGTAAACTGTACCCCAATATCCTGAGATATCTTGGATAGTACCAGCAGCATTATCAATATGATTAAATTGCTGATCATCAGTTTCAGCTGCCCAAGCCATTACAACTTTAAGATTTAAGTTTGAAGTTGCTCCCATTGGCATATTTGTATCAACTTTTACATATTTAGAGTTGATAACTGAACCTTCGGAACCATAAAGTGTAGGGATAACATGCTTAAATAATAGATTGTCTACTTCATAAGCTGTGTTACCTCTGATAACTCCACCTTGGTAGTCATCAGTACCTGATGTAAATTCATCACCAGGAGATACACCATATTCAAAACCAATATCTGACATAGCATTTCCTAGGTTTTTCAAACGAAGTTGAGTTACCCAGAAGAAGTTACTTTTGTCGATATTAGCGTTTGCACTTTTACCTGAACTTGATTCTGGTTTTAAAGTACCATATCCACCGGCCCAGTCAGTTCCAAAGAACACGTCTGTACCATTGTAAGTATAGTAAGCTTCATAAAGAACAAAGTTCATGTCATAGTTACTTTCCGCAGAAGCACCTAAGTTTTTCTGTCTAATTTTTGGGAACAAATAACCACCAAAAACATTTGGTCCATTTGCAACAATCACAGCAGCTGCTAAGTAGTCAACTGTTTGACCTTGCCCTTCAAATAGAGAGATATCCTCATCTGCATCTTTGTCAGCTCCAGAATCACCACCACCTGAAATATAGTCAGAAACTAATACAAGTGTTGTTGCACCTAAAGCTGTATCGTAGCCTTTTAACCAAAGAACACGATCAATGTTAAAACCTTGATCATCGTATGGGTTATGACCACCATTTGCGTAAATACCTAAACCGAAATCAAAAGGTTGTCTACCGATTCTTAAGAATCCATATTCGCCTAGATTGATATCAGCCATAAGGTATTTAACTTTAAAACTTCCAGCATTCTCGTCAACAGCATCACCGTCAAAAAGTAAAGTACCATTAAATCTATCTGCAGTACTGATGTCTGACATAACCACACCACCGGAGTTGTTCTCAGTTGCACCAAAGAGCCCTGAGTTTGCACCACCAGCAATTGCGTTACTTAAAACATCAACAGTTGCTCTAATTGTTACAGCATCACTTAAAACTAATTGAGGAGTAAGTCTTAAAGTCATATCTGCAAAGTGAATTTGTTCACCATCAGATGTTGAACCTAAAACACCAGTAGACCCATTAGTTACACTGTGAGCAGTAGCATTTGTTAATGTTCTCCAACGAAAACGCATATAACTTGGAAATCCGCCTAGACTTAATTCAACCGCGAACGATGGAATTGCAAGTCCAATTGCGAACACCAATGCTAATACAAATTTTGTAATACGCATAAATCCTTTACCTCCTTGTAAAGATTATTCAACATTATCGTATTTAGTGCCCTGAAGTCAAGGGTTTTNTTAAGATTTTATATAGTTTTTCAATCTAATTTTAATATCNATAATNTTATTATAATTTTAGNNCATGATTTCTTTTTGTACAGTAGTATATTTTAAGTAACTTANAGTCATGTATCAAAGATTTTGCCTGGGTTCATAATATTCTCGGGATCTATCGATTTTTTGATTTTTTTCATTAAAAATAGACTATTTTTATGCTCAATTTCGAGATATTTTTTCTTATTTAGACCAATTCCATGTTCACCAGTAGCAGTTCCTCCAAGTTCGAGTGATTTTTTAACCAATTTATCACTAAATTCTCTAATCTTTNTCATATCCTCAGGAATTTCAGGNTCATATANTATNGTGACATGAAAATTACCNTCNCCTACATGGCCNACAATTGGTGCCCTTAAGCCATCTTTNGAAATTTCATTTTCTGCAAATTTTATNCATTCAACTAAATTTGTAATCGGNACGCAAGCATCAGTNGCATATACTCTCGCNTTTGGNTTTAGNGATTTTACAGACCAGTAAACATCGTGNCTTGCTTTCCAAAGTTCATTTCTTTTTTTAAGGTCAGATGAAAAATCAAAATCAAATCCNTTATTATCATCNCANAGCTCNCTNACTGAANTAACNGANTCAATATTTGATTTTTCACTTCCGTGGAACTCAAAAAATAAAGTTGGTGTTATTTTAAGATTTTTTAAATTAGAAAAATTAATACTTATTTCCATTTGATCTTTGTTAAGAAGCTCTACCCTTGCTACCTGGATACCTAATTGAACAATTTCTTTAACTGTATTTACTGCTTCTTTAAGATTATTAAAATGGCATATNCCGCTAACAATATTTTCAGGAATTGGATGTAATCTTAGTCTTATCTCTGTAATAACACCTAATGTACCCTCAGAACCAATAAATAAATTTGTTAAATTATATCCAGAAGATGTTTTTTTTGCTCTCGAGCCAGTAGTAATTATTTCTCCGGTTGGNAAGACAACNGTTAAGCCTATAGTAGATGTTTTCATGGTTCCATATTTAACCGCCATAGTACCTGAAGCTGATGTAGAACACATTCCACCAATTGTCGCATCTGCACCAGGATCAATTGGAAAAAAAACTCCTTGATCTTTTAAGCTGTCATTTAATTTTATTCTNGTTACGTAAGTTTGAACTTTACAATCAAAATCTTGAGGATTTATTTCAAGTATTTTATTCATATTTTCCATGCTCATAGCTATTCCTTCTTTAATGCCAACCACTTGTCCTTCTAGAGACGTACCAGCACCAAAAGGAATAACTGGAACCTTATATTGATTACAAAGTTTTAATATAGAAGAAACTTCTTCGGTGGAATTTGGAAAAACAACCGCTGCAGGCAGAACTGGGTCAAATACATCTTCGCCTTTTGAATAATTTGATCTGACAACNTCAGCAAATGATATTCTATCACTCAAAATGCTTGTAAGAGAATTTATAAATTCATCATTCATAGATGATATTATAATACGTAAATAATTAAAAAATTATTTTTAATTAAAACTATTCGCTTGGNACTTCTTTTGCTGACTCTTCTTCTTCGCCGCCCATCCATGTTGGTCTTTCGTCCCATTTTTGTGAGAGATAAGAACATCCTTGGAANGATCCGCAAATTACTAGAGTTANAATAAACAGCTTGAATAATTTCATAAATTGTTACTCCTTTTTTTTATTTTTTTATAACATATAAATTAAATAATTAACAGGGCGCATACGGGTATTTGTACCCGTATGCGATATAGATTTTTAGAATTTCATTTGAGCTTGGATCATGAAGATATCATCATCTGCATCATCTCCAGGCTTTTCTTCTTTCAAGTCAATATACGTCGCTTGAAGTTTTAAGTTATGCCCAGCGAAATATTTTCCAACTCCATAAGATTGTTCAATAAAATTATCACCAGTTGNATTATCACCAGTTGATTCATCTAATAGCGAATATCTGTAACCAATCATGTATCCACCTGGTGAAGTGTAAGAGATTTGATGTCTATAAAAATCTGTTGAAGCCTTTCCAACTNCTGCATTTTCCTGGTCTTTACCAGTTATTTTTGAATAGTTAAATTCATATGCAAATCCTTTCATTTTAGCTCTAAAATCATATGTAAGAGCGCTAACATCAAAATCAGTTGAAGCGGCTGTTGTTTGACCAGAATTATCAAAAGCTATTTCTAATTTATCGAGAATATCATCAAGTTTACCTTTGACAAAATCGTTACCTGCATCATTTTGAACNTCATANCCAGCGTTAACACTTAAATTGTTCCATGTAACATATGCTGCACCAATNCCAATTTTTANNTCACCGCCTTTTAAATCTCCTTGCTTATATTTATATTTTCCAAGAGGAGTTAAATCGATTCTATANGCATGAATGTGATCGTCTGTATTTCCACTTTGCTTAAAGAAAGATTCAGTATTGTTACCACCTGTTCCTGAGCCTAAGAAATAAGTTAATTTAACTTTATTCTTAATTGGACTAAGATCGAATTTAACACCATGGTCTCTTTCCCAAATAAGTCTTTTTGCTGATCTATCAACAAATTCAAGACTACTTGAAGAAGTTTGCTCTTCAATATCAAATGGAATTTTCATTTGNCCAAAAGTNANTTTNAACATTCCTTTTTTNTATCCAAAAAAAGCATCCTCTATACCAAGACCAGCTTCTTTTGTACCACCAGCAATCTCTTCTCCATTTTTGTCTGAATTAAAAACGTATTTATAAAAAATGCTAGGGCTATATGCATAACCTTTTAAAGCAATTTGAAATCTTCTTGTACCAACCTCATAACCTCTTCCATCTTGCGTGTCATCACTCTTTTCCCATGTATCCATTCGGGCTTGAATTCTAGCACCAAGAGAAAGTTTAAAAGCATCACCAGATTTAAAAGTTAATCCTTTACCAGCTTTCCANCTTACTTTAAAATCTTTTGCTTTTGTATTTAATTCTGTGCCATAAGCAGCACTTAATTTACTAGTAGCAGAATCTCCATCCATATTAGCCGTTGCAACTTCTTTAGAGAATGCAGCAGGGGCAATAAAGAGGGATGCAACTAATGAACAAATAATTGCAAAATTTCTCATGTAAAAACCTCCTTGAGAATTTTTTTTATTTAAATATATTTTTTAATTGTTAATTTTTAGTTAAGAATTAGTAAACTTCTAGTTAATAATAGGCAGTGTAATTTCAAAAAAAGCACCATCATTAAATGGGAGAGCTTGAATCTTGCCCTCATGAAGACTTACGGCATGTTTTACTATACTTAACCCAAGGCCAGTGCCGCTTAACTCTTTAGATCTGCTTGAGTCTATTGTATAAAATCTTTCAAAAATTTTTTCCAAATTTGCAGGATTTATTCCAGGGCCATTATCTTTTATTTGAATGATAATTTTATCTAAATTTTGAATAATATTAATTTCAATCTTTCCATTATTCGGAATAAATTTTAATGAATTTTGTAATAGATTGGTGAATATTTTTTCCAGCTCACTTGGATAACCATTAAATGGTATGGATGCATTTTGATAATTTTTTATTATTTTAACTTCCTTATCTTTCTGTGAAGAAAAAATTATCTCTTCTACATTATCAATAAGTTCTTTTAGGTCAACAATATGTCTTTCAATATCCTTACTCTTTTCTTTGTTTTCAATTTCTGAAAGGATAAGAAGATCTTGAGTGATCTCATTCAATCTGCTTGAGTTCCTAACGATNATATCTATCATTTTATTAATTGTTTCATCTTCTTTTCCAATATTTGNATTAAGGAGTTCAGTTGCACCGATNATTCCACTCAAGGGTGTTCTCAACTCATGAGATACATTTAAAACCAACTCTTCTTTAATTTTATTCATTTGTCTGGTTTCGGTAACGTCACTTAATGTTATTAACATTTTGTTTTTATTGTTATCTATAAATCCAATCCTAACTACTAAAATTTTGTCTAAAGTACTTCCAAGTGAAATTTCACTTTTTACAAATGATTTATTTTTTTTTGCTTCATTAACAACATCACTAAATGAACTATTAAAAAATATTTCCCAATATTTTTTATTGATACAAGGCTCTGAGTTTGGAATTCCTATGATTTTTTTCAGCTCATTATTAATATAAATAATCTTGTCTTCTTTATTTTCAATTACCATTAAGCCAAACTTTATATTTGCAAGAATATTTTCTAGTTCATTTATTGAATTTTTTTCTTTTGATAATTCTTTTGAGAATGAGTCAATAATTTCATACGTCGCTTTATCATAAGAGTCTTTTGCTTTTACCAGATTTATGTCATTAATAAATTTTCCACTTATTATTTCATTGGATAATCTTTTAATTTTCCTTGCTGAGGATATTAATCTAATTACAAAAGTNACAGAAAATATATATATAATTGTTGATAATTGAAAAAAAATGTTAGATAAGAAATCTAAAAAATTTTCACTATTAAAAATTTGTTCTAAAATCCCGAAAAAATAAAGTATTGTTATAAGAATTATNAAATACCTTCTTCTCTCAAAAATATTAATCATTTATATCTATTATATATCCTATTCCTCTAACGGTCTTAATATATTTCCCGGTACTGGCTAGCTTTTCCCTTAAATTTTTGACATGCACATCAATTGTCCTTTCATATATTATTTTATCATCTCCCCAAATTCTTTTCCTTTTGATAAGCTGATCTCTAGATAAAACTCTTCCTCGATTTTTAATTAGTGCTTCAAGTAATAGAAGCTCTGTTCTAGTTAACTCAATATTTTCATCTTTTCTTGATGCGGAATAAGAATTCATATCTAATTTTATATCTTTAAATGTTAATAGATTTATATTTGTAATATTTTTTGGTTTATTTAAAAATCTTTTAATTTTTGCTAATAAAACTTTAGAGCTTATTGGTTTTATTAGATAATCATTTCCACCAACTTCATGACCTACTACAATATCAGATTCTGATGATTTTGCTGTTATAAAAATAACAGGAATATCTTNAAGGTCGGATTCTTTTCTGATCATTTTACAAGTTTCTACTCCATCAAGCTTTGGCATCATAATATCTAAGAGAATTAAATCTGGAATTACAGATTTGCAAAAATTTAAAAGCTCGAGCCCGTTTCTAAAGATTTTGGTTTTATAACCTTCTTGATTTAAGTTTATAGACAGTATTTCAGAAATATCCTCATCATCTTCAGCTATTGCAATTAATTCATTCATACGAANAGTATTTAATAATTTTNGCTGAAAAAAAGTAAAATTTATAAAAATTAATAAAATCTTAACAAAAATCTTATATTTTCTCATCATTTTGCATCAATTATTTAATTTTTTAAGGTATTAAAATTTATTCGTTTTTTTTATTTAACTAGAAGTTTACTATTTCTTAACAAAAAATTAANAATCAACNTTTTAAATTATTTTAAAATATTAAGGAGGAATTTATGAGAAAATTCTTATCAAGTTTTATACTTTTTGTTCTGATGGCATCGCCAGGATTTGCTTTAGATGTTGACCCAGCAATCCCAGCATATAAAAAAGTTAGTGGTGTCAGTGGAACAATTTCTAGTGTCGGATCAGACACTATGAATAACATGATGGCATTATGGTGTGAAGGCTTCACAAAAGTTTACCCAAATGTTAAGTGTCAAATAGAAGGCAAGGGATCCAGTACCGCTCCACCGGCTCTAATATCCGGAACTAGNAATATTGGACCAATGTCTAGAAAAATGAAAGGTAAAGAAGAGAAAAAGTTCGAGTCCGCTTTTGGTTATAAACCAATAAGAATTAGAACTGCTATGGATGCTCTTGCTGTTTTCCTTCATAAAGATAATCCAGTAGAATGTATGAGCATTAAACAAGTTGATGCTGTTTTTTCAAAAACTAGGAAATGTGGTGGTAGTGAAGATATAGTTGTATGGGGACAACTTGGTCTTAAAGATAAATTAAGATACAAGCCTATAAGTATCTATGGTCGTAACTCAGCTTCAGGAACTTACGGTTACTTTAAGAAAAAAGCTACATGTAAGGGAGATTATAAAGATTCTGTAAAAGAACAGCCGGGATCATCTGCAGTTGTTCAAGGGATAACAAATGATATTACTGCAATTGGATATAGCGGTATAGGTTATAAAACTTCAGGAGTTAAAGCTATAGCTTTAAGTAAAAAGGGTAAACCATGTGCTGATCCAACAGTTGCATCAATTGAAAAAGGAACTTATCCGTTAGCAAGATTTTTACAATTTTATGTAAACCAAAAACCAGGTGAAAAGTTAGAACCACTGGTTTTTGAATTTATTCAATATGCATTAAGCAAAGAGGGTCAAGAAGTTGTTATAAAGGATGGTTATATTCCATTAAATAAAGCGCAAGTTGATGATGTTCTAGCACAATTAAATAAATAAGGAAAAAATTTTATGGCTCAATTTAGAACTGACTTAAAAAAGAAAATTGAGCCTTTCCGAAAACTTAAAGATAAAACCGCCAAAGCTANGTTCGCTTTTGGCGGTTTTTTCATAATCATTTCAATTTTTTTAATAGTTTTCTTTATTGGTAAAGAAGCTGTCCCATTATTTAAAAGTTATCAAGTAGATTCAAAAAAAAATTTTGTAACTAATAAAGAAATTGCTGGATCTATTATTAGTTTCTATCCAGACGAATATAATGAAAATCTACTATTCGTGAAAAAAAATGGTCAACTAAATTTTTATAATTTAAAAGAGAAGAAAATTAAATACTCCTACTCTATAATCCTTTTAGAAGGTGAAAGAATTGTTTCATCAAACAGCTACCCTGCAAATACAAATAGAATTTTAGCTTTAGGAACTAGTTATGGAAGAATTCTATCATTTAATTTAGATTATAAACTCCGATACACCNCAGATTTGGACAGAATAGTAGATCTTTCAATAACTCCAAGTAAATCGTTTAAAATTAGTGAGAATGAAATTATTAAATTTGATCTTATTGAAGATACTGACTCTACAACAGCTGTAGCATTAGATTCAAAGGAAAAAATAAAATTTTTTCATAAAGAAGAGAGTGATGAAGACGGATTGTTTGAACCAATCCAAACACCTTCTGCAATCAGAGTCTATGATTTGACAGTCGACTTAAAGGATTCCCCCACTGATATAGGCCTATATTTTGATAAATCTTCTGTTGTAGTATCTACTAAAAATGGAGATTTATATTTATGGAATGTTGATGAGGAAACAGTTGAATTAATACAAAAAAATAGTTTTTCAGAATCAANTATTAAAAAAATTACAATGTTAAGTGGAAGAAATTCAATGGTAATTTCAGATGAGAATGGATTAAATTCTGTAATTTTTTTAATTAATAATAAACTTCAAAAAATAAGAGAACTTCCAAGGCATGAGCATCCTATTAGAGATGCATTTAGAGGAAATTTAAAAAAAATATTTACTTCAGTAGACACAGAAGGGAATGTAAAAATCAGCTCAACGACTTCAGGAAGAGAGCTTCTTAAATTTAGAATAAACGATTTCGAATTAATTAATTTTGCTTTCAAAGATATTGGACTATTATCATTGAGTGGAAATAATGTAGAAATAAATACATTTGATATTGAACACCCTGAAACCAGTATTAAAAGCACATTTACCAAAGTCTGGTACGAAGGTTTTGAAAAACCTGAATATGTTTGGCAATCAGCTGGAGGTACAGATGACTTTGAGCCAAAATTAAGCTTAATACCTCTTATTTTTGGTACTTTGAAAGGTACATTTTATGCAGTTATCTTCGCTCTCCCAATAGCAATATTAGCTGCAATATGTGTTTCTCAATTTATGGCACCAAAACTTAAGAATACAATCAAACCCATAATTGAAATTATGGCAGCATTACCAAGCGTGGTTTTGGGATTTCTTGCTGGTCTGTGGCTCGCACCAAGATTAGATTCGGTACTTGTAGGGGTTATAATTTTTCCAATTTTATTGATACTTATAGCTTTTATACTACCCCCGATATGGGAGAAGATAAAAGACAAGACCAAGATTAAAACTGAAGGTCTTCAATTCTTTTTAATTTCGATTCCGGTAATACTTGTAATCTTTTACTTTGGCCTAGTTTTAGGTGATTTCATTGAAAATACTGTTTTCTTAGGAAGCTTTACTGATTGGCTCTATCAGTCAGCTGGAGTAAATTATGACCAGAGAAATGCATTAGTCATTGGAATTGCAATGGGATTTGCAGTAATACCTATAATTTTTACAATTTCTGAAGATGCATTATCTAATGTTCCTCAACATTTAGTGTCTGGCTCCTTAGCTCTTGGAGCATCAAAGTGGCAAACAGCTTTAAAAGTGGTATTACCTAGTGCAAGTCCTGGAATATTCAGCGGTGTAATGATAGGAATCGGAAGAGCAATTGGAGAAACAATGATTGTTTTAATGGCAACTGGAAATACNGCTATTATGGATTGGGATATATTTAATGGATTTAGAACATTAGCTGCTAACATAGCAGTTGANATACCTGANGCNCCTGTTGGTGGAAGTTTGTATAGNATGNTGTTTCTATCNTCAATCATATTATTTATGTTTACATTTATTATCAACTCTNTTGCNGAAACTGTAAGAATTAGGTTAAGAANAAAATATAAGGAACTATANAAAAAGAGATGAAAAAATATTTTCAAGATGGATCTACTTATGTATGGCTAACTGGTGTCATGGCATCATTAAGCATGTTATTAGTTGCTGGATTATTNATGNTAATTTTTTATTATGGTTTCAGCACCTTTTGGCAAAATGATGTTGCTACAATAAAATTAAATGATGGTTCCTATATTTCAGGCGAATTTAAAAAAGAGGGTAAAAATTATGATAATGAAGATACTGTTCAATTAAAAATAGGAAATCGTGATTTATATGGACTAGATTTCAGATGGTTTAATAAAAAAAATATTGAAAGCATAAATTATAATAAAGAATTATTACTTATAGAAAGAAACGAATGGGGAGTTTTTTATGGCTTTCCCAAAGAACTTTCAACTGAAAATGAAACAATTATTTATGAAACAGATAAAAATAGATTTTATCAAGCCCTTGAAGAAAAATTAAATTACAAACAAGTTATTAGAAAAAAAATGGAGGATATAGAATATAAAATAAGCGAAATAAATTATAATTTAAGAAATTTAAATTTAGAAAAAAAATCCTC
>NZXA02000035.1 GCA_002697665.2 bacterium
GTTACATATCTTGGTTCTGAGTTACCACCACAGTTCGGAAATGGACACAGATTCCAATTGGATCCAAGTTCAATCAGAACTGCAACTGGTGACGACATGAGATCATGGTACATGGCTGGAACACCTTTTGACTTCATGGGAGGTTCATTAGGTGACGTTAAAGTACATGGATTAATTTCATTTACATTTAACTTAATCATTCCACCTGCTTCAATTGTATGGGAAAAAAGAGTTGAAAGAAACGATGACGATGTTGCAAAACATCTGTTATTCTCAACTCCTTACAAATATACAATGAGACACAGATTCTTAACACCTTACTATCCTGGTGCTTAAGNTTTGATCTTTTGGAGCCTCTTTATTAGGGGCTCCNTTCAAATATATTTAAAAAAATCAGAAAACTCTTTTATGAATTCATTATTTTTCAATAACTAATTAACGTGCTAAATTTATAGTATGAAATATATACATTCCCTTATAAACGGTGAACTAATAAAAACTAATGAATCTNTTACTAGAGAAAATCCTGCATCTTTAGAGAAGATCTATGAAGTATCAATGTGTTCTGAGAAGGAAGTTGATTTAGCCTGTAATTGCGCTCAAGAAGCATTTAAAGCCTGGTCTAAATTGCCTGGCTCACAAAGAGGGGAAATTTTATTTAATATCTCAAGAAAGATTAAAGAGGAATCAGAAANACTGAGCAGAATCAATACAAACGAAACTGGCAAGCCTTTAAAAGAAAGCATGCTAGTTGAATTAAATGGTGTAATAAAAACTTTTGAATATTATGCGGGATTAGCATCTAAAATTAATGGTACATCTCAATCCATTAACGAAAATTTATTGTCTTTGACTATCAAAGAGCCTATAGGTGTAGTAGGTCAAATACTTCCTTGGAACTTCCCATTGTTATTAGCTGCATGGAAAATTGCTCCTGCATTAGCATCAGGATGTACAATAGTCTTAAAGCCNTCTGAATTAACTCCCGCAGGAACTTTAGAGCTGGCCAAAATTTGTGAAGACGCAGGAGTTCCACCAGGCGTCATTAATATTGTCCAAGGGACAGGAGAGGCTGTTGGATCATCAATAGTAAAACATGAAATAATATCAAAAATATCTTTTACTGGCTCAACAGAAGTNGGCAAACAAATTGTAAAAAATTCTTCTGAAAACTTAACTAAACTTTCTCTTGAGTTGGGAGGAAAAGCTCCCAATATTGTTTTTGCNGATTCAAATATTGAATCTTGCCTAGAAGCGAACTTACGTGGAGGTTTTTTTAATCAAGGTGAAAATTGTACGGCAGTTACAAGACTTTTAGTTGATGAAAAAATAATAGATGAGTTTATTGAAAGCTATGTATCTAAAGTCTCGAAGATTATTCAGGGCATGCCTAATGATATAACCACTGAAATCGGATGTTTAATTTCAAAGACTCACATAGATAGAGTTGATTCTTACGTTAAGCAAGGTATCAAAGAAGGTGGTGAGCTTTTACTTGGTGGTGAAGCTAACTCTGAATTTCCAGGATATTTTTATAAACCCACAATAATTAAAATTGCTAATACTGATAACATTCTATTTAAAGATGAAGTGTTTGGCCCCGTTGTTTCAGTCATGTCTTTTGGATCTGAAGAGGAGGCAATAAGCCTTGCAAATCAGACATCATACGGCTTAGCAGGAGGTGTTTGGACTCAAGATATATCAAGAGCAATTAATGTCTCCAAATTAATAGATGCAGGATATTTATGGATAAATACATATGGCGGGATTATTCCTGAAACTCCATATGGCGGATTTAAGCAAAGTGGTTATGGTAAAGAATTAGGCACTGAAGGTTTAAATGAATATTTAAAAATAAAAAATATCTCAATTTTCACCGGAAATAAGCTGCCCAAATGGTATGGAAACAATTAGAGATAAAAAGTTTACAGAAATTTATTCACATATATTAGGTGAAATAGAAAGAGGTAGTGTTGACAGGAAGCATGGTTTTCACCTCCTCAATTTTTCTACTTATGATGAAGAATCAGGATATCCAGATTCTAGAATTGTTGTTCTAAGAAAGTTAATTAAAAATAATTTTACTTTAAGATTTCATACTGATCTAAGATCTAAAAAAATTGCCCATCTGCAAAAGAACTTCAAGAGTTTTTTACTTTTTTATAATCAAAAATCAAAGTTACAAATTAGAATAAAGTGTGATAGCCAATTATTGTCAGATGAAAAATCAAAAAAAGATACATGGGACAAGTCCCAGGAAATTAGTAGGAGATGCTATTATGTTCCCAAAGCACCATCTTCTGTTATAGATAAACCTATTTTAAATGATGATTTAGATGTCGAGGACAAAAATTTAGGTTACAAAGTATTTTCGATAATTGAAGCTAAAGTTGTTGAACTTGATATATTGGAATTAAATTATTCTGGTCATGTAAGAGTAAAAATGGAAGTTCAAAATGGAGATCTGATTTCATCAAGATGGATAATGCCATAAAAAAAGGGCTAAATTTTAAAAATTTAGCCCCAATAAATTAGTTATTAGTATAACTATTAGTAAAGTGTTCCTTTTAACAGGAAGTTCATTCCAGGAATTAAAAGTGTTACAAAAGCTTCTGCAACAAATAAATATCCAAGTAATGTTCCTAGGTTTTTACCTTGTGCTAAAACTAAGAAAGCAACAAGAGTAAGAACAGCCCATGCAATATTGAACATACCTAATTCCATTGCACCAACTCCTAAGAAATATTGTCCATACCATAAAAATACTATAGTGGCGAATAGACAATACCAACCAAGCCCTTTTGCATCATGGCCTAAAGTGAATACACCAAAAGCGATAACATAAATAAGAGCAAATACTGAAACAAGCGTTGTGCTAGCAGCACCTTCTGGTCCTAATCCAGCACCTGTAAATGCTGCGATTAAGATAAGAACAGCTACTGCGCCGTTTAGCATTCCAACTTCTTTTCCACCGGTTTTACCTAATACAGTCATACCGTTACAAAAGAATACGAAACCAACTAGTACGAGTACATATCCTAACATATACCTATACCTCCTTTTTAGGGTTTATGAGGTTTTAACATAATTACTTAATAAAAGTCAACAATAAATAAAGAAAAGCTAGTAATTTTAGTATCTAAATAACCGAAATTACTAGCTTTTTAAGGTTTAAACTAAGACTCTTTTCTTTGAACTAATATAACCCAAACACCAGTTTGGACAACTTTGTCGTCTTGATTGACAACATTAACTTCCCAATTTAAAAAACCCATGTTAGGTCTTTTATGTTCTTTTTTCTCAACAAGTTTTCTATTAATTTTTATTGTATCACCTGGAAATACAGCGTCTTTAAATTTCCAATCTTGCAATCCCATAAATGCAATTGTCGCAAGCCTAGGCATAGTAAACCAAAGACCTGTTGCAATTGAGGCTACGCACATGCCATGAGCTACACGAGTTTTAAAAACAGTATTTTTTGCAAACTCTTCATCAATATGCATATTATTAAAATCAGCAGACAACCCTGCAAAATTAACAACATCTGCTTCGGTAACGGTCCTTCCACTAGAAACATGTTCAGTNCCTTCAGCTACTTCTTCATAAAATAATTTATCATTCATAATTTAAAATCTCCTATTGAACTGGTTTAAATTTTGCGAAAGTTACTTCTTCGGTTGCATCTTCAAAAACAACCTCTACATCCATACCTATAGTGACGGTTTCAGGATCACAATCTACAACATTGGACATCATTTTTACTCCATCCTCAAGCTCTATCATTGCAACAACGTATGTTTCGCCTTTATATGCTTTTGTAGGTCCCATATAATGAACTGAATATGTCCAAACTTTACCTTTACCAGATGATTCAACCCAGTCGAAATCCATATTTACTGAACCAGGAAAAGGACTTATAGCCCTAGGATAAAAGAAAACCTTCCCAGTTTCTTTACATTTCGGTAGCAATAATTTGTGTTGTTTTGTACCTTCCCAAAAAGGTTTAGTTTCAGGCCTAAAATCAGGCAAAGGTTTTGCGTATTCTACTTTTTCTTCTGACATTTTTTTTCTCCCTATATTTATTTTTAGCTAAGCGGCTCATTTCCTAATAAAATTGTACTGTGGGCAGAAACAATTCCACCATTACCATGAACTAAAGCAACGCTTGGATCTTTAACTTGCCTTTCACCTGCATCTCCTCTAAGTTGAAGCACGGCTTCTACAACGTGATGCATAGCACCAAGGTGAGCTTGTGATAGTAGGCCACCATTTGTATTTAAAGGAATATCTGCATCTTTATGAAGTCTACCTTCTAAGGCAGCAGCACCTGCTTGTCCTCTTGGAACAATGCCTAACCCTTCAAGCTCTAAAAGAGTTGTTATTGTGAAACAGTCATATAAAAAGGTTATATCAACATCTTGATTAGTCATNCCAGCTGTTTTAAAAGCTTTGTCTCCNGATGTTTGAATTGCACCATATATCTGATCTAAATCCTCACAAGATGTAAGATACTGNTGTGAAAACCCTTGTCCCATTCCATGTAAATAAACTGGATCCCTTTTTAATCCTAATTCTTTAGCCTTTGCAGCAGTGGTAACAATAAAAGCAGCTCCACCATCTGAAATAATAGAACAATCAAATTTTGTTAAAGGCGAAGCTAGTAACCTAGCCCCCATAATATCATCCATAGTTAAATCATCTTTATTCATGGCGTTCTCTTTCATTTGAGCATGTTGTCTCATAGTTACGGCTACTGANGCTAAATGTTCTCTTTTGCCTTTGCTTTCATGTAAATATCTTTGGGCCATAAGTGCATAGCCTCCAGGAGTAGTTAAACCAAATGGGTATTCAAACTCTCCATGACACATTTCTCTTATAAGTGCAATCATTCCTGTAGATGAAATGCCTGAAAGTGTATTATCACCTCTTACACATAAAACTACTTCAGCTTGACCTGAATTTATTGCCATTGCAGCTGCCGCTGTCATCCATACAGCCGTAGCTCCACCTATAGCGACAGATTCAAAGTACTTTGGATTTAAACCAATATAATCTGCAAAAGTGGTACAATGCATAAAAGTCTCTTCAACTAAAGAAAATGCAGTAATAACTCCATCTACATCTGATTTTTTTAGCCCAGCATCTTCGATAGCTAATTTTGAAGCCTCAGAAAGGAAGTGAAATGAACTTTTCCCTGGTATCTTACCTTGTTCTGTTTCTCCTACTCCAACTATACCAATCTGGTTTTTTTTGAGTAGCTCTCTTGTATCTTCTATATTTGGTATTTGTGCGCTCATTATAATTCTCCTTATTTTTAATATTTTTTAGATTAACAAACTATTATTAAATTCCAAGCTCCTTTGCAATAATAACGTGCTGTATTTCGGATGTTCCTTCGGTTATTGATGATAATTTAGCATCACGATAAAATCTTTCTGCTTCGTATTCAGTAGCATATCCATAACCTCCAAGAACTTGAATACCTTCACTNGCACACCATTGGACAATTTCAGCTGAATACAGCTTTGCCATAGAGGCTTCTTTAACGCAAGGTTTTCCTTGGTCGTAAAGCCAAGCNGCTTTATACCCNAATAATCTTGCAGTTTCTATCTTTACTGCCATTTGTGAAAGCTTAAAGCTAATTGCCTGAAATTTATTTATTGATCTTCCGAAAGCTTCTCTTTCTTTTGAATACGCAAGAGCATATTCAAAAGCTGCGGTTGCTAGACCCACGCTTTTTATTGCATGAGAAATTCTAGCAGCTATGAGAGTTTCCATTAAAGCTTGGAATTTTCCTTCTTCTCCTCCAAGCAATGCATCGCCTGGTAATTTACAATCTTCGAANACAAGCTCTGCAACATCAGATGACCTGTGACCTAATTTGTGTATTTTTCTGGAAACTTCAAATCCGGGCAATCCNTTATCAACAATAAAAATACTTATTCCATTTTTTTTATCTTCTTTATTAGTGTAGGCTGCGACAATAACATAATTACATGTTACTCCGTTAGAACACCAAGTTTTAGTTCCATTTAATATCCAGGAGTCACCGTCTTTTACAGCATTAGTTTTGATTGATCTNGCATCTGTTCCCGCATTTGGTTCGGTAATAGCTAATGCACCAATCATTTCACCAGCAATAGATGGCACTAGATATTTTTGTTTTTGTTCTTCGGTTCCAAATTTTGCTACCGGAAGAGATCCTAAATCTACATGAGCGGCAATACCTTTGGCAATACCAGCACAAGTTTTACCTAATTCTTCTGCCAGTATACATTGGGTTACTTTATCTAACCCTAATCCACCATATTTTTCCTCAAAACATATACCTAACAGCCCCATTTCAGCCAATTTTGGATATAGTTCTAAAGGAAATGATTCAGTTTTTTCAGCTTCCTCAACCAAAGGTGCAATTTCTTCTTTACAAAAAGTTTGAATTGCATCTCTCATCATAATTTGATCTTCTGAAAAGTCAAAGCATAAACTCATTTTTTCCTCCAATTTATCGATAATTATGGGGTGATACGACCAAATAATTATATCTGAGCGAGCTTTATAGCGCAAAGAAAACTTTGAGAAACTATAACTTTCTGAAATAATATTATTATGCCCATTTCATTAAATGGCGAATCTATATGCGCCATATGCACATCTCCTGGTATAGGCTCAATTTCTGTGATTAGATTGAGCGGAAAAGATTCAAAAACTATTGTAGAAAAAATTTTTTCCAAAAAACTAATNAAGCAAAGATTTATGTATTATGGCTCTTTTAAATTTAAAAATAAAAAAATAGACGAAGGCTTATGTGTGTTATTTAATGCGCCAAACTCTTATACTGGTGAGGAAGTTGTGGAATTGCATTTGCATGGTGGAGACATTATTGCAAAAGAAATAATTGATATTTTGCAAAAGTTAGGAGCTAGCCTTGCTAAGCCCGGAGAATTTACCTATAGAGCGTACATGAATGATAAAGTAGATTTATTGAAAGCAGAGGCAATATCCGAGATGATAAACGCAGATTCCGCGGCATCTTTGAGGAATTCAATAATCAATTTTTCAGGTGGATTAAATAAAAAATATAATAATATCAGAGACTTAGGTATTAATTTACTNGCAGAGATTGAATCAAGAGTAGATTTTCCAGAAGANGTTATTCCCAAGTTAGAGAAAAAAAACATACAAAAAATTTATAAGGATTTAGAAATAAGTTTAAAATCNATAATTGAAGGATANAAGAAAGGTGTTCTGATAAACGATGGTATTAATATTCTTTTGCTNGGAAGNCCCAATTCGGGAAAATCAACACTATTTAATNCAATCTTAGAAGAAGAAAAAGCAATAGTAACTGATATCCCTGGGACAACTAGAGATTCACTTGGAGCATATAATTACATTCAATGGAATGAAATTCAAAATAACAGATACCGCNGGAATAAGNGCNACTNAGAATTTAATAGAAAAAATCGGTATATCAAAATCTATTGAAAAAATAAATTACTCAGATTTTATATTAATTTTATTAGATCTATCTCAAAATTTAGCAGAACTAAAAAAAAATATGCTCCATTTTGAGAAAATATTGAATAATGTTCCACGTGGAACAATTTTATTTATAAATAATAAAATTGATCTATTAAACAACAATAGGAAATTATTAAAATTAGAAAATTTAAAATCTTATCAAATCAATAAAAACTTTAAATTTCTAAATATTTCTGCGAAGCAAAATAAAAATGTTAAAAATATTTTTAAATATATATTGAAAAATACTAGTATAAATCATAAAAATACGACAGAATCTTTTATGACAAGTAAAAGACAATTTTTGCTTGCTACAGAATCTATGGAGTATTTAACTCAATCTAAAATAAAATTTGGTAAAAATATGCCTTTTGAGCTAGTATCGCAAGATATTAGATTTTTTTTGAACAACATAGCTGAGATTACTGGCGAAATTTCTAATAATGATCTATATGACGTCTTATTTTCAAAGTTTTGTATTGGAAAATAATCAATAATATCAGTAGTTTACGAAATATTTCTCAGATTTTTCAACAAGATGTGGAAAAATGTTGATATCTTTTTTATAAAAATAAATGACAAAATAAATAAAAAAAAGTAATATATTAGGACGTTTAGGTATTTATTATGTTAGTTTCAATGTCATCAATCCAGCAACATTTCGAAGAATCTTTAGATGTAAATGATATTTCAGAAAAGCTCACCATGGTAGGTATCGAGGTTGATTCAGTAAATAAATGTGATTTTGAGTCTCTGGACGATAAAATTGTTATTGGTCAAATAAAAAACATCAAAAAACATCCAAACGCTGATAAGCTTCAAATTTGCGAAGTTGATACTAAAACTGAATTGCTCACGATCATATGTGGTGCCTCAAATATAAATAATGGGGACATTATCCCCGTTGCAAAAATTGGGTCGAAATTACCAAGCGGACTGAAAATTAAAAAAAGTAAGATAAGGGATTTAGAGTCTTTTGGTATGATGTGTTCACTAGAAGAGTTGGGTCAACCGTATCAGATAGATAATGGCATCCTAATACTATCCACTGATTTTGAAATTGGCGAGCCATTGAACAAATCAAGGAATTTAAATGACTACATCTTGGATATTGGAATAACTCCAAATCGAGGAGATTGCTTAAGTAGTCTTGGGATTGCTAGAGAGATATCCTCGATTATAAAAAAAAATATAAAATCTGAATATAATTATAAAAATTCTTCTCATAATATTGATTTTGATTCAGACAAGTTGAATGTAGTTATAGACTCAGATGATGTAAGAAGATACTGTCTTGCTAAGATTGATAATTTGACAGTAACTAAATCACCATTTTGGCTAAAAAATTTTTTAGCTAAATTTGGTATATCATCAGTTAATAATCTGGTAGATACTACAAATTACTTTATGATAACAACTGGTCAGCCTCTACATGCGTTTGACTACAATTTAATTGATAAATCTAAAATTTTTATTTCTGATAAAATTGATTCAGAAATTGAAACACTGTCTAATGTTTTATGTAAGACAAAAGGATCTCTTTCTATTTCAGATGGTATTGGTCCAATTGCAGTTGCTGGTGTTATCGGCGGAAAACGAACATCAATTTCTCATGAGACAAAATGCATTTTATTAGAATGCGCATCATTTGAGNCTACNGCTATTAGAAAAAGTACNAAAAATTTAAATATTGNAACTGANTCGTCATTTAGATTCGAAAGAGANATTTCAGAACACNTAACGGCCAAAAATTTATATTATGCAGTACAGCTAGTAAAAAAATTATGTGGTGGTGAATTAACAAAAGAGATTTATGATTCAAAACCCAATCTTAACTATGAAAAACATGTACTTCTTGGCTTGAATAAGATTTCTGACAAAATTGGTATCAGTATTGAAAAAAACAAAATTATAAACATGCTGGAAAGTATTAATATAAATATGATCAATGATGAAAATGACTTTGTTACATTTTCAATACCTCCTTATAGAACTGATATAAATTATGATTATGATTTGATTGAGGAAATTGCA
Organism: bacterium; assembly: GCA_002697665.2. Classification (GTDB taxonomy): domain Bacteria; phylum Desulfobacterota_D; class UBA1144; order UBA1144; family UBA1144. The sequence continues at coordinate 9,556 of NZXA02000035.1, forward strand.
AGAATAAATGGTCTAAATTCTATTCCCAATATTAGTCCAAAAATACCAATTTCTGAAAAGCCTAAATCAGATTTCTCAAGCAAAAGAATTTTAAAAAANAAATTAAGGAATATCCTTTCATCCGCTGGATTATCTGAAGTGATAAATTTTAGTTTTATAGACAATAATAAATTTACTGGCGATACATCAAATGATATACAAATTTTAAACCCNTTATCTAATGATACTGGTAAATTAAGAAGTTCTACTCTACAGTCTTTACTTGAAAATGCTTTATACAATATAAACAGAGGTTCTGAATCAGTTGGCATTTTTGAGATTTCTAAAGTGTTTGATAAAACCTATCAGGATTCTGAATGCTTAGAGCTAGGAATAGTTTCATCGGTTGCTCGAAATGATTTATATTGGGATAAAGCAGAAATAGGATTTTATGATTTAAAGGGGACTGTCCAAAAAATTTTTTCAAGTTTATCAATAAAAACATCAGACATTTCATATGATGAGATATCCAAAGATGATAATAAAATTTATCATCCAGGCAAGAGTACAAAAATTAGTATTTCTAAAAATACTGTTGGAACACTTGGTGAAATCCATCCAAAAGTATTACAGCNATTTCAAATAAAAAAACCAATAATAGGTGTTTTGATTAACTTAGATTTATTAGATAATCTTGTGCCCGACAATAAGCAAATGTATAAATTTTCTAATTTTCCACAAGTAAAAAGAGATTTTTCATTAATAATANATTCNGATNTAAGCGCGGGCGAAATAATAGATGAAATATATAATCTAAAAATTGATATTTTAAAAGATGTTAAAATTTTTGATTCATTCAGAAGTGATAAGTTTGGTGATGATAAAATTAGTTTATCGTTCTCTCTGACTTTCGAATCCACCGACAAAACTCTTGAGGATATCGAAGTAGTTAATGCAACAGACTCAATAATAAAGAGTCTTCAGAATAAATTTAATTTCAAGGTGAGAAGCTAATGACAAAAAAAGATTTAGCGAGCCTTTTACACAAAAGAATGGGGCTTAATTTAAAAGAATCCGTTAGAATTGTTGATAAGTTCTTTGAGATCATTGTCGAGTCGTTAGCAAAAGGAGATGATGTCAAACTTCCCAAGTTCGGTTCTCTTAAAATACAAACTAGAAAGCCACGTGTTGGGAGAAACCCATCAACAGGTGAGAGAATTGAAATATCAAAGCGAAGGGCAATCGTCTTTAGACCAAGTAAAATTTTAAGGGCAACTTTAAACAACATTACACAAAGTGATCAAGATGAGTGATTTTTTAAAAGCTATAAGAAAATACTTTATTTCCGGATTAATAATTTTTATCCCTTTCATAATTACAATTTATTTATTAATTGAAATTACAAAATGGCTAAATACTTTTGTGAACTTTACTCCTGCCAGATTTTTAGTTATGCCAGATTTTATAAATCCTTATGTTTCACAATTCCTTATTTTTTTAATAGCTGCAATATCATTTATTGGTTTTATAGCAATTCTTGGAATATTGACAAAAAATTTACTCGGCAAATTCCTTTTGAATTTGGGTGAAAAAATAATATCGAAAATACCACTAGCAAGCACAATTTTTACAACAATGAAGCAGGTTTCTAAGATTATTTTTTCAGATGGACCAAAGAGTCAAAAGGCGGTGTTAATAGAATATCCTCGCAAGGGAACTTTCACTGTTGGTTTCGCGACTCAAAATTTGAATAATAAAGATTTGGATAAAATACCAGTATTCATTCCGACATCACCGAATCCCACTTCAGGTTTTTTAATTTTTGTTCCAAAGGATCAAATTAAAGAATTGAACATTTCCGCAGATGATGCATTTAAATTAATTGTATCTGGGGGCTTATCCTTAAATGATGAAAAAGATATTTCAAAATTTAAATTCTAAAATATCAAAATTTTTATCACCTAAATCAAAAATTATATTAGGTTTATCTGGTGGTTCGGATTCTGTAGCTCTTCTCCATATATTTTTAAATTCCGGAAATAATTATAATATAATTGCCTGCCATGTTAATCATGGTATAGATGTTGGTCAATCAAAAATTCATGAAGAATTTGTTAAAAAATTATGTAAAAAAATGAATGTTAAACTACTGGTAAAAAGAATTGATATTCCTAAGCTATCACATAAACATAAGCTAGGCATTGAAGAAATGTCTAGACTAAAAAGACGTGAATTTTTTGAGAAATCTCTTAATAAATTTAATGCCAGTAAAATCGTACTAGGTCATCATTTAGATGATCAAGCTGAGACTTTTATTATGAGATTGATAAGGGGCACATCTTTAACGGGACTTGAATCTATAAAAGAGTTAGATGGTTATTACTATAGGCCTATGATAGCTATTGAAAAAGTTGAAATTATTAAATATTTAAAAAGCAACAATTTGCAATGGGTCGAAGATTTAAGCAATAATGATTCTAAATTTACACGAAATTTTATCAGAGCAAACATAATTCCATTGTTAAAACAATTGAACCCGAATTTCAACAACTCAATTAAAAATACTATTAAAGTTATTGGCAATACCAATACTTATGTAAATAAAAAAGTAGATAAGTTTATTAAAAACAAAATTATTGAATCTAAGAGCATTAAAATTATAAAAATAGAAGAAATGAAAAAAATTCCGAGAGCTTTAAATTATGCAATCATATCAAAGGTTTTGAAAGAATATTTCTCATATAAAGATAATCTGATATTTAAAAATGTTGAAGATACGTATGCTTTAATGTTGTCTAAAAAACCATCTGGCCAAGTCTTTATAAAGAAAAATATAATTGTAGAAAAAGGGTATGAAAAACTATATATTTATGATGCTAAAAAAATACCCAAAAAGAATTTTAAATATGAGGTTAAGTGGAGTGATAATGAAGAGCACGATTTTTTCAAAATTTTGTTCACGACAAAATTAAAAAAAGAAAATTACTCATATTTTAAATTAAACCCTAATGATAAAATTGTTATTAGAACATTTAAAAATGGTGACAAAATTTTTTATACAAAAAANAAATCAAAAAAACTTCAAGATATTTTTGTAAATGAAAAAATACCAAAATTTGCANGACATTTTATACCTTTACTTCTTGTTGGTAACGAAATAATAAAAATACCATTTATATCTGCCAAATCTGTCAAAGAATTANCANCCAATAAAGGAAAATTAATTGGTNTNAAAGTTACCTCAGATTTATTGAACAAAATTATATAAATATCATATTNTTGTAATTCTAAAAATATTTATCTTTTTTTAAAATCCATGAATTTAGATCATAATATTCAGAATTTTTTAGCATTCTGGAAATAAATTCTTTGCAATTTCCTATCAAATCCATGTATTTGAACTTCTTATCTCTATGTTTAAGCCTGCAAAAAATTCCTATAATTTTTAAATTTCGTTGAATAGAAAAAAAATTATAACCTTTTATTATTTCATTTATATCAAACTTAGATTTAACAATGAAATAATTTAATAATCGTTTCTCAAGTTTTTTATCTATAGGATTCCTAGTGTCTTCTAATATCGATAGTATGTCATATGAGGCATGACCTATACTTAAATCCTGATANTCTATTATTCCAATCTGNTTTTTCTCTTNAGGAAAATAAAAAATATTATCAACATGATAATCTCTGTGAACATANACATTNTTTTTTATTTTAGCTTTATGGTACAAAGANGTGATTATATCAATAAAAGAATTTCTATCANTGTTTGAAATACTAATATTCTTTTCTTTAATTAAATNCCAGTCAATAAACATCAATGTTTCTTCAATTATAGCTTTTAAGTCAAAAATTAATACGTCATTTTTAGGTTTATTGGATTGGATGTTTATTATTTCATCAATACATTTTTTTAAAATTTCCTCAATATCATACTGATCAATTATTTTTGATATTTTATTATTTCCAAAATCATCAATTAATAAAATTTCAAGTTCATTATCTTGTATATGAACCCTTGGTACCCTTATACCTATGCTATTTAGTATTTTTGTGGCATTAATAAAATTGTAAATAGACTCCCCCTTTTTTTTTGGGATATAAGCAATAATTTTATTNTCNGTTCGGTAATAAATTCTTTCTGAAGCATCATTGTCAAGTCTATCTATGTTACTGGTTTCTAATGAAAACTTTCGGATAAATTCATTTACAATTTTAGTGCTCACTTCAATCAATATACATAATATAAATGTGTGATAAAATATCTAATAAATCAGAGAGGTTTTTATGACNGAAAGTATTTATAANGANGATATTTCACAATATATGGCCATGCTAAAAAAAGCTGCGCCTGATCTTAATTCTAAATGGATAGATTATCATAATATAGTATTCGAAGAGGGATTAATTTCAAAAAAAGATAAACAATTAATCGCACTTGGATGTGCACACATGACATCTTGTCCATATTGTATAAGGTCAAGAACAAAATTAGCCAAAGCAAGTGGTGCTACGGATGAGGAAATTGCTGAAACCGTTTTTATTGCTATGAGATTATCTATGGGACAGCCCTATGCTTACTCAAGCATTGCCCTGGAAAATTTTGATAAAATGCAAAATAAGGAAGATACTACTGATGGTTTCTTCTTTTCAAAAAATATAACATCACAAATTACAGATTTTCATGAATTAAGCGGTGAAAAACATAAGAGGTTTTCTGCCTTTCACGAATTGGTTTATGAAGATGGCCATCTTTCTAAAAAACTTAAAAAAGGGCTAATGGGTCTAGCATGTGCGATTCTTGCAAAATGTTCATGGTGTATAAGAAGCTGTATAAGAGATGGTATCAAAGAAGGTGTTACAAAAGAAGAAATTTCAGAAGCTATAAATATCGCTATGGTCATGGCTGCAGGAGCGGCTTGGGCTCATGCAGGAATAACAATGGAAACATGTTCAAACTTTGATAATAAATAATAGTTTTAAGTATGAGAACTAGACTTAATAAATTCTTATCTCTTTGTGGGGTAGCTGCAAGGAGGAAGTCTGATACTATAATCCAGAATGGTGAAGTTTTAGTTAATGACGTATTAGAAATTAAGCCACAGACATTGATAAATCCTGACAAAGATATAGTAAAATTCAATGGTGAAATTTTAACTCCACAAATTTTTGAATATTATATTATGAATAAACCTAGATTTTGCTTAACATCTATGTCGAAAGCCGAAAAGAAAAAAACTATTTTAGACTATTTACCAAATACTAGTATAAAAATTTTTCCAATTGGCCGTCTAGATTTTGATACAGAAGGTTTATTATTGCTCACAAATGATGGTGATTTTGCTCATAAAATATCACATCCGAGTTTCATGATTACTAAAACATATATTTGTCATTTGAGAGGAAAAGTTAGTCAAGCATTAATAAAGAAAATGCGTTTAGGAGCTAATCTTTCTGATGGTTTTCTGAAACCTAATAAGATCACTTTAGTAAAAAATTGTATAGAGGAATCAATAATTAAAATCACCATTCATGAGGGTAGAAATCATATTGTTAAAAATTTTTTCAAGTACTATGCCAAGAAAGTTAACAAACTTAAAAGAATTTCGATTGGATGTATTAATTTAGGTGAACTGGAGACAGGCAAAACTTCTAAATTAGATTATAATGAAGTTATGAATTTAAAAAAACAAATTCAAATTAAGGAGTCTTAGTGTTTATAACTTTTGAAGGTATTGAAGGTTCAGGAAAATCTACACAAGTAGATCTTTTAAAAAATACTTTAGAAAAAATTCATTTCGATGTAGTAGCTACTCGCGAACCTGGCTGGGGAAGAGTTGGAAGCTTAATTAGAAAAATTATATTAGATTATGATGACATTGAAATTGAACCAATTGCAGAATTATCATTATTTTGTGCAGATAGAGCCCAACATGTACAAGAATTCATAAGACCCAAGTTATCAGAAGGTAAAATAGTGCTTTGTGATAGATTTTATGATTCTACAATAGCTTATCAAGGTTATGGGAGGGGCTTGGATCCAGAAATGGTAAAAAAGCTAGGTTTTAGTGCAGCTTTGGGAGTAATTCCAACAATAACATTTTTGATAGATATTTCAGTAAACACAGCGTTGAGTAGAATAATTGAAAGACCTGGAAGAAACAGGATAGATGATGAATCATTCGAATTTCATAATAGGGTTAGAAAGTCATATCTCTCACTATATAAAAAACAAGGAAATAGAATTTTTTTAATAGATGGCGAAAAATCAATAAATGATGTTCAAAGAGACATAAGGAAGATATTAAAAAGTAGATTTAGTATTTTCAAAAGATTAGAAAAATTTGACAAATTATAAAAATGAATGAAAGAATAGTTAATTTTCATCTTGATACGCAGGAAAATATTAATTTCATTTTTGAAAATAATTTAACCTCAAGGTCGATAATAATAGAAGGAAAAAAGGGTATAGGTAAAAAAGATCTCATTATTTATCTCTCTGGCAAAATTTTATCAAGCTCTGAAAAAATAAATAAAAATATACACCCGGATTTACTAATCATTGATGCTGGACCCGAAAAAATTTTAGTAGATGATATTTCTGTCTTGGATGATTGGATATATAAACCCCCTTTTGAATCAAAAAATAAAATCGTTTTTATCAACAATTCTCACAATATGACAGAAATAGTTCAAAACAAAATTCTTAAAATCTTAGAGGAACCTCCAAGCTACTTAATTTTTTTTTTAAGTGTCGAGAATTCTAATATTTTATTACCAACCGTGATTTCAAGATCGTTACTCTTTTCTTTAAACAAACTCCCAAATGAAATAGTTGCTGAGATATTGGATATGATAGTAGATGATGAGAACAGGAAACTAATTCTAGAGTCGATGGATGGATCACTTAGAAATATTGATAAATTTGATAATACAATTATTCAAATGCTATGTGAAACTACTGATATTTTATTGAAAAGAAATTTGAATGATTTGGATAAAGTTGGAAATCTTATTGACCAAATTAATGACAGAACGTCTATGTCCTTTTTATGTGAGGAGCTAAGCTCCCTTCTCCTTGTAAAATTAAAAAAAGACATTAATAATTCAGTAGATTCAAAAGCAAATCTTGTAATTTATAATAATTTTATTAATGATTTAAATTTTTTATCTTTAAATATAAAAAAATATAATCTAAACCCTAAGCTTGCAATTGAAGAGTTGATTCTTAATTACTATTTATCTAATAGAAAAACTATGAATCAGGTAGTATAAATTGATGAATAATATTTATATCACTACGCCGATTTATTATGTAAATGATATACCCCATGTTGGCCATGCTTATACTAGTATTGCTTGTGATGCTCTCTCAAGATTTTTTAGGCTAAAAGGTCAAAGGGTCTTTTTCTTGACTGGAACTGATGAGCATGGATTAAAGATACAACAAGTAACTAAAGACAAAGATATAGAGCCCCAAGATTTTGTTGATCAGATGAGTGCAAACTTTCAAAATCTTACGAAAAGTTTAAATCTTTCTAATGATGATTTTATAAGAACAACCTCGGAAAGACACACAATTAGTGTTAGGGATTTTTGGTCTCGACTTCAAAATAACAATCAAATTTATTTAGATAAATATTCAGGTTGGTATTCTATCAGAGATGAGGCGTTTTATGCAGAAAATGAAATTATTGATGGTAAAGCTCCTTCAGGTTCAAAAGTCGAATGGGTAGAAGAATCAAGCTATTTTTTTAAATTATCAGAATGGGGAGATAAATTATTAGATTTCTACAATAAAAACCCAGAATTCGTCAAACCTAATTCTCGATTTAACGAAGTAGTTAGCTTTGTCGAACAGGGTCTCAAAGACTTATCTATTTCTAGAACAAGTTTTGATTGGGGAATTAAAGTGCCGGGTAATGAAAACCATGTAATTTATGTATGGATTGATGCCTTAACTAATTATCTTACTGCTTTAGGCTATCCTGATGTTAAGTCAGAAAGATATTTAAATTATTGGCCTGCAAATTATCATATAGTAGGAAAAGATATATTAAGATTTCATGCGATTTATTGGCCTGCACTTTTGATGGCTGCTGATTTACCATTACCAAATCAAATAATAGCACATGGATGGTGGACTGTAGAAAAAGAAAAGATGTCAAAATCTATGGGAAATGTGATAGATCCAAACGAAATGATTTCAATGTACGGATTGGATCAATTTCGTTTTTTTCTTCTCAGAGAGGTTCCATTTGGAAATGATGGTGATTTCTCCATTAGTTCGCTAGTTTCAAGAGTTAATTCGGATTTGGCCAATAGTTTTGGTAATTTAGTCAACAGGGTTTTCTCAATGACTAATAAGAATTTAGATGGTTTGATTCCTGATGCTGAAATTACTGATAAAGAGAAAATATTAATTGAAACGTGCGATGAAAAAATATCAGATTATATGGTTTTTTTTAAAAATGTCGAGATTAGTAAAGCATTGGAGTCCGTTTCGGATATTGTTTCTAGTACAAATAAATATATAGACGATATGAAACCTTGGTCTTTGGCCAAAGAAGGTAAATTAAATGACCTAAAAATTGTCCTAAAAGCGTCACTTGAGATGATTAGAATAATTTCAATTTTATTTTATCCTGTAATGCCAGATTCTTCTGAAAAAATTCTAAATGCGCTTAATATCTCTTTAGATTCAGATAAAAGTTCTTTTACTGGTGAAAACCAAATAGCACCTTTAGCTGTTAATAAGAAGATTGGTGAATTAAATTTACTATTTCCCAAAATTGACAAAATTGAAGGTTAACTTATATTTCTAATTCTATGGGCAACTTTGTGAAAATTTTTGATACTACACTAAGAGATGGTGAACAAGCTCCAGGCTGTAGTATGAACGAGGAAGAAAAAGTTAAAGTTGCATTACAGCTTGAAAAATTAGGTGTTGATGTAATTGAAGCTGGATTTCCAATTGCATCTGAAGGAGATTTCAATTCCGTAAAATTAATTGCAGAGCAAATTAAAGATTGTGAAGTTGCTGGATTAAGCAGGGCAAACATCAAAGATATAGACAGAGCTTGGGAGGCTATTAAAAATGCAAAAAATCCTAGAATCCATACTTTTATTGCTACTTCTGATATCCACTTAAAATATAAATTAAAAAAAACGAAAGACGAAGTTCTTGAAATTATTGGCCAATCAGTCAGACATGCTTCCAAATATACATCAAATGTTGAGTTTTCTTGCGAAGATGCCACAAGATCGGATCTAGACTTTTTATGTTCAGCAATATCAGTTGCTATTCAAAGTGGTGCAACTACAATAAACATTCCAGATACTGTTGGCTATACAGTTCCATCAGAATTTTCTAAAATTATAAAGTATATCAAAAATGGAACTGAAGAAATTGATAAGATTATCCTAAGTGTACATTGCCATAATGATCTTGGACTAGCGGTTGCAAATTCTTTGACTGCGATACATGAAGGCGTAAGACAGGTCGAGTGCACAATTAACGGTCTGGGAGAGAGAGCAGGTAATGCTTCTTTAGAGGAGATAGTAATGGCATTAAAGGTTAGAAATGATCTTAATCCATATATAACTGGTATAAATACTAAAAATATTTATCCATGTAGTAAACTTGTCAGCACTGTTACTGGTGTAAACGTTCAGCCAAATAAGGCAATTGTAGGAGCCAACGCTTTTGCACATGAAGCAGGGATTCACCAGGATGGAGTTTTAAAACAAAGGAATACATATGAAATAATGGAAGCTAGCGAAGTCGGAATTCCATCGAATCATATTGTTCTTGGTAAGCATTCTGGAAGACATGCTTTCAAAGATAGGCTTAATGATTTTGGATATAAGCTTTCAGAGGATAAATTTGAGATTGCTTTCGTAAAATTTAAAGAATTATGTGATAAAAAGAAATATGTTTTTGATGAGGATATAGAGGCTTTAATAAATGAAGAATTTGTTAGATCGGGAGACTTTTATAAACTAAATTCTTTAGCGTGTTCTTCTGGAACAGATGAAAAACCTACCGCTAAGTTATCGTTAAATATTGATGGTCAAATAATAGTAGTTGAAGAAAGTGGAGATGGTCCTATAGATTCGGTTTTCCAATCAATATGTAAGGCCGCTGGAATTACTCCAAAACTTGATTCATATAACGTTGCTTCTGTCACGGGTGGAATGGATGCCCAAGCAGAGGTTTCTGTAATAATTAAAGAAGATAATCATACAGCAAGAGGAAAAGGTTCTAGCACAGATGTAATTGTAGCAAGCGCAAAAGCCTTTATTAATGCTCTCAATAATTTACGATGGAGAAAATTGCACCCAAAAATTGTTTCTCCCAAAGGTATTTAAAAAAAATTAAAAAAATTGTTGAATTTAAAATACCAACTATGCTACAATAGGATAAGCGTAGGTAGGAGATGGTTAAACATCCCCGTAAACACTCTGAGAGGTATTTAGCGGTACCTCTCTTTTTTTTTGTCAAATTTCAATTTTTTCACCACATTCTTCACAAATTACATAGTTTTTACTCGCTACTGTCCATTGATCCCCATTTTTTTTAATATTTTCTTTATAATATTGATTCTTTTCTTCTTTAACACGTTTTGAGTATTCAAGCTCCCATCCATCGGGATTGATTCTTCCCTTAAAATACTTTTCTTTTGGAATATTTATATAAATATTATTTTTGGAACATTTACATTTTGTCACAATTATGGGACTCATAAATAGGAATATAATCAAAAAAAACAATATTATAAAGTTTTGTTGATTTTGTCTATAGATAAAAGCTATTATTGAAGTCTAAAAGGTGGGAGGTTGGACTACTTAGCGGATAGTCACGTCAACGGCCTTCCACCCTTCAACGCTATTTTTCATTTAAGGGCAACTAGCCTTTATATAAAGGCTAGTTGCATTTTTTGTACCAAATCTTAAGCACCAGGGTAGTAAGGTGTTAAGAATCT
>NZXA02000015.1 GCA_002697665.2 bacterium
GTTAACTCGTTTTTGATTTGGAATCTGTGTCCTTCTACATTAAATGCAGGTGGAAGAACAGATGGTAAATATGTACATTGCCATTCTGAACTTGCAACATCAGGACGTGTGATAACCTTCATGTTTAATCTTCCCCAATCAGTTTGTCCGTAGAAAGCTGGAGGAGTTACAGGGGCGTCATCATACTTACCTTGCTGANGCNNNCATTAGGTAACCATTTCTTGACATTGANAANNCAAAGAAATCGTCTCCTTTTTCGCCGCCATGCTCAGTTGCTCTNATNTAAGCCATTTTTTTAGGGAATCCTAAAACACGACCTGCATCAACAGCAGAGTCTGATGTTAAATACATGTATGGATAGTAACCTGCTTTCCATGCATTACCTTTAGCATCAGTGTGAGTTGCAGAGATTGTTACTCCGAACTCTAAATATGGACCTAACATTGTATTGTTATGTTGTACATACCAGTACTCAACAAGTTCTGCGTCGTCTCCATCCCATACTGTTAATGGTGGATTAGGACATAGTCTTTGTCTTGATTCTGCATCTACATCTAATACAAATGCTGACCATCTTGAGTCTGTATAAGTTAAAGGAAGAACATCAATATCCCATAGAGGATCGGAAGGGTTTCCGATAATCCATGACTTAATGTCTCTTTCAACTGGTGGTGCTGGAATCTCATCAGTTAGAGTCCAGTACTTTGTGTCTACGTTAAGATGACTTGGCATCGTTCGAGACCTCCTTAAATGAAAATTAGCGTTGTAGGGTAGTTAATAGGTGAGGAAAACTTAGATAAGTTTTTCTGCACCCCGTTATTAATATTGAATCAAATAGGAAATTTAAAGTCAACGAAAAGTTAAAAATTTTTAAAAATATAGGTCTTAATTCAGACAAATAAATAACTTGTCTATTTTAGTCAAAGATTTGTCAAAATTTTATTTATTTAATAAGTTATAAATCTAGACATTTTTCTAACATTTCTGATACCAAAACTGCTCTTTCCTCAATTTTTAATATTGCCCTTGTATCAAAAGGAGTACTCATAAGATCAATTATTACTAATTCTGATCCAGTCTTTAGTGCTACATCAGGAAGGCTGTTTGCAGGAGATACTTGTAAAGATGATCCNATTACTATCATAAGAGTAGTGTCCTTACTTTTGTCAACAGCACTGTCCCAAGGNGTTTTTGGTAATCCTTCACCAAAGAAAACTGCTGTTGGTTTAATAAGTCCATCACATTCTTCGCCTTCAAAAGTTTTACAAATTGGCGGGTTCTCTCCTTCTTTGACTCTTGAAATTATCTCATCAGTTGTAAAAAACTGACCACATTGTAGACAAGAGCATGTTCTTATTGAACCGTGAAGCTCATGAACATTTTCACTTCCCGCTTTCAAATGAAGCCCATCGACATTTTGAGTAATAACCCCTTTTATGAGGCCTTTTTTTTCAAGTTTTGCAAGAAGCAGNTGGGACTTGTTTGGCATAGCCGAGGCTCGTATTGGGTACATTTCTAGAGCATAGTCATAATATTGTGTTGGATCTCTGAGAAAACCAGGAATAGAAACAATAGATGAATCATATTTATCCCANGCACCAGAGCCAGGGGAACGGTAGTCTGGAATCCCGGAGTCAGTACTTATACCTGCACCTGTAAAAACGACAGCATTTTTGTGTTTTAAAATTAAATCTTTTAGTTGTAAAACTTGTTCTTCTAAAGNCATAAATTATATAAAAAGGGGAGCAACAGCTCCCCTTTAATATTGTTTTTTAACCATTTTCGTCAGTTCTAGTTGGTAGTCCCATTTGTTCAGCAGCTTTATTGATATCTGCTAATCTCTCAGGTGTTAAAGCAGATGGTGCTCCCATCATACCTAAACTCTCAAGTTCGGCATCTACAGCTGGATCTGCAACAGCAGGTGTACCAAATTTCTCTTTATAGATAATATCTCCATAAGGTGATCTTGGTCTCCATCCCATAGATTCAACTGATTCTCCAGGATAACCGATAGCCATTGCCCACACAAACTGAGCTGATTCAGGGAATCCTAGTACCTCAGCGATTTTTGGACCTTGACCAGCATAACAGCAACTTCCTAATCCTAATGCTGTAGCCATTAATTGAGCTGAAGCCATAGCCATTCCTGTTTCACAAGATAGCAAATAGCTAACAACTTCTGGTGGGAATGATGTTAGTCTTGGAAGAGTTGTATTCTCAATATTATCCATACTCCATCCGTGACTTGGGTTAATACCACCCATTTTAAAAAGTTCAGGCAAACCCTTTGGAAGTCCGTTATACCATAGGTCTCTATTTAAAGCGAACACTATGCTAACAGGAGCCATTTTTGCCATTGGAATGTTAAAGGCAGACACAATTTCTGTGAATTTATCTTTAGTAGCCTGATCCTCAACGATAGTAAGCGTAATACAGTTAGCATTACCCATATGTGAAGCATTTCTAGCAGCTTGGCAAATAGCTTGAACTTTTTCAGCTTCGACTGGTCTGTCAGGATCATAGAATCTGCAAGAACGTCTTTCGCCTAAAACTTTTACGAAATCTACACTTTGATAATTTAAAGCCATAATTGACCCTCCTATATTTAATTAAAATTACTTAAAGCAACTCCATAATAGTACAGGTTTTGCAATTTTTTTGCAATAAGTTTAAAGACTAGAGCAAAACCTACTTTTTAATGGCTTTGAACTTGTAAGAATAAATATCAGTGCCATCTTTAGCCTTTCTGACTATACCAACAATTGTTTCAACATCCATATCTAAGGATAAATCATTCTCNAAATCATCGGCTTCTATTTGAGCCATAACCCTTACTTTTTGCTCTGGAAAATCTATTAATCCTAAACCAAAAGGAACCGGAAAGTCCGGCAAGCTTCTTCTTACAATTGTATATGAATGTAATTTGCCAACCTTAGGCAAAGGCACATGTTCAATTTCATCTTGAAAGCTAACGGGATCAGCAAGATAGGGAGGGAAAGTCCAATTCCCCGATACCTTGCATCTTCCAGCGATAAGTCTTGGTTCTGGATCCTCAGTAAAAAAATCGGGATGCAAAATCTTTCTTTCTTGATCTTCACTCATTTTAAAAACTCCTAATTTAAATTATTACTTTCCAAGTATGCTGACAACGCATGTTATCCCNTCCATTGCAGGTTGTGCTCCACCCATTGTTTCAATTAATCCAATGTTTGCATCAGGAACTTGACATCCAGTTGCTTCACCTCTTAACTGATTTACTATTTCAACGGTTTGTAAAAGTCCCGTAGCACCAACAGGGTGTCCTCTAGAAAGTAATCCGCCGCTTGGGTTAATTGCTATATTTCCATCAAAATTTGAAGTTCCTTCTTCTATTAATTTTGAACCTTCTCCTTTTTTAGCAAAGCCTAAAGCTTCAGCAACAATAAGTTCTGCAATAGCAAAAGCGTCATGAATTTCGACTGCATCCATATCTTCAGGACCTAAACCTGCTTGCTCATAGGCCATTTGAGAAGTTCTTGCAACATTTTCCGATGGATCACAAGTAAGACCAGTTGCTGATGCATAACCACCTGATTGTGCAACACATCCTAAGACTTTAATAGGAAGTCTACTTTCATCCCTTTTTATTTTATTTAACATTTCACCTGAAACTAAAACTGCGGCTGCTGAAGCGTCTCCAACAGGGCAACACATACTTCTTGTTAAAGGATCACAAATTACTGGATCTCCTAAAACAGCATCAACGGTTGTTTCTTTTCTAAATTGAGCAATTGGGTTCTTGGATGCATGTAGTCTACTTTTAACAACAACTTTGGCAAGTGTCTCTTTAGATACTCCATATTCATCCATATATCTTTTTGCTCTCATTGCATAAAGTCCAGGCATGCTCATGCCAAGCGCAACTTCGATGTCGTCCTCTTCTAATGGCAAAGGTCCACCAGACATGATTTTGCTTAAATTTTCAACACCCCATGCTAATGCTACATCATGTTGTCCAAAGGCTATTGTTCTCCATGCTTCCCAGAAAGACAACGTTCCACTTCCACAAGCACCTTCAACATTTATAACAGGCTGGCCAACTAGACCAATATCTTTAAGTGTTCTTTGGCCAACTCCCATTCCTTGATAAACATGCCCACAAAATCCAATTTCAATATCTCGAGCATAAATACCTGAATCTTTAATCGCAGCCCATGACGCTTCACGTCCAAGAACATGAGCAGCTTTAGTTGGATATTTACCACATGGAGTTTGACCAACTCCAATTATATATACATCTCTTAAATTTGACATTTTATATTAGCTCCCCCTTAATAGAGTTAAAGTTAAAGAAAAATTGTAAATTGAAATGGTTTAAAAGGCAATATCATCTCCACTCCAATAAGGAATAAAAGGTCTCTTTAATTTTAGGAAAAAGCTTGTTTGTCCTAGTTGGCTTAGTGGTATTATTCAAATTTGTAACTTCGATTATTCCTTTTACAGCATTAGTTATGAACATCGCCTCTGGAAAAATAATTGAACCAGGCTCATAATCGCCTTCATAAACCTTTATTTTATTAGATTTACAAGCCCTAATTGCTATACTTCTAGCAATTCCAGGTAATGGGCCGTTTTTTAAAGAGGGAGTAAATACATTTTTTCCCTTAATCCAAAAAAAATTTCCAGCAGTTGTCTCAACGACCAGGTTCTTTTCATTTATAAATAGTGCATCATCATATCCACGATTTGTTGCTATTCTTTTTTCATACACTGACATAAAATAATTTGAGGTCTTATGTAAATTCAGTGGATCAAAAGAAGCTTTTATATTTTTACTCAAACACAAACTATATTCATGATTGCTCTTGACATCATCTTCTTTGATTGAAATACATACTGATGATTTTTCTGACAAGTCTCCATAAGAAGATCCGCCTGAACTAAAAATAAGAACTTTAACAATTAAATCTTTAATAATATTATTTATATGTTCTGATTCATGATTCTTAACAAATTTCTCAACCAAGGACTCAATATAGAAATCTCCAGGAAATTTAATTCCCATGAAATTGCACGAACTTTCTAGCCTTCGCATATGATCACTAAAAAATACTGGTAATTTTTGTTTATATCTAAAAGTTTCAAAAACACTTTCGCCAAACATTAAGCTTCTATTAAAATGTGTTGAACTTGTTGGCTCTTTATCAAAATATAAAAACTCTTTCATAAGTTAGATAATGTATTTTGAAAAGCCTTTGCTTTCAAGTGGGTTTCTAAATTTTCCTTTTTTGGTTTTGANTCCCATACAATTCCCGCTCCGGTATAGAAAGATTTTCTTTGGTTGTTTATCTTCGATANCCTAATGCCAACTGAGAAACAAAAATTATCTTTNGGGTCAATGTAGCCTACGGCTCCACAATAAGGACCTCTTTTATGTTTCTCTACTTNTGAAATTATCTCTTCAGCTTTTTTCTTAGGTGTNCCAGTAACAGAGCCCGGTGGCATAGTATTTTTAAATATCTCGTATAAAGATACGTTATCCCTAAGATTTCCTGAAATTGTAGATTCAAGTTGCGTTAAAGTTGAATATTTTTTGATTTTAAACAAACTATCAACTGCAACACTTCCTGGCTTACAGACTGTCGAAAGATCGTTTCTCATTAAATCAACTATCATTAAATTTTCTGCTTTTTCTTTAGTATCTGTTTTTAAATTATTCAAATCGGCTATAGAGTTTTTTGAGGTNCCCTTTATAGGCTTAGTAATTATTTTTTTTTTATACTTTTGNAAAAACAGTTCCATAGATCCTGAAAGGATAGTATGATCATGAAATTCTATATAGGATCCATACTCAACAGGTTGGCATTTAAAATAATCCAGGAAGAGTTCATAACTATTTTTATNGCTATTAAATGTAAACTCTCTTGTTAGATTTATCTGATAAATATCGCCGCGGGAGATTAGCTTCTTCATTGTTTCTACAGATTTTATGAATTTTGTATCAGTAGTTGTTTTTTCTAAATAAGATTTTTGGNTAAAATTCTTTTTAGGTTTCTTAAGCTTCGTCCTTGTATCAGAATAAATATTAAAAATAGCTTGATAATCAGTGCTGATTTTAGCCATATCAAATTCATAAGACAAATAGCCAACTAAAAAAAATTTTTTGAGCTTCTTCTTTTTTACCTCAAAAAGGTTCATATTTTTAAAAAAAGTTTTTTTTCCTCTAAATACTAAAGTTGTGCCTTTTTTATTTTGAAACACATATCCCAGTGGATTGTCAAAATATAGATTTTTTGTTTTTTTTTTAAAACACCAGGAGGAATTTTTAGACTTCAGATGGGCTTTCATTTTTACTACTGTCGGCATCTTTATGTTCGGCATTATCTTCACTTGCTAGCTTTTCGAAATTTGAGTTTTTAACAGGAAGATCGAGCGAATCTTTTAGCAATTCAGCTACATCTTTAATTTTTATTTTATCATTACCCTGGTATTTTGCTGCATCCTCGAACATTACGTTACAAAAAGGGCAAGCTGCTGCTACGGTTTCAACTCCATGATTTGCAATTTCCTCAAATCTATTCCAATTAACTCTAGGAGCCTCTTCTTCCATCCAGATTTTACCTCCGCCAGCTCCACAGCAAAAACTGTTTTCTCTGCTTCTCTCTAGCTCATCCACTTCTAAGCCGGGGATAGATTCAAGAATCTCTCTAGGTTCATCAAAGACTTTATTATGTCTTCCTAAATAGCACGGGTCATGGTAGGTAATTGTTTCATCAATATTTTTTACGGGTTTTAATTTACCGTCTTTAATAAGTTGGTTTAAGAATTCTGTATGGCTGACTACTTCGACATCAGATCCAAAATCAGGATATTCATTTTTTAGAGTATTAAAACAATGGGGGCAATTTGCAATAACTTTTTTTACTTTAAAGCCCTTCATAGTTTCTACATTGGTCATAGCAAGTTCTTGGAATAGAGCCTCCTCACCAAGCCTTCTAGCTGGGTCACCAGTACAGGTTTCACTTGGGCCCATAATTGCAAATTTAACTCCTGCCTCTTTCAAAAGTTCAGAAATAGTGGATGCAACTTCTTGACCTCTTGGGTCATATGCTCCAAAACACCCTGTCCAGAAAATTACGTCAAATTCTTCGGCATTATTTCCAGCTCCGTTACCAAGCACAGGAACTTCATTTTCTTTCGCCCAAGGGGTACGATCTCCCGATTCAAAACCCCAAGGGTTTCCATGACTACCTAATTTTTGCAATGTTCTAACAGCAGTTCCTGTAAGTTGACCTTCCATTGTTAAAAATCTTCTCATTTCTATTATTTTGCCCATTTGATCGATAAATAAAGGGCATTGTTCAACACAAGCGCTACATGTAGTGCAAGCATATAGTTCTTCCGGAGTGACCCAATCTTCGCTTGGAAGATATTCGTTCTTCATAGCATCTGTTCCGCCATTTGCTGTAGCAAAATGTCGCAACTTCGTTACAATGTCTCTTGGCGACAAAGTCTTGTCAGTAGCCCAAGCAGGACAATTGTCTGTACATCTTCCGCATTCAGTACAAGTATAAGCATCTAAAACATCCTTCCAGCTAAAATCTTCAAACTTCCCAGCACCAAAGTGTTCAACATCGTCTGGAACGTTTTCGAAATCAATTTTGGTCATTTTCCCTCTTGGTTCTAAATTTTGGAAGAAAACATTTGGTATAACAGTTAACACATGGCTATGTTTTGAATAAGGAAGATAATTTAAAAAAGCTAGAACCAAAGCTATGTGGAACCACCAGAAAAATTCTGCAGTAAAAGTTAAAGTAGAAGCATTTAAGTTATTTAAAAAAGCTGAGGCCCAAAAAGATGAGATAGGCAACCAAGATTGAGGTTCGACACCGAGAGCAACTTTCGCAGCACGGAAACCAAAGTCTGTCATCATTAGGCCAAAAATCATACCCAATATTACAACTGCATCAATACTGTTAACCTCTCTTCGCTTACCACTAGGTATCACAGTTCTGTTTAAAACTCCCATGGCTAAGCCAATGACAACTAGGGTTTGAACAACGTCCAAAACCAGCAAGAAGTTTTCTTGCGCGCTACCTCCCAGAAATCCGAATATTTCAAATCCTGGAACATAACCCATAACAATTAACTCGATTGTTCCAATGGTAATAATCAAAAATCCCCAAAAAATCATTAGATGCTCTACACTTGCCCAAGTATAATTTTTAAGCATTCTCTTTTGACCAAAGACATTAACCATGAAACTACGAATCCTTTCCGGAAGATTGTCTACTCTAAAGGATTTCTTTTTAGCAGCAAACATGACTTTTAAAAAACTTAAAACGTTTTTTGCGAAAAAAGCTAATGCAAAAACTATTAATCCGCTTAACAGTATGGCTTTCATATAAATGACACTCCGTATATAATACTCTCTCTCAAAATATTATACTCTATCTCTCGGGGTGCGACTACGAGATGTATATGTAAATTTTAAATATTACTCATAAAAAATCAAGGGCTAAGGTCTTCTGGACTTTATTAGTTTCGATATATTAGATTGAGAATGTTTTTTTAGAGCTAATTTAAGATTTTTCAGAAAATCGATGGAATCGTCGATTGAAGAGGCTAAATTATCTTTATTTGATAAAAATATGTCACTCCATAGATTCTCTGAACTAGATGAAATTCGAGAATAATCCATATAGCTAGTGCCTCCGAAAGCCTTTACTCTTTTGGCTCCAAGCCTCTTTACAGCTACTTTATTTAAACAAAAAGATAAAGCATGTGGTAAATGGCTTAAATAAGAAAAAACCTTGTCATGTTCTTTTGGCTTAATTTTTACAATATTAGAATTTAATTTTTTCCAGATGTTCAAAATAGTAGAAATGTTTTTCTGTAAACCAATCGATCCAGATTGTATAAAGATTTTACCTTTGAAAAGATTTGGGTCGGCATAATCAAATCCACTATTTTCTGTTCCTGCAATAGGGTGGCCTCCTACAAAAGCTATTTCTTTTCCTAAAATTGATTTAGCATCAGCCAGAACATTTTCCTTTGTGCTAGCGACATCAGTGACTATTAAATTTTTTTTAGTTTTTAAATTTTTTATTTTTTTGAAAACACTCTGAATCTTTGAGGGGTCAATACAAATAAAAATAATATCTGCTGAAGATATAGAAAATTTTTCAAAGGCTGTTCCGGGGAGATCGCCGTTCGTTAGCTTTTTGTTTTTCGCCTTTCTTATCGTTTTTTTATCTTTATCAATATAAGTAATCTCATATGAGTTTTTACAATATTTTTTGATACCAAGAGCTAATGAACCACCAATATGGCCAAGACCGTAAATAAGAATTTTCATCTTAAAACCCCTAATACTTCTTTAAGTCCAGATATAAAACGTTCGTTTTCATCTTGGGTTCCGACAGTTATTCTCAGACAATTTGGCAAGTTATAATTTTCTAGAGGTCTGACTATAACTCCTCTTTTTAAAAGCTCTTCATATATATTTTTTGCAGGACAGCCAAAGTCTAATAGGATAAAATTTGCATGCGATGGATATATTTTAAGTCCCATTTTTGCAATTTCTGTTTTTAGAAACAACATTCCAGAGATATTCATCTGAAATGACTTTTCTAAATGTTCTTCATCATCCATAGCTGCTACAGCTGCTGATTGCGCAAGGGAGTTAACATTAAAAGGCTCTCTTGGTTTTTGGATTTTATCGATAATCTCACTGTCTCCCATAGCAAATCCTATTCTTAGACCTGCCAGACCATAAATTTTAGAAAATGTCTTTACGATTACAAGATTTTTCCACTTTTTTAAATCTTTTGATACATCCATTCTCTGATTTTTAATTAAATATTCACAATATGCTTCATCAACAACAACCAATATATTGCTGGGAATTGAATCTAAAAGTTTATAAATCTCTTCCTTTGGCACTTTTGTGCCTGTTGGATTGTTAGGATTTGCAATAAATATCACTTTAGTATTATCGCTAACAAGATCAATTATATCTTGAATATCATGCGTCATATTAGGCATTTTCGATCTTATAATTCTTGCCTCTGACAACATTGCGACAATCGGGTAAACAATAAAGCAATATTCACCCATTATTACCTCATCGTCTTTTTCTATGAAAGCATGGGAAATTAACTCTAAGATTTCATTGGAACCATTTCCTATTACAATTTGATTGGGCAATATANTNTCTTTTTCNCAAATTTTTCTTTTAAGATGATAAGAATCACCATCNGGATANNAGGCAACATCNAGNATGCTTNTCGATAAAGCCTCGAGAGACTTTGGAGACGGACCATTNGGATTTTCGTTAGATGCCAATTTAATAGGCCTATCTATTCCAAGCTCTCTTTGNAGCTCGTCNATTGGCTTGCCTCCAACATATTTTGGGAGNTTNGAAATTCTNGTTGCANTTTTCATGATTTAATATGCTCCNANTATTTTAAAATANGANGCGATTTTTTTAATTTTTTCAAGNCCTCTNTTGGTTTGNTCAACCTTNGATCCTACTAAAATATCAACATANAAATTNTANTCCCACTGAATCTTTCTCGANGGCCTNGATTGTATTTTCGTGAGATTNAGATTATGTGCTTTNAGTGGCTTTAGACATTCAAACAAAGANCCGGGTTTGTCNGGNAATGTGAAAACAATNGACACTTTGCTGTTTTTCGAAATAGCTACTTCTTCANGNGNTCTAGAAATTACTATAAATATTGTNGTGTTGTTTTTATCATCATTTATGGAATTGTGAAGAATNTTTAGATTATAAATTTTACTACANACAGCNGGNGATATTGANGCNGTTGTTGGACTTTTNGATGCAATNNTTGCTGCTTCAGANGTGCTAGANGACTCTTTAAGTATAACGTCTGGCANATTNTTGGTAACCCATCTTTTNCTTTGNGCAAGAGCTTGTGGGTGNGANTATATANTTTTTATTNTATTNATATCTTTTTGTTTAGANAGTAGNNAGTGTTTAATTTTTCTGGAAAACTCTCCNACNGTNTTAACAGGNGAAACCAAAAGTTCGTCGAGNGTTTCNCCNACTGGNCCTTCTATTGAATTTTCGAGCGGNACTATTCCAAAGTCAGACTCCCCTTGNTCAACGGAAAGGAANACNTCTTTNATTGTTTTTGAGTGNATTTTTCTAGAGTTTAAACCAAACTTCTTNTCTGCAGCCTCCTGTGTGTGGCTNCCTANNGGCCCNAGATAAGATATGGTTTTTGGNCTTTGNATTTCTCTACATGTGGATAGAATTTCGGNGTAAATATTTTCTAANTCNGNTTCTTTAAGTGGACCATGGTTGTTGNTTGATATTTTTTTTATNACNTCTTTCTCTCGCTTNGGNTCATATACTGTCNNTGCCTTAAANTGTGCTGTTTGTTTTGCTAAACTCGCTCTTTNNTTNAGAAGNTTTATAATTTTAATATCCGTCTCATCGATTTTTCTTCGNATAGCNCTAAGTTNTTCTTTGTTTTTTTTCAACTAAACCCTCATAGGCATAATGATTGCCTTTTGTTTTTCNTGATTTGTCTCGTCTGAAAATATACACGCTGGGCTTACCTCNTCATTTATTGATACAAACACTTCNTTTGTTTCAAAAGAAGATAANGCATCTATTAAATATTTAACATTAAATCCAACTTCAATNTTCTGNGNGTTTTCAGATTTNTCTATNGTTTCTGCNCTTTCTCCTGTCTCNGACAANGATCTTATCTCAATTTTCGTATTNGATATTGTNATTTTAGCNCCTTTTGTTTTTTCAGACAGCACTACNCCAANGCGTTGGAGNGTTTTTAAAAATGCCTCTCTGTCAACTTTAAANCTGTTGTTTGTATTGTTTGGCACAACCTGTGTNTANTCTGGAAATTTAATATCTATTAATCTGGAAAGTATTGANGTTTGTCCATTATCACATATNAAAAANGCNTTNCCCACNCCGATCTTAACTGANTCAGACTCTTTNATNAATTTTCTTATTTCNNTTGTTGCTTTTTTAGGNAGGATAAAAGATTCNGTAATTGANTTTTCAATCTCTTCTTGAACNAANCTCATNCTNTGNCCATCCGTNGATATTGCCTTAATNTTTCCTGGTTGAGTTANATCAAAATATACTCCNGTNAGNTTTTTTCTCATTTCATCATTGCTAACACAATAAGNTGTTTTNGANATNATATTAGTTAANATTTCNCTTTTAATTGTTCTATAAACAAAATCTTGTGGTTTTGGCACNTGAGGNAANTCNTCTCCTGGAAGAGTTTTAATNTTTGTTTTTCCTGTTGAAAAAGAAATTTCAACATGTGANTCTGTTGTNAGCGAAACATTAATTTTTTCGTCNGGTAGTTTTTCAACNACATCAAATAATTTTTTNCCAGATATACAAATATTCCCNGNACNGTTTATNTTTGCNGGNAACGAAGAATACATNGAGGACTCTAAATCTGTTGATGATATAAAAACTCTATCATCTTTNGCTTCTAAATATATATGAGACAAAACNANCATAGTNGATCTNGTGTCAACAATTCCGACACAGAANAAAATGTGTTTNAAAAATTCAGANTTATCCACAGAAAAATTTATCACTANTTCTATTATATAATATTAATTNATATTTAGTAGCAGTAGTAGTANATGTTTNTTTGTGGAAAAGACTTAAATATCAATATTTAANGCACAAAACAAAAANAANTTTTAACATTTNTCCCGAAACAAACTACANTAATNAACAAATNTAATATAAAAATAAAAAACAAANAAGGTTNTTAACTTTANTCTACTAGTTTTCCACCAGANAGNTTTCTCATTTTNCTCTGNAATATNCGAATTGGATTNTCNTGAGANGGGTTNTTTGCNANCAAGTCTTCAATGGTNGCAACTGAGTGTAGAACCGTTGAATGGTCTCGTCCACCAAANTTTCTACCAATATCGAGNAATGAATTGTCTGTGAACATTCTNGAAAGATANATCGCAACNTGNCGTGGCCTTACAACNCCNTTGGTTCTTTTTTTGGAACAAATATCNTGAACNGTTGTTCCATAAAAACTNGCAACTTCNGACTGTATTANTTCAACAGTAATTNGATCAGGTGTTGANTTGTTCATTANNCTACTNGAAACNTCCATNACAAGGTTTTTATTAATAGGCACNCCCAACATTGTTGATTGTCCNACNACATTATTAAAGAANCCTTCNAGCTCTCTNACTGAACCGCCNGAGCTTTCTGCAATAACAAACAGGATGTCGTCGTCTAAAATAACACCCAGNTTNTTAGCTTTGGTTTGCAGAATAGCNACTCTNTGCTCNAGGTCGGGGGGNAAAACCTCTACAGCNAAACCCCANTCAAANCTTCCNATAAGCCTTTCTTGTATCCCTGATAGTTGNTGGGGAGGCTTGTCACTTGTAAGAACGATTTGNTTGCTATTATCATAAAGTTCATTAAAAGTNTGNAAAAATTCTTGCTGAGTNCCTTCTTTTCCAGCNAAAAACTGTATGTCATCAATTANCAATACATCACAATCGAATCTAAATGCATTTCTTAGCTCATTTTGTTTNCCAGATCTAATTGCAGATATNACTTTATTAGTAAAATGTTCGGCCGACAAAGAACATATTCTTGCATTTTCACTATGATCTAAAACNGTATTTCCTACAGCATTTAANAGATGAGTTTTTCCTAAACCAGTTCTTCCATAAATGAAAAGAGGATTATAGGTTTGACCTGGTTTTTCNCCCACNCTTTCNGCAGCAATTGCTGCTAATGTNTTTGATGCACCTTTAACAAAAGTTGANAAATTTTGTTTNCCANTAAGGCTNCCGATNTTTACGGGAANAACGCCAGCNCTTTTTTTNGACNTNGANTTTTTTATAGTAGTNTCTTTTATTTCAGATTCTTCNTGAGCCTTTACAACAACTTTTTTAGTTCCAATATGTTCTTCTGACTCTTCAAAGAACACTTTTTCTAANATATGCATATAATGATTGTTNATCCANTCAGCTGTCATTAGGTCAGAAACAACAAAAATTGCTTCTTTTTCTTTAACCTCTAAAAGNTTGAGAGTACTGAAAAACTGTTTAATCCCAGGATAGCTNTCTTTTATAGTATCTAGAACCATTGCCCCTAAGATATTTTTATCAACTAGGTCTTTATCGGTATGCTCTAAATCAGCTGGTTGTTTTAGTTGAATATCTTCGGACATCTGCACTCCACTTATCCACATAATGTGGATAAATGTGGATAAAAAAGTTAATAATTAATGTAACTTATGACTTACCCACAATTAACTTTTTTATATTAACAAAATATTTACAATACGTAAATAAAAAAATTTTTATTAAAAATTTTTTCCAATAATAATAGAAGGTTAAAAAATTATTTTTTTATNATTTTAGCNAAATTCTCTAGGGTNTTNTGTTTTGTTCTTACACTNGTTTTATTAAAAATAACTTTTGCTGTTATATCCATAACGGTGTCAATAATTTTGAGATTGTTTTTTCTAATTGTTTCACCCGATTCAGTAATATCAACAATCACATCTGATAGTCCAACCAGTGGCGCNAATTCTACTGATCCATTAAGATATATAATTTTTGGTATCATTTTTTTATCTTCGAAATATTTTTTNGCAATGTTAGGAAATTTAGTAGCCACTTTTATNTCTTCACCTTGNTTATATTTTATTTTCATATTTTTTTGNCAAGCNACTACCATTCTGCATTTTCCAAACTTTAANGATATNGGCTCATAAACGTCACACATGCTTTCAGTAATACAGTCTGANCCAACTATGCCNCAATCAGCAGTGCCCATTTCAACATACTTGGGTACATCAATAGGTTTNCAGGACAAAATCCTATAGTTTTGAAGGTCNANAATCAACTCTCTGGTTTTCTGAGAAANTGATGACACATTTATCCCACTNTTTTTNAGGGCACGNAGTGCATCATCCATTATCCTGCCTTTTGCAANTGCTAAAACTACTCTTTCGTTCTCCAAATTTTCACACCAACTTTAGTCAGTTTATAATCTATTCTTTCNTAACCNCTGTCAAGATGATAAACTCTGCTAATTTCAGATTTCCCNCTGGCTNTNCAAGCAGCTATAACCAATGACGCGCTTGCTCTTAGATCGCTAGCCTGCATCTTTCCACCATTTATGAAAGGAACTCCTTCGATGTAAGCNACCCCTTTTTTAACNCTTATATTTGCNCCNAGNTTTCTAAGNTCNGCTGCATGAATGAANCTAGANGGGAATATGNTTTCTATGAATTTTGATTTACCTTTTGCTAAAANNGCAAGAACCATAAATTGTGCCTGTAAGTCAGTAGGAAAGCCNGGGTAGGACTCTGTCTCTATACTAAATGGTTTTAATTCTTCACCAGNAANTTGTATTTCATTTTTCTTAATTTCTANTCTGGATCCACATGCTTCAATGATTTTCAATGGTAATTCTAAATGTTCTGTATCACAGCCNANTATNTTTANGTTGTTTCCTGGTATTGAGCCTAATACAGCGAATGTTCCTGCTTCAATTCTATCAGGAATTATAGTGTAAACCTTATNCTTAGTGCTAAGTCCTGTAACAGAAGATATTAAAATTTTNTCATCAGTATTTTTAATTTTCGCGCCCAATAAGTTTAAAAAATTAATTAAGTCCGTCACCTCTGGTTCCATCGAGCAGTTGCTNAANNTAGTATCTTTGTCTGCNAATATTGATGCTATTATTGCATTTTCTGAACCAGTAACACTTTTAGTATTAAATTTATACAATCCACCTGNTTTGGATNTTTTATTTGTCTCCAAATATCCTTTGTCAANAATAGTTGTATATCCNAGTGATTCAAAAGCTTTAATATGCTCATCTATCGGNCTATCTCCAATCGCACAGCCNCCNGGGAANGAAATACGNGCNTTNCCAAAACGCCCNAGGAGAGCTCCCCAAACTAATACAGACGCCCTCATTGTTTTTACTAATTCATAAGGNGCCTCATAAGATGAAATTNTTTCTGTATCGACATNAACGACATTTTTNTTAAATTCATATGAACCNCCAAGCTGTTTGATTAGTTCNAGCATTGTGTANACATCACTTATTTCAGGAACATTTTTTATTTTATATTGTGATCCCCACAATACAGTAGCTGCTAAAATAGGCAGAGATGAATTTTTTGATCCTGAAATTTTTACTGTGCCAGACAGGTTATTTGAGGTTTCTATGTTTATTTTGTCCATTTTCCTGCAACGACCCTGTTTATTTTATTGAGGTCCTTTGAGACTACAATATCATCAAATCCAAGACTACTAAAAATCTTTTTTACATAATTAGCCTGGTTTTTGCCCACCTCTATTATCAAGGTTCCATTTTTGTTTAGATACCGAACAGACTTTTTGATAATTTTTTTTGTAAGGAAAAAACCATTTTCTTTTGAAACTAATGCTGCCTTTGGTTCAAAATTTAAAATTTTTTTATCTAGTTTCAAGTATTCACTTTGAGATACATAGGGAGGGTTTGAAATTATTAGATCATATTTTTTGGAGCTTTTTCCATATAGGTCCCTTACATATGTTGTGTAATTTTTTGTTTTGATATGCTTTTCTATATTTCTTAAACAGATATTCATACTTTTTTTAGAAATATCTGAAAAATCCACTCTAATCTTTTTTTTACAATTCCTATAAATAGCTATACCCAAACATCCGCTCCCACAACAAAGGTCCAAAACTTCCTTATATTTATTAGATTCTAAAATCTTCAAAGCTAAATCGACTATTGTTTCACTTTCAGGCCTAGGAATCAGCACATCTTTGCTAACAAAAAATTTTAGAGAATAAAAAAAAGCATGTCCTGTAACATATTGAATTGGCTCCCCAGCAATTATTCTTTTTGTTAGCTTTCTAATAAGATTTATTTTTTTGCTATACATCTTCTTATTAAGGTTTGTATATATTTTTTCCAGTTTTAAATTAGTTACGTGCTCAAGAATTATTTGTGTTTCTAATTGGGGCGTTTCTATATTGTTTGTTTTTAATTTACATAAAACTTCATTATAAATATTTTTCAATGTTAATATCATCTATCTGATTATATAATATTCTTATGGCCACCGAAAAGCTTATAGAAAATATAAAAAATTTTAAGTTTAAGTTCAAAAAGTGCACCAAAAAGTCTGGAGACAGAGCCAAGTACGTTGCAGTTTCAAAAAAGAAAGAATTTCAATATATTAAATTAGCTTATGATCTCGGAGTTAAATTTTTTGGAGAAAACTATCCTCAAGAATTGAGAGATAAAAACATACAAAAAACTGAAAAAAATTTAAATTTTGACTGGCATTTTATTGGTAGACTACAAAAAAATAAAATTAAGTATGTTGTAGGAAAAGCCGACTTGATACATTCAATCGATAACTC
>NZXA02000005.1 GCA_002697665.2 bacterium
ATATCCAGATATAGAAACGGACTATGGCCACGTTGATGCAGTTTGTATGTGGATGGTAAAAAATCCAGAGTGGTTTGACGTGATAGTAACAGATAATATGTTTGGAGATATTATCACAGACTTGGGTGCAATGATACAAGGAGGAATGGGTATCGCTGCAGGCGGTAACATTAATCCAAATGGAGTTTCAATGTTCGAGCCAATTGGAGGATCGGCTCCAAAATACACAGGTAAAAATGTGATAAATCCCCTTGCCTGCATTGCTGCTGCTTCAATGATGCTTGATGTATTAGGTGAAAAAGAATATGCCAATGAAATAGAAAAATCAATTATAAAAACTGCTCAGAATCTTGACTCTCTATCTGCTGGAAAAATGGGTATGGGTACCTCAGATGTTGGTGATATGGTTAAAGACTTTATCTTAACAAATGGTGAATGAAAAAACTTATCTGCAAAATCTAATTTTAAATAGAAGAATTGTTAGAAATTATATTGAATCTGACGAAACTAATCCTGATTTATCTGATATACCAAAGCTAACAATAAAAATACCAACTGCGGGTTTTTCAAGAGGTATAGAGATTGTTTCAGTTGAAAATAAAGAAAGTATTCAAAAATTAGCAATTTATGCAAATGAGGAAACTTANATAGAAAAAGGATTTGGTAAATGGATCTCAAATTCTAAAGCAATTTTTTTAATCTTGATTAACGAGGCTGCTTATCACGAAAGATATAAGATGATGGATAAAAAAAATGAGACAAGCTCAAAAAATTGGAGTGTACCCTACTGGTATGTTGATGCAGGGGCAGCAATGATGAATTGTATGCTGTTAATTGATGAAACTGGATTAAAAAGTGGTTTTTTAGGTTCACATAATATGGAAGTTTTGGAAATCAAATCATTATTAAATATTCCAAAAAATATCGAAATTTTAGGTTTCGTTACAGCAGGTGTTGAAGGTTCAACAAAAAATATTAAAAAAGAAAAAATAAATAGAAAAAAAATTATACATAAAGAGATATATGAAAAATAAGGAAATTACNTCACTAAATAACCCCGAACTNAAATTTTTAATTTCANTACGGAAAAATAAAATCAGAAGAAATGAAAATAAATCTATAGCTGAGGGTTACAGAGAAAATGTTCAACTCATTAATTCAAATTATGAAATTGATACACTTTATATATGTAGTGAGCTATTTGTAGGAAATAATAATTTCGAATTAATAGATCAATTCAAAATTAAACAAATAAGAATTGTTAAATTATCAAAAAAAGTTTTCAATTCATTGTCTTATCGTGATANACCAGATGGAATATTATCTTTATTCATAACAAAAAAACTCACAATTGAAGACTTTAATTTATCTGGGCCAATACTTGTTGCTGATTCAATAGAAAAGCCAGGTAACTTGGGAACCATGATTAGAACAGCTAGGGCATTTAATTTTTTAAATATAATTTCAGCAGATGGAGTAACTGACATTTATAATCCAAATGTGATTAGATCATCNATAGGTCATATTTTTAACATAAATATATTTTCAGAAGATTCAGAAGAAACTGTTTCAGTCTTAAAAAAATTAAATTATGATATCATTTCGTTAGATCCTTTTTCAGAGAAAAGCATAAAATCTTATAAACCAAATAAAAATTACGCATTGGTAGTTGGTTCAGAACAATATGGTATTTCAGATATTTGGAAAAAAAATGCTTCAGAATTGCTTCTGATCGATTCAGAAAATCATGTTGACTCTTTAAATGCATCAGGGGCAGCAGCAATTGGTATGTGGGAACTCTATAAAAATCATGAATAAAAAATTATGTATCTTAGATATTGAAACAACTGGATTTGAGCCAGAAGATTCTGAAATATTGGAACTTTATATTCTTAAAGTTNTCAATGAAGAAGTNNTNGATGAATTTTATAGCTTATTNAAACCCAGTCAAAAAATTGAGAACTCACATATNCATGGAATTACTGATGAAAAAGTTCAAAATGCNCCACTTTTTAAAGAAATGGACCAAAAAATAATTAATTTTGTAGAAGATGCGGTCTTGGTAGGTCACAACATCGACTATTTTGATTTAAAATTCCTTAATTTTTATTTAAAAAGACCTTTGAAAAATAAAACTATTGATACTGTTNAACTCAGTAGAAATAAACTTAGTAACAAAGTTGTAAACCATAAATTAATTACGATAGCTGAATACTTTAATGTAGCTAAACCAACTCATTCAGCCAAAGATGATGTAATTACAACATTTGAAATTTATAAAAAACTTTCTTCAATAGAATAAACTCGTGTCAGAAATATTTTTAAAATCTAGTAATTTGAGTTTAGGATACTCTAACCAAATAGTCATAAAAGGTTTAGATATACAACTTAGTTTTATAAATGATTACCAAATCATTGGTAAAAATGGTGCGGGTAAAACTACTCTAATGAATTTCATAGCATTAAATTTTGATGGATCATATTTTGAATCGAAAGTAAATAGATCACAAATTTCAATAAATCAAATATCATCAACTTCAACATTAATTCAGGAACTTACACTTTCAGAAAATATTGATTACTACACTTCGGAAACATCTTTAGCATCTGAAGAAAAATTAAATATTGTATTTAAATATTTACCTGAAGATTATTTAAATGAAAAAATAAAAAGTTTTTCTAGTGGAATGCTTCGTAGAGCAGAACTATCAATTATTGAAATAAAGAGTCCTTTAGTATTTTGTATAGATGAACCATTAAACTTTTTAGATTCGGAAGGGGTTCTATTGCTTGCGAATCTAATTAAAGATAGATCTATCGCTAACAAATGTAATATTCTATCCTCACAAGAGTTTGTTGACTTTGAGGGATTAGAGTTTGAGGTTATAAATTTAAATGAATATTAATAAAAATATTTTAAAAAAAGAAATTCTTGTTGAACTTAAAAATAGTTCTTCTCTTTTTCTAATCACGCCTACCATGTCTGTTCTGATAATCATTTTCCCAATTTTAATTGAAAACAGATTTGCAGTTGATGAAGACTTATTTATAATTTCACATTTATTATTTCTAATTATTTTTTCAACTCTTTTCGCAATAAGAAAACCTATAATTTTAAATCAATTAACTAAAGAATTGAATTTTGGAAACTACAAGAAAATTGAATTTTTTAACAGCAAGTCACTTGCAGAGTTTTTGATATTTCTTCCTCAAATTTTTATTTTAAATATTTTATTTTCTGCATTTACTAANTCAAGTGTTAACGTATCAATTCTGTATTTTATGATCTCAATTGTTTTTTTTGCAATTAACGCTTNTATGATAAATATAATTTTTCAAATATTTACGAGTTTTAATAATCGTTTTGTTCAGTTTATTTTAATAGTTCCCATGTACCTAGCCCTTTCATTTTTTATTGGTCCATTGTGGCTAGGGTTAGGACAGGAACTAGCTAATATTTACTTATTGATGTATTTAGGTATAACAATTGTTATATTTGCTACAACAAATTACTACATTGAAAAGGAAACTATACAATGATGCTATACGGTCCCCTTTTAGTTTGGGTATTAATCAGTGCTTTTGGCCCTTATGACGTTGTTCAAGGTCCGTCCTCAAAACTTCTCTATGTTCATGTTCCAACTGTATGGATAGCATATTTGGCATACACACTTACATTTATTTATTCGTTATTGTATTTGATCAAAAAAAATCCAAAGTATGACTCAAGAGCTGTTGCCAATGCAAAATCAGGTGTAATCTTCACTGCATCTACTCTTTTAGCTGGATCTGTATGGGGAAAATTTACCTGGGGCACTTGGTGGGTTTGGGGTGATGCAAGGCTAAATTTAACTGCCATTCTACTACTTGTATATCTTGGGTATTTAGCCTCTCGAAGATTTAGTGATGACATTGGTAGGACTGCTAGAAACTCATCATTTATAGGTATTTTTGGTGTTATTCAAATTCCAATTTTGCACTTCAGTGTTATCTGGTGGAGGTCAGTTCATCAACAAGCTTCAATATTAAGCCAAGAAACAGTTTCTAGTGGAGATGCACCAATGTCTCCAGATATACTTACTACCCTTTTAATTAGTGTTGNACTGGTGACACTTGTTCATGTTTTTCTTTCTAAAAAATTCAGAATTACTGCTGACCAAGTATGGGATGATTATCTAAATCCTAAATCAAGGGCTAAAATCTAAATAATAAGTGAAAAAAAATTTATTTCTTATCCTTTTTGGAGTGANAATTATTGTATTTGCAAGNATTAGGATTGCATCAAATAANACGATTTATTACTACACAACAACAGAAGCTAATTACTTAGCAACAACTTCAAATGAGAGAATAAAGCTAGGAGGATTTGTTGTATCAGATTCAGTCAAAAAAGAAAATCTTGGAATTACAAAGTTTGAAATCACAGATGGAAATGTCACAATGCAAATTAATTTCGATGGTTTTATACCAGATCTATTTCAAGATAATATGGGAGTTATTTTAGACGGTTATTTTGATGATGGCATATTTTACTCTGATGATATGTTGGTAAAACATGANAATGAATACATTTCAGAGGATGGAGAAGTCTATAACGTAGAAAATTATAAANAATGATATCATCAATTGGAATTATCTTAACATGGTTTGGNTTTTTAAACTTGATCATCCTTTTCATATCATCTAATAANAANCTNTTTCAAACACTTGTTAGAGTAAATTTNTTNATTCATTTCTTATTATTTTGCATACTAGAAATAGCATTATTTTTAGATGATTTCTCNCTTTANTATATTGCAAATCATTCTGCAGCAAGCACTCCTCCTNTNTACAAATTTGCATCACTTTGGGGTTCATTAGACGGGTCTATACTTTTATGGAANTTAGTTCTNAGTATATATTTTTATNTNTATATAAAATTCTATCGAGCAAGTGTNGAACTTTATGANATTAAAATTTTTGCANCNATACTTCTTTTCTTTAGTGGATTTACAATATTTAGNTCTTCNCCTTTTTCTGGNTGTNTTCANTTAGCTTCAATAGGTTGCCAAGACTTTACATTATTACCTTTCCAAGATTTAGTTACTTCGGAATCTGGAAGAGGTCCTAATCCTTTGCTTCAAAATCACCCTCTAATGGCAATCCATCCTCCAATATTATATTTAGGATATATTGGACTTGTTCTTCCATTTGTNATTGCAACAAGTGAATTATTTAATAAACATAAAGATGAAAACTGGATAAAAATTGCNGAGAGAGCAACTTATTTTCCCTGGGTATTTCTNACTGCAGGTATTTCTTTGGGAGCTGCTTGGTCTTATGAAGTTCTTGGCTGGGGTGGATATTGGGCTTGGGACCCAGTAGAAAATGTTTCATTTATACCTTGGTTGTTAGCGACTGCATTTTTACATTCGTCAAAAACTCAAATAAAAGAGCAAACTCTCATAAATTGGAATTATGTTCTGGCTTGTTTAATGTTTCTATCTGTAATTTTTGGAACATTTATTACAAGATCTGGAGTATTAATTTCTGTTCATGCTTTTTCTAATGGAAATATAGGAACNTACTTACTAATTGGTTTATTTATTTTCTCATTTTTATTTATATTTATTGGGATTAGAAATATTGAATATTTTAAAACATCAAATAAAGTTGAAAATTTATTAGGTAGATCAGGTTTTTTTGTTGCAAACAATATTGTTTTATCTGCGTCAGCATTAATTGTTTTGATTGGAACAATTTATCCAATATTTTATGAGTCTTTTTTTTCTAGACAACTTACTATTGGAAGGTCATTTTATGATATATTAATTGGACCCCTACTTNTAATTCTCGTTTATCTCATGATATTNTCTACAAAAATATCAAGAGTTAATTTAGATTTAAAAACATGGCTGATTGGATATCAAAATGAGTTAAATGTATCTCTTCTTATCTCAATAATTTTGACATTTTACTTTAGGGCATCATACAAATTTGTTTTAACGATATTTGGATCAGTTTTATTAGTAATTATCATTGGAAAAAATATTGTTAAAAGGTATAAAAAAACGAAATTGCAGGGATCGTATTGGACTGGACAAATTTCACATTTGGGTATTGGTATTTTTACAATTGGATTAATTCTTAATGTTACTCAAAGTTTTTCAAATGAATTGATAATTTCTACTGGAGACATAGTGAATTTTGGGGATAAGGAATTTNTAATCTTGCCTCCATACGAAGAAATAAAAGAAGAAAAAAATGTAATAAATTTACCAATTGAATTTGAAGATCAGGAAAAAAATGCAACATTAAATATTTTTAAAAACTCATCACAACAAGCAATAAGTTCTCCTGCAGTATTTAGAAGTATTGAAAGTGATACATATGTAACAATAAAAGTAATAGATGATGATAAATTTAAACTTATTTTTAGAGAAAACTACGGAATTTTTATTTTGTGGCTAGGTTTAGGTATAAGTTCNGCATCTTTTTTGACGAGAATGAGAAAATGAAAAAATATTTATCAATCACATTATTTATTATTCTTATATTTTTGCCCTTAGTGATTTATGAGGATAACAACTCAAGGTATGAAAAATTAAGTAAAAGTCTATTATGCCCAGTTTGTCAGGGAGAGACTCTTTATGATTCACCCTCTGAATATGCAGATGATATGAGAATNGTTTTAAAGGAACAGATTGATAATGGNATGAGCGACAAGCAAATAATGGAATACTGGACGGCAAGATTTGGAGAGAGGATTAATACTAATCCACAAAATTCAAATTATATTCTAATTCTATTTCCCATAATTTTTGCTCTTGTATTTGGTTCACTTTTTTACCGAAAGGTACTAAATGACTAAATGGGTAGCTTCATCATTTTCAGTTCTAGTTTTTATTATTATCCTATTTTTTAATGTTCAAAATAATTCTGAAGTCAAAGATGAATTCAATACAAACTTAGCGAACGTATCGAATGAAGAAATGGAAGCAGTTATAGTTGAAAATCCCGATATTCATCCAATGAGAATGGCTTTGGCAAATAGATATTTTGATGAAGTGAATTACTCAGATGCACTTCCCCATTATATGTATATTGCAGAGAATAGTTCTGACAGTGAATTAAAAAGTTTTGCATTAGCTCAAATTGGATGGATGGTTTATGAATCAAACAATATTCAAGTTGCAACAACGTACATAAATGAATCCTTGAGAATAAATAATGATTCACTTGTTGCAAAATCGTATCTTGGGATTATTTACATTCAAGATCCTGAAACAAAAACAGAGGGTATAGAAATACTTAATTCAGTTATCAAATCAGAAAAGTTAAATAAAGAAGATAAAAAATTTATCACTGAAATTCTAGAAAACTATGAAAAATAAATTTTCTCTCGTCCTTTTAGTACTACTTATTTCATTTTGCTCTAGTTCCTCAAATGACAATACCGATACCATTAAATTAAATAATTTGAATCTTAAACCTTTAATTGAAGAGGATAAAATTCAACTTGAGACTGATTTTTTAATTATCAACTATTGGGCATCCTGGTGTTTAGAGTGCATTGAGGAACATGAACTTTTAATCTCTCTTGCAGAGTCACAAAAGTTAGAAGGAAAAGTTGTAATGGTAAGCTTTCAAGATAATATTGAAAATTCGATTGAGTTTTTGAATAACTATGGTTATGGAAATATAGTTTATGCAATTGATAATGAAAGTAAATTAGCTATCGATTCAGGTGTATTTGGTGTTCCTGAAACACACATAATTATTGANGGAGAAATTGTTAAGAAATTTATTGGTCCTTTGAATCTTTCAAATGTTGAAGAAATTGTAAATAATTTTCCTTAAGTTTACAAAACCCTACTAATGTTAAATTGTGAGGTGGATAATCGCGATTTATCGAGGAAAGTCCGGACTCCAAAGAGCAGAGAGCTGGGTAACTCCCAGGCAAGAAATTGACGGAAAG
>NZXA02000018.1 GCA_002697665.2 bacterium
TAATAAATAAAATAGCAGAAGAAGAAATATCAATAGTAAGTGAAAAACCTGGAACAACTCGTGATGCGGTAAATCTTGAAATAATAAGAAATAAAAAAAAATATATGTTTATTGATACTGCTGGCTTAAGAAGAAAGTCTAAAATATATGAAAAAGTTGAATATTATTCTACCTCCAGGGCAATAGACACAATCGAGAATTCTAATATAGCAGTCTTCATGATTGATTCACAGTTAGGTCCATCAAAACAGGATTCAAAGATCTTAAATCTTATAAAAAAAAATAATAAGGCTGTAATTATAGTACTTAATAAATCAGATTTAATACCTAAAGAACTTAAAAACAATGAGAGATTAAAAGAAGTTATTCTTCAATATTTTCCCCAAATAAACTATGCAAAAATTATAATCATATCTGCTTTAGAAGGAAAAAATATAAATAAGATTTTTAAAGAAATAGATGAAATTGAGATAAAGTTGAATTTTAAAGTAAACATTAACAATTTTAATAAATTTTTAAAAAAAATTGTGGAGAAATATTCTGTTCCAGTTCAAAGAGGTAAAAGATTTAAAATTTATTATGGATCACAGACTAAAACAAACCCACCAGAATTTATTATTTTTTCAAACTTTGCAAAGAATCTACCTAATCCATTTAGAAAATTCTTTGAAAGATCAATTAGAAAAGAATATGGGTTTGATGGTATAAGCTTCAAATTAAGCTTTCGAACCACTAGAAAAGAGTGATTCAAGAACCAAAAGAATTTTATTTGCTATTATTCGAGAATCATATTGATTTACAGATTTTTTTCTGGAATTAAAACCCATATTTAGTCTTAAATTTTCATTCTCAATTAAACTAACTATATTTTTTGTAGGATTTTCGTTTATTTTATGTGAGTACCCATTAATACCATTATCTATTGCTTCACCTATACCACCAATTTTAAAACCTATTATAGGTTTACTCAAAGCCATTGACTCTATAACTACTCTTGGAAAAGGGTCAGGATACCTTGAAGGAATAAAAAAAATATCAAAATCAGCTATGTAAGATTCAACATCTTTTTTATAACCTGTGAAAATAAATTTATTTGTTAAATTATATTCATCAACTTTATCTTTTAATTTTTTCATTAAATTTTGCTTGAAATAAAAAGGTGTATCGCCGACAATAGCAAAAACACAATCTTTTTTATAGACATGTGATATTTCTTTACAAACTTCTATAAAATATTCAAAACCCTTTCTCGGAACAATTCTGCCCGCAGTCCCAAGTATTATTTTATTTTTTTCAATTTTATATTCATTTCTTAAATTTTTAATAATTTTATTATTTGAGAACTCATCTGTATCGATTCCATTATTAATTACAATATTTTTACTTCTTAATCTGAACTGTTCACTAGTAGCATTTGAAACACAAATTATTTTTTTAACATTTTTAAATTTTCCACAGGTATTAATAAGCCATTTAAAGAAAAAATTGGTCTGTATATTCCTTACATGCCAGATGGTTTTAATATTATAAATAAAACCCACTATGGAACCAAATACTTTAGCTTGAGTTCCATTACAGTAAATTAACTCAATTTTATTCTTATTTATTAAATTTTTTAATGTTATTGATAGAATTATTAATCTAATAAAATTAATCAAAATATCTAAAGGAAATATAGAAATACTTTTTCCTAAAATATTGAAATTTTGCTTTTTGAGATTTTCAGGAAAATTTTTTGAAATAATTTCATTAATATTTAAATTTTCATTTTTAATATTTTCTGAAAAAGCATTTTTTGAGGGAATAAGAACATGGACATTATATTTATTATAATCAAAGTGTTTTAATAAATAAAAAAGACTTCTTCCTGGCCCACCATCTCTCACAGAGTGATTGATAAATAAAATATTTTTTTTCATTTTAACAAAATAACACAGAATCATAAGTTTTTAACTAACTTGACAATTACTTTTATTATTAGACAATATGAATTAATTATTTTTTATTATGAAAAAATCTAAGTATATATGGTTTAATGATAAATTTGTTCAGTGGGATAAAGCAACCACTCATGTCCTAAGTCATGGTCTTCATTATGGATCAGGTATTTTTGAGGGTATAAGAGCATATTCGAATAGAAAAAATACTTTTATATTTCGATTAAGTGACCATTACACTCGTTTTTTTAATTCAGCAAAAGTNGCNTTTATTAAAATNCCTTATTCACAAAAAAAACTTGAAGATGCAACTCTAGAATTAATNAAAAAAAATANNTTAAAAGATTGCTATATAAGACCATTAGCTTTTATAGGTGATGGTTCAATTGGAATTAATCCTTCAAATAATAAAATTAATGTAATAATTGCNGCGTTTAAATGGGGAACATATTTAGGAGAAGAAGGAGTCAAAAGAGGCATAAGAGCAAAAATATCATCATTCTCTAGAATGGGAGTTAATTCNTTTATGACAAAATCAAAAATATCTGGGAACTATATAAACTCTGTTTTTGCCAAAAGAGAAGCTTTGAATGCTGGCTATGATGAGGCATTAATGCTAGATACAGATGGCTATATCTCNGAGGGAACTGGAGAAAATATATTTATAGTTAGAAATAATAAAATAAAGACCACTCCTATTACTTCAGTACTTGAGGGTATAACGAGAGATTGTGTAATTGAAATAGCAAAAAATAATAATTTTGAAGTAATAGAACAAAAATTCACAAGAGATGAGTTATACATAGCTGATGAGGTATTTCTTTCTGGAACAGCTGCAGAAATAACACCAGTAAGAGAAATAGATGATAGAAAAATAAGCAATGGAAATCCTGGAAAGATTACAAAGATTATTCAAAAAGAATATAAAAATCTTGTAAAAGGCATTAGTAATCCAGAAAGTAAATATTTAACAAAAATTTAGATAGCTCCTAAATAATCAAGTAGAGTCATGACACCAAAACCTGTAGCACCAGGTGCTAACCAGGGCCTTTTTGAATCAATGTATGCTGGCCCAGCAATATCAATATGTGACCATGGAATAGATTTATCAACAAAATGTTGTAGGAACATAGCTGCTGTAATGGCACCTCCATAACGCGTTGAAGCAGAGTTTTTAATATCAGCAATGTTACTTTCAATTGAGGATCTAAGATCCTCATCTAAGGGAAGCTCCCATATTTTTTCACCAGCATTTTGTGAGGACTTTAAGATCTTATCTGCTTGTTTTACTGTATT
Source organism: bacterium (assembly GCA_002697665.2). Classification (GTDB taxonomy): domain Bacteria; phylum Desulfobacterota_D; class UBA1144; order UBA1144; family UBA1144. The sequence goes on from NZXA02000018.1 coordinate 3,234, forward strand.
AGAGAATAAACCTGCAGTGTAATTTCCTAAGGCTACCATACAAGCGCCTGTTAAAGTTGCGAGGTCAATCATTTCGGAAACTTTAAGTCTATTTGCATATTCAATAGCATCAGACAGTATCACCCTTCCCTCAGCATCAGTATTAATAACTTCAATAGATTTACCGCTGAGTCCAACAACTACATCATCTGGTCTATATGCATTTGGNCCTGGCATGTTTTCAGCTGATGGAATAAGACCATGAACTTCTAAATTTTTAGGTTGCAATAAAGATAAAGCTTCAAAAACCCCAACAACGCAACCAGCACCAGCCATGTCCATCTTCATGGTAACCATATAATCAGCAGGTTTTAAGGATAATCCTCCACTATCATAAGTCATNCCTTTACCTATTAGAGCTATTTTCTTTNTTTTTTTATTTTTAGATCCAGATTTATATTTGAGATGNATAAAACGAGGCATGTTAGCACTTCCTTTTCCAACATTCCAAATGCCAAGCATATTCATTTTTTTTAACTCTTTCTCATTAAAAATTTCACATGTTACNTTTTTTCTTTTTGATATTTTACTTGCATACTTTGCAAGTTCAGCGGGTGTTAAAATTTCAGGTTGTTCGTTAACTAAAAGCCTAGTCATATTAACACCTTCAATAACATTTTTACTTTTTTCTAGTATTTTAGTAAATGTTGAGCTAGATAAATTATTTGATATTATNGAAATATCAATATCATTTAAATTTGATTTTTTACTTTTATATTTATCAAAATAATAATGACCATAAAATAAACCCATTAAAAATTTTTCAACTTTAATATTGTCAAAACTGTCAGGTAAAACAATTTGNAAAGAGGATATTTTTTGTTTTGATGATACTATTGANTAGGTAATTGATGAAGCACATCTGAAAATCTTTTCATTATTGAGTTCTTTTTTTACACCTAATCCTATNAATTTTTTTGAAGAAGATTTTTCATTATCAATATCATTAAATACTAAAGATTCATTATAATTCCCTTCAAAAGATTGAGTCTCAGCAAAATGAGAAATTTGTTTTTTTAGATTTCCATAGATACTAAAANTTTTATTGAGCTCTGTCTTTAATAAAACATGATATGTAGTCTTAAAATTAGTTATATTATTACTTTTGGTAATGAATAAGGCCATTGTATGATTATAACTAATATTATTAATAAAATAAAAATGATAAATTTTTTAAAAATTTTCATAATTCTAATCTTTACTTCTTCCATACTTGGATGTACAAACAATCAAATTGAAAAAAACGTTTTTAGCCCTGATAAAATTAATTTAAAAGTTTTAAATTCTGATAAAAAGAGTCTTAAGGAATATGAATTTTATATTATTAATTTTTGGGCTTCATGGTGTGTCCCTTGTAAAAATGAAGTTCCTATATTAAACAGATTAAATACTGAAAATAAAAATTTAAGAGTAATTGGTATATCAATAATGGATGTCTATTCTGAATCATTAAATTTTATAAAGTCTAATAATGTTCAATATAAAAATTATTGGGATGAAAATCTAGTTTCATTAAAAAGTCTCAATTCGATTAACAGTATTCCTGTAACTTTAATTTTTAACGATCAAAACGAGATTATACAAAGATTTGATGGCGAGCTCGATCAAGAATCATATTTTAAAATATTGGGGATAGTTAAAAAATGATAGATTCATCTTCTACATATGTTGCATTAATTGCAGGACTTTTATCTTTTTTTTCACCATGCATCTTTCCATTATTTCCAATTTATCTTACTACCTTAGGTCTTGATGGAAAAATCATTANTAAAACTAATAAAAATATTATTATCTCCACATTAATTTTCATATCATCTTTTACTTTTATTTTTTTACTATTAGCTCTAACTTCAACTACGATAGGCTTGTTCTTCAATATAAATAAACTAGTAATGATAAAGATATCAGGGATTCTAATTATTCTTTTTGGACTTATGAATATTGGTTTTTTTAAAAATANGTTTTTTAANAAAACTTATCTATTAAATTTAAATTCAGATAATAAATTTTTTAAACCATTCTTACTTGGAATATCATTTGGTTTTGCCTGGACTCCATGTATTGGGCCAGTCTTAGGTTCTGTTTTAGCTTATTCGGCAGCGGGTAAAAATATTGAAAGTTCTTTAATTACATTAAGTTTTTATTCAATAGGATTGGGTATACCTTTCTTTATAGGATCTTTAGGCTTTAAAAGTCTAATTAAAAAATTTAATGATAAATCCAAAATTTACTATTTTTTTAGTAATTTTATGGGTTTTTTACTAATTATTTTTGGATTAATTGTATTTAACAATAAAATATATATATTGAATCTATATTTTCAAAAATTTATTAATTANTTAAATAATTTTTTTATTTAATTTTATTCTAATTTTTTTAATTTAATGTAAAATTTACACATTGTTTTAAAGGAGCATTATCATGAGCGAAGAAACTAAAAATGACGGAATAGTAAATAGAAGAGAAGAGGCTTTAGACTANCACTCCCAAGATCCGAGTGGAAAAATTGAAATTAAAGTTACTAAAGCNGCTGAGACACAAGATGAATTATCTTTAGCTTATTCTCCTTGGGTTGCTGAACCTTGTAAAGAAATACACGAAGATGTGCAAAATGTTTATAAATATACTAATAAAGGAAATTTGGTTGCTGTTGTATCAAATGGAACAGCTGTATTAGGATTAGGNGATCTTGGTCCTGAGGCTAGTAAGCCTGTTATGGAAGGTAAAGCAGTTTTATTTAAGCGGTTTGCTCAAGTAGATGCTTTTGATATTGAAATTAAAACAACAGATGTTGATGAAATAATAAGAACAGTGGAGCTACTTGAACCAACATTTGGGGGTATTAACCTTGAGGATATCAAAGCTCCTGAATGTTTTAGAATTGAAGATGAACTAAAAGAAAAAATGAATATCCCTGTATTTCATGATGACCAACATGGAACNGCTATAATTTCTGCAGCAGGCCTTGTAAANGCTTGTGAATTAATTGGTAAACNAATGTCAGAAATTAAAATTAACATAAACGGTGCTGGGGCNTCCGCAATATCATGTGCAAGACTATTTATAACTCTTGGGGCTAATCCCAATAATATTCTTATGTGCGATAGTAAGGGTGTGATATACAAAGGNCGAGAAAATTTAAATAAACAAAAAGAGGAATTCGCCGTTGAAACTGACTGTAGAACTTTAGAAGATACCTTTAANGGATCTGACGTCTTTATCGGGCTATCAATTGGGAATGTAGTTTCAAAAGATATGGTTTTAACCATGAATGATAATCCNATAATTTTTGCAATGGCNAATCCNGATCCNGAAATATCNCCTAAAGATGCATTTGAGGCTAGACAAGACATTATTATGGCAACAGGAAGAACNGATTATCCAAATCANGTAAANAATGTTCTTGGTTTTCCNTTCATTTTTAGAGGAGCATTAGATGTTGCNGCAACTGAAATTAATGANGAAATGAAAGTNGCTGCNTCATTAGCTTTNGCTAAATTAGCAAAACTCGGAGCATCAAAAGATATNGCAAAACGACATAATCGAGAAGAATTAGTTTATGGTAAAGATTATATTGTNCCCTCNCCTTTTGATCCTAGAGTTCTNGTATGGGAATCATATGCTGTTGCAAAGGCNGCNATAGAAACGGGTGTAGCACGATTGAAAATAGANTTAGATGAATATAAATCTAAACTAGANAAAATGGCTGGAGTAGAACCACAAAATTTTGATGAATAAAAAGATATTTTTTTTATTTTTTATTTTCTTTTTTATCAACCCTAACTTACAATCTGCTCAATTAACCGAAGAATCTTCTTTATTTCTTAATTCTCTTAAAGGGGATGTTAAAGAAGCCTATGATTATGCATTAAAAAATCCAGAAATATTGAGTAATTTTTCTTGTTATTGTGGGTGTGAAAAAATTAAGCATACAAGTAATAAATCATGTTTTATCAAAAAAATTGATCAAGATATAATCTCATTAACCAATCATAGTGTTTCTTGTCCAATATGTATTGATGTTGCTCTTACTGTAAAATATCTCACTCAGGATGGTTTTAGCTTGAAAGAAATAAGATCTATTCTAGATGATGCCTATGATGGCTATCCTTCTACACAAACTAAATTAGAATTAAACGGGGGCTCTAAAAAAAGCTGCTGTAATGAATAAAATTTTTTTTCTTGCTTTGATAATTATTTCCATAACATCATGTAATGGAAATAAAAAAATGGATTCACAATTCATCTTGATTGATAAAGTCATATCAAAGGAATATAATCTAAAAAAATTTGAATATAAGGGATGGGATAATTATCGTGCAGCAAATGAAGCTTATATGGAAAAGTTAAAATTTAAAGAGCTTAAAGGTTACAATATAATCAATTTTTGGGCATCTTGGTGCTATCCATGTATTGAGGAAGTTGAAGATTTTAATGATTTTTTGAGATTTGAATCATCAGATATGGAAATTATTGGTATAAATATTTTTGACGAATATAAAGAGGCTAAGAAGTTTATTTTATTGAATAAGCCAAACTACCCTAATTTTTTTGATGAAACTAAAACAATTCCAGTAGAATTTGGAGTTTCAGGTGTTCCTGAAACATTTTTTTTATATGACAACAGAATAATATATAAATATGTTGGTAAAATATCAGGATATGAAATAACTGAGGGTCTAAGCAAAGCTTTTACATATGTCGAAAATAATAATTAATTTATATCTTCTTGTATTTATTTTATTAATTCCACTATCAACTATAGCTAATAATAAAGTTTATGAAATTTCTAATGAATTAATGTGTCCTGTTTGCCAGGGTCAAACTGTTGCAGAATCTAATTCTGGCCTTGCGATATCAATGAGAGAAGTTGTTAAAAAACAAGTTTCTGAAGGTAAAAGTAAAAAAGAGATTTTAAATTATTTTGTAAATATTTATGGTGATACTATTTTGGCCACTCCACCTGTAAAAGGGTTTGGAATTATTTTATATCTATTTCCAGTCCTAGTATTAG
>NZXA02000043.1 GCA_002697665.2 bacterium
TTAAGTTCATAGTACTCTGGAATTGGATCTGATTGAACATCAGCCAGCGTGCAATTACTTGTATCCTGAATGCCTACATAGTCACTCACACAGTTAGGATATGGCGGACATAGTTGATTGTTATAGACCGCAAAATTGTCGCCAAAGAGGTCATTCTGCCAGTTAAACAAAATGTTCAGTGCGCAGATACTGTCTGGAATGTGTCCCGTAATCTGGTTATTATCCAGCTTTAATATCTCCAGGTTTGATAGATTACCGATAGAAGGTGGAATAGGTCCAGTCAGTTCATTAAAATGAAGAATTAGGTATTTTAAATTAGATAGGTTACCAATAGAAGGTGGAATAGGTCCGGTTAGAAGGTTGTCTTCCAACCATAAAAACTCCAGACTCTCGAGATTACCTATCCCATCAGGAATCTGCCCTGAAATACCAAGATCATCAAACCCATTCTCATTGGCAAGGTCGTAGTTGCAGTTCAACTCCGTGAGCCGTCCATCCCACCAGTGCTGGGTCCCTAATTCTATCGGGTCAATAATACCGTTTCCATTATCATCCATCTCCATGTTTATGGTCTCAGCACTGTTATCGATAAAGACCTGTAATACATCTAGGTCTGCCTGCTCTGTGCAGATTCCATCAAAGAAATAATCACTCTCGCATTCTTCAGAATATTGATATCCCATAAAGTATGAGACACAATCGGGATAAGGAGGAACAAGCTGATTCCCCGATATATCAAAAAGGTGTGCATTATAAAAAGCAAGATTGATATCACAGAATGATTCAGGAATAAGCCCAGAGAATTGATTGTTGTTTAAATGAAGTTTGACGATGTTGGATAGGTTACCAATTTCTGAGGGGATTGGGCCTGTCAACTGATTCCCATATAGATAAAGATGCGTTAGCGCTGAGAGGTCTCCTAATTGAGGGGGTATGTCCCCTGTAAACTGATTTTTTTGTAGCCTTAGCTGCCTAAGATTTGTCAGGCCCCAAAGTCCATCAGGTATCGGTCCTGACAGATTATTGAACTGTAATTCTAGAGTTTCTAGATTGCTTAGATTACCAATTTCTGGCGGGATTGGGCCTGTTAGATTATTATACTTCAATTTTAGGTTAATAAGGTTTTCAAAGAGGCCTATTTCAGGAGGAATCGGACCCGTGAGACTTCTATTCGGTAAGCTTATATTGGTAGCTGATAGAGAGTAACACTCACCCCAAAGCTCTACCTGACTGGTATCGCAATCAGCAAAGGACATGGAGTGAATTTTAAGAAATAGAAAGCTCTTAAATAAATATTTTCTCACCTAGAAGAAAAAGACAGCCTTGTTATGGTAGCAGATCCGCCATAGCCTCCATCTAAAAAGGCACCATCACCACCAACTATAACATCACCGTTATCTAATTCGATAACGGCTAGATTGCTACCAACCTGTTCAGAAAATATTACCTGACCAGATTCATCTAACTTGGTCAGATAGCTTCTTTCATCAATGAGATAGTATCCTCCTCCCGTTGCTGGGGTAATGTCATAGACACCAGCTACATTGAACTCCCCAATGATGCACTCTGTAAAGGTGCTGTTTCCATTATTTGGATTTCTTTTGGTTATAAAATTACTCCTCCAGCTGTTGCAAAATCCTGCGGCTACATAGCCTCCGTTTGGATCCTCACACAAGCCATAGAGTATGGCATCACCGATGGAACTCTTTGCCTTTTTCCATATCTGGTTTCCATCTGAATCTGTCTTGACCATGAACCACTTGTAGTCACCGTGTTGGGTTCCTGAGTACCCAGCAAATACAAGGTCTCCATCGCTTGTTTCAATGATCTCGTAGGATTCATTCGCAGTAGAATTGTTATAATTATTCATCCACATTAGCTCGCCATTAGAATCGTATTTTCTAAGCGCTGCGGTGCTGTTCCAGCCATCGTCATTCCAGGTTCCAGTTACGACATAGTTCCCATCCTGAGTTTGAATGATATCTCTCCCCCAGTCATTATTGTTTGCAGGAGATTGTTCAAGCACGGACCACTCCTCATTCCCATTTGCATCCGTTTTGACGATGTACAAATCAGGATAGCAGTCCATTGAATTCACGCACTCGTAATACCCTGCCGCAATGAAACCGCCGTCTGAAGTCTCCCTGGCATGATATAACCCTGAGGATCCCTCATAGGTCTGGTTCCAGACTACATCACCATTTGCATCTAACCTTATGAGCTGTCCGTGGTATTCACATGGATTGTCATAGGTGCCTCCTGTGCAGTCACCTGCACCGCCACAGGCAACGATAAAACCACCATCTGAGACTGGTCTCATAGACCACATCTCTCCAGCACCCGGAATTTCCTTTTCCCAAACAACATGCATCTGTCCATCATAATACTGACAACTTCCGTCATCATGGTTAGCAGCTGGATCGTAGTTAACTGCTGAATCATCCATACAGCCACATATGCTATTGCCCCCAACGATACCAGCGCAGTCCATATTCGGATCGTATTCACAGGAACCATCGTCATAGGTTGCTTCACTGTTGTAGTTGGTTGCGTCGCTATCGGTACAGCCACAGATGGTATTTCCTCCTACAATGCCTGCACAGTCTTCTGCGTTTTGATCCTCTGCCTCATCGCAGGATAGAAAGAGTAGAGGAATAACACATAATATTGATTTTGTTCTCATGAATGATCCCATTTTGATAAAAATAATTAAAGGCTCCGTAGTAAATTTATTAACNTTTNAATATTATCNATATTTTTTATTTTGGTGTGTGTNATTGATCACTAAAAACCATCCCATTTTCATCGGTTTTAAATATTTTTAATCTACCATTATCTTTTTTNCCAAAGAATATNAATCCGCCATCATGNGCATTGGACATCCCTACAGAANATCCTCTCCCNAACTCATTATAGCTAGNATTCCAAATCTCCTCAGCTGTTTTTGCATTGAATGCCCATAGATATTGGCTGTCTCCATCTCCATCATCCTTAGATCCCAAAGCGACNACNGTTTCTCCATCTGGCAAAAGAACTATATTATATAGGCCATCATTTCTTCCTGAGCTGTTGACATAATCAGGTTCATGCCATTGTGAAACGACCTCGCCTGATCCATCCATTCTTAAATACCACGCGTTGACAGGCTTTCGTTTTTGGTGTCTTCTCTGACCAACTACTCCGTAGGTACCGTCGCCAAGGTCAACAATATCAGAAGCTCTCTCCCAATATGACTCTCCTGTCTTTGTCTCTTCAATAATCTGACCCTCACTGTCTGTACTCACAAACCATAAATCAGTGTATCCATAGAAATCACAATTGTAGTCAGAGCTTTCGTGCTCGAATCTGCCAACCGCAATAAACCCTCCATCTGGCTTTTGGATCACTGCATGAAACTCATCCTCATCGCACTCTCCTCCATATCGTTGTATCCATATTAGATTACCGTCCACATCGTACCTGGCCATGAAGGCTGATTTTTCATCAGTAACTGCTGATGTGGTAAACCAACTACCTACTACAAGATAATCCCCTTCCATGGTCTGAATCACATCTCTACCATGGTAGGGCCTATTGGTTGGGAACTGTTTGATCCACTCTTTTGTTCCAGAGGAGTCTACTTTTATGATTCGTCCCGAGGCGTTATAACTGGAATGATTTACAGTGGTTGCACAAACAATGATAAGTCCGCCGTCATCTGTTTTATCGACTCCAGTTGCATAAATAAGTCCATTACCATAATTACCCTGGGGGATGGGTATTTCATCAAATATTTTATCCCAGACCTGCTCTCCAGATTCATTGAATTTAGTTACCCAAGGTACGCCTGCACGATGACCCACTCCTACATAGCTACAATCATCTAACATTTTTAAAGCACTTCCTGAAGCATTGCCAAGCTCATCAATATTATCTATGTCTTTAATAAAGGTTGTCTCAAGTCCGCAGTTGTTTCCAACATTTGCTACATCAGTCTTGTCTTCGCAATGCATGATTATCAGTGCGAGACAAATCACCATAACCAATCTTTTTTTTATCATTTTATAGTACTCCAATCATAACTATGTACATCGACCATGTTCTTAATGATCGTACCTGAATAATATTTTGAGAATAAGATATCATCTTTACAAGAATGAAAAAATAACAATTCATAACAGAAACCATTTTTAGTCAATCGTTTCTGCACTATAATCACTTGAACTAATATTTCTGCCGGTTAAAGTAAAACTACCTTCAGAGTCATTCAAATTTTGTTGGAATTGATAATAAGCGACAAGGTTTCCAGAGCTGGTATAATTACCTGAATTTGAAGATGCAGATAACGGAGTACCACTATTATAAAGTGCTGTAATTGCATTAGCACTTAGTTCTGTGTTCCAATAGGCTACCTCGTCAATTTTACCAGCGTAATATCCTGCATTAGTATCATGTCTACGACCGATAGAAAAAGGACTATTGTTATTTATTGTGCTACTATTATGTGTTTTAGACGCAACTAGATTTCCATTAACATAAAGCCTGATACGATTCGATGAATCATCGAAGGTAAAAACAACATGGTACCAACCTCCGCTTGCGTTAGATAATGTTGTACCCTGAAGATCCTCGTAATCACCACTTCCAGTTCTGAATTCAGCAAAAATTTTTGTTGTGCCACCGGTATTTTCCAATCCTATTCTGTAGACTCTATTTTTATTTACGAACCATGCCCGATTTCCAGAACTAGGGAGGCTAGCCGGATCCACCCATACTTGGACAGATAAATCTGTTGATTCAAAAGCTGGATCATCATTTACATACGCTGCTTCATTGGTCCCGTTTAAATCTAATACGTAATTGGTAGTATTTAATGATGCCGTATTATTGCTTTGAGATGTTGATGCAACATTACCTGATGCATCGTAGATCGCGTTACTTGCAGGATTCACCGTGATGGTTTCGCTTCCATTAACAGTACCAGATAAGGATATGCCAAGAGTATAAGTGTTACTGCTCACAGCAATACTACTCGGTGTGGTGCTGGAAAGAGTAGCAGATCCACCGCTAATTGATAAAACAAAATCACTAACCTGTAATGATCCGCTACCACCATTGGTATTGTAAACTGCTTCGCTAAACGTGACTGCAATGGTACTGTTGTCCGATGCAAGACTGTTTCCGGTTATGGTTGGAGCAGCTTCATCATTTAAGGTCACCGTGCTGTTACTTTGAGACGTGGAAGCAGCATTTCCCACAAGATCAAAAATAGAACTGCTTGTAGGACTAATAGTTAGAGTCTCCGCTCCGTCTGGTGTCCCTGATAGTGAAATATCTAACACATACCCTGAATCAGAATTGGTGTAGAAAACTATGTCGTCAGCAACCCTAGCAGTTGCAACTGCATCCAGATCACCATCTCCATCTACGTCAGCCACCTTTACCTCCGTTATTCCATCTAGATTATTCTCTATTGTATTGCTAGTAAAATTTTGAGATCCATCATTCTCGTACCAAATTAAATCTCCCGCATCCTTCATTGTTACAAGAATATCTTGATCATTATCCCCATCTATATCAGCAACCTGTAGGTAATTAGTAAAATTCAGGTTGTCCCCAATCACGTTTGAAGTAAAATTTTCCGATCCATCATTTGCATACCAGACTAAATCATTGCCACTAGTACTACTGGAAGTGGCCACTGCATCAAAGTCACCATCACTATCAATGTCGGCTATAATCACATCTCGAACCGTTGGTAGATTTGAGTCAATCGTGTTTTTAGTGAAGCTCTCCGATCCATCATTCTGATAGAAGACTACATCGTTGGCATCAAGTACGGCAACTATCAGGTCAAGGTCTCCATCTTCATCTACGTCTTTGACATCAAAATTTGCAGGGCCGTCAATACTGTTATCGATGGTGTTTTCCGTAAAACTCTGGGAACCATCGTTTGCATACCAGACCATTTTATCAGCATCCTTTCCAGATACAATCACGTCCATGTCACCATCTCCATCGAGATCGTTTACCCTTACATCGTAGGCTCCACTCAAAGTGGCTATGGTACTTTTGGTAAAACTTTGTGAACCATTGTTCTCATACCAAACAACACTTCCACCAACATAAGCGGTTGCAAAAATATCAAGGTCTCCATCTCCGTCAATATCATTAATTGCTAAACCTAGTGCTCCATTAAGATTGCCATCGATTAGTGTCTCAGTAAAATTCTCAGATCCATCATTCTCATACCAG
>NZXA02000003.1 GCA_002697665.2 bacterium
TAAAGAATTAATTACATAATCTCCATTAATTTTTTCATCTCTGTCAATCAAAAAAGCTTTGAGTCCAATTTTCTCACAAGCACTATAATCTAATTCAGGATTATCCCCAATATGTATTGTAGTTTTGATATCTGATCCAGAATCATTCAACGATTTAAGAAAAAAATCTTTATCAGGCTTTGCGCAACCAGATTGAGACGAGATAGTGAAATGATTTATGTATGGAGATATTCCCAATCCATCACAAACCTTAAATATTCTTGAATCAAAATTAGAAGTGATAATTATTTTAAATCCCTTTCTCTTTAGCTCTTTCAAAAATGGAATAGTATCGTCAAAGATCTCCCAAGCATCAAATTCAAAGTGCTTATATAGATCATCGAAATAATCATCAAATGATTCAAACATACCCAATTCATCAAAAATATCTTTTACGAGTCTATACCACCATTTTTTTTCTGCATTTTCCAACTCAGAACCTTTGAGTCCAGTAAAATGAAGACCAGGTCTTGAATTGAAATATTTTTTGAAGCAATTTGAAATTTCTTTTGGTTCAAACTTATTTGTATATTTTTTTAAAATTTCATAATAAGTATTACCTAAGCCTTTTTTAATGAAGAACAATGTATCGGCTGCATCTAAAGATATAGTATTGAATTTACACATAATAAAAGTAAAAATTTAATATGATTATACCAGTTGTAACAAAAGATATTATGTATTTTTCCAAACTAAAATCAAAAATTAATATTAATAAATACAGCCTTGTTCAGATAAAAAACCGAAAAGAGATCGAAGATTTACTTCTAAATAAAAGCTGTTCATTGTTAATAGTTGATTTTTCAGACGGTTTAGCAAAAACAATCGAATTAAAAGATTTGATTAAAAATAAAGATATATTCTCAATTGGATATTACCCTCATGTTAATGAAAATTTAAAGCAAAATGCAATCAAATTTGGGACTGGAAAACAGGTAACAAGAAATCAATTATTTAAAAATATCAATGACATAATTGATGAATTTTGTTAAATGTGATTATTTTAAATATCCTTATTTTCAAATCCATAATCATGTAGAAAATTTTTAACTATATCCTTAAGATCATTCATTCCACCATCTACGTTTAATTCTGCTGAACAGCCAATATATTCAATTTTTGCGTCAAGAGGTGCCGATTCATTTTTTTCACTCAACCACATTGTTATAATATACAAGCATTCTAACCAGTCACCAATTGAAAATTCCTTTATTGGGGATATTTTTGATCTTCCATCAATAGATTCGCCAATGGAATATTTAAAAATTTTTTTATAATATTTATTGTTAGATGTAGGTAATTTTGAATCTCTATACAAAATATTAACAAAATTATTAAAATGAACTATTTGGTTTGAGGACAATAAGAAGATTTTGATTGAATCTTCATCAATATATGAACTATTAAGTACATTAATTGCATTTTGATAAGATTTTAACCATTCATCTATTGATTTTTTATTTTTAAGTTTCTTGTCTAGGTCTTCTTTTAAATCCATTTAACCATCTAAATTATTCTGTAGGATACTTTTTAGTTTTTTTATGTCTATATTCGAATTCTCGGCATAATGTTTAAATTGATCATCGTTTATTTTACCCACGCTAAAATATTTAGCATCAAGATTATAAAAATACAACCCTGAAATAGAAGAAGGGGGATAAATTGCATAGTTCTCAGTAAGACTAACATTTAATTTATTCTCAACATCTAACAATCTCCAAATCTTGTCTTTTTCTGAATGATCAGGGCATGCAGGATATCCATGTGCAGGTCTTATTCCCGCATATTTTTCTTTTATAAGCTCATCATTAGAATAATCCTCATTTGATCCATTATCTTTTCTCATTTTTTCATGAAGTAATTCTGCGGACGCCTCGGCAAGTCTATCGGCCAGAGCTTTAATAAGAATAGAGGAATAATCATCTCCTGACTTTTCAAATTTACTTGCAAAATCTTCAATTTCTTGGCCTGCGGTAACAACAAATGCTCCTATAACATCCTCTGAATTTAAATTTGGGGAAATAAAGTCNGANAANGAGTAATATATTTCCTTTAATTTGCTTTTTTTNACTTGCTGTCTNAGAAAATTNAATTCTTCNACCTTTTCTCCTTTATTATNGTCGACCAAGATTACAGATTCATTTTGACTATAACACTTCCAATTNTNAGACANNCCCNTAATNTTAATATTTTNTTCCTTNGATANAATATCCAGCATTTTNTTNGCATCATCAAANAGTTCTTTNACTTGCTTNGAATATTTNGGNGATTTTAATAANTTNGGAAAATTACCTTTTATTTCCCANGCCCAAAAAAAAGGNGACCANTCNATATATTCTCTTANNGAATTTATATCAAATATCCATTCATTNANATTAAAGTTCTTTGTCNTATTAAGGATATTNTTTTCATTTAATTTAAATTTNTTGGATCTAGCCTCATCAATATCCACAAAATTTNTTTTTTTTGAATTTTTATACCTTTTAATTGTTGAAGCTTGGTCATCTTTTAAATTATCAATATATTTATGAGATGTTTTTTCATTAAGCAGTTCTCGACAAACTCCAACAACCAATGATGCATCTGGAACGTGAACTACTACCCCATTCTCATAATTTGGTGCCATTTTTATAGCTGTATGAGCTTTACTGGTAGTAGCTCCACCAATTAAAACTGGAAGATTGAAGCCGTCAGAATTTAATTTATCTAAGTTGCTTATCATTTCATCTAAAGATGGAGTTATTAGTCCACTCAAACCAACAACATCCGGCTTGAAATCATTAATATTTTCAAGAATTGTGTCGTAATTAACCATGACTCCTAGATCTCTAACTTCAAATCCATTACAACGAGCAACAACAGATACAATATTTTTACCTATATCATGAACATCACCCTTAACTGTTGCTATTAACATTTTACCAGCCGAGGTACCCTGAACTTTATCTTTTTCCATAAAAGGCTCGAGATAATTCACGGCCTTCTTCATAACTCTTGCGCTTTTAACAACTTGAGGAAGAAACATTTTTCCCTCACCAAATAGATCTCCAACATATTTCATACCATCCATTAGGGGTCCTTCAATGATTTCTAATGGTGACTCATATAAACCTCTTGCTTCTTCCACGTCTTCTTCGATATTAGTTGTAATACCCTTTATTATTTGATGGGAAATTCTATCGTTCAAATCCATAGACTGCCAATCCTCTGTTTTCTTCACTCCGTTCGAATTTACTCCTACCGAACTTGCAAACTCAATTAAATTTTCTGTGGCAGACTGCTCTCTATCAAAAATAACATCTTCTATTAATTTAAGAAGTTTTTGATCTATTTCTTCATAGACTTCTAGCATTCCTGCATTAAGAATGGCCATATCCAATCCTGCTTTTTTTGCATGGTATAAAAATACTGAGTGCATAGCTTCTCTTACTTTATTGTTACCTCTGAACGCAAAAGACAAATTACTGATTCCACCACTCACCATCGCACCTGGACATAATTTTTTAATTTTTGGAATACTTTCTAAAAAATTAATTGCATATTTTTTATGCTCTTCAATACCGGTTGCAATTGTCAATATGTTTGGGTCAAAAATTATTTCGGTTGCATTAAAATTAACTTTTTGAGTTAGCAGATCATAAGCTCTTTTACATATATTAACTTTTGTATCAATTTCTGTTGCCTGGCCACTTTCATCAAACGCCATTACAACAACTGATGCTCCATANTTCTGTATTATTTTGGCTTGTTTAAGAAACTCCTCTTCGCCCTCCTTTANACTAATGGAATTTACAATACCTCTACCTTGAATACATTTTAATCCAGATTCGATTACACTAAATTTTGAACTATCTATCATCAACGGAACTTTAATTATGTCAGGATCNGAAGCAATTAAATTTAAAAATTTCTGCATACATTTCTCGCCGTCCAGCATACCTTCATCAAAATTAATATCAATTATGTGAGCTCCATTTTGAACCTGCTGTTTAGCTATCTCCATTGCCTCCTCATAATTTTCATCTTTAATTAGCTTANAGAATTTTGGGGAGCCTGTAATATTAGTTCTTTCACCTATTACAAAAAAATTATTTATATTGTTAAGCTCTAAAGGCTCTAGACCACTAAATGAAGGAAGCAGCTTCTTAGGAGATGAACTTACAGGCTTAAATTTCTTCAAAACTTTGGAAATTTCAAAGATATGATCAGGAGTAGTACCACAGCATCCACCAACAAAATCTAAAATATTATTTTCAAAATATGGAGTTAAGGCTTTTGCAGTATCCACAGGTAATTCGTCATAACCTGTATCTGATAATGGATTTGGTAGGCCCGCATTTGGATAACAAAATACTTTACAATTTGCATAATTTTTCAGTTCTTTCACATATCCGATTAAAGAATCTGCTCCAAGGCCGCAGTTCATACCAACTGAATAAGGATTTGCATGCCTTATTGATTCCCAAAAAGCTCTGATGGTTTGACCAGACAGAGTTCTTCCAGACTTATCGGAAAAAGTGACCGAAATGAATACTGGGAATCTCTCTCCAACCTCTTCAAATAGATTTTCCAAGGCGAATAAAGCAGCTTTAAGGTTTAATGTATCAAAAGTTGTTTCTGGTAGAAATATATCAACACCACCAACTAGCAAGCTTTTTGCTTGAATATAATATGCATTTACAAGTTCGTCAAAAGTTATATTTCGTTTTCCTGGATCTTCAACGTCAGGAGAGATTGAAGCAGTTCTATTGGTTGGCCCCATAGCTCCAGCAATAAAAATCTTGGATTTATCAATATCGCTANTACTCTCATCTATAGCATCTTTTGCAACTTTTACAGATTCTATATTCATCTTCTCTACAAGATGTTCTAATTTATAGTCAGATTGTGCGATTGATGTTGCACCAAAAGTATTTGTTTCTATAATTTTAGAGCCAGAGTTGATATAAGATTTATGAATTTCTTTAATAATATTAGGGCGTGTAATATTTAGAATTTCATTATTACCCTTTAAATCTAAACTATGATTTTTTAGCAAATCTCCTCTATAGTCTTCTTCTTGCAACTTATGTTTTTGAACCATAGTGCCCAATGGACCATCCATAAGNATAATTTCATCTCTACATAGTCTATCAAGCTCTTTAAAAACTTTCGATTTTTTCATTTTTTTTACCACTCATCTCTCATATCTCTCAGCAGTTTAAATCTTTGCTCCATATTCAAATTACTAAATTCATCTGAAGTTTTAAGCAAATCTAAGAAAGAAAATTCATCAATCCTNAAGAAAGGATTATATTTTTTTTCGAATCTAATATCTTTGACTTCTGAGAGTTCAGTATTTTTACAGTCTGATAAAAAATTTTTTATTTCGGATGCAAAATCATTATCATCAACAATTATTGAATCTAAAAATTTCAAATTATTCTCAANATAATCGTGTCCTGGCAATAACTTTAGATTATCGGGTAAATTNTTCATTTTATGATGAATTGTTCTAAATAGCATGGATACATCTCCGCGAAACTTTACATTGCCTACTCCACATCCAAATATAGTATCTCCACAAAATATATATTTATTTACTATCAAAGATATATGTTCAGGGCAATGTCCTGGTGTATGTAAAACCTTAAGTTTTAAATCTCCGATTTTAACAATATCATTCTCAAATATGTTATCAAATTCGTGCACGAATAGATCTTTACAGATGTTATGTGCATTTAGTTTTATTTTATATTTTTCCATAAAATATGAGTTGTATGCAATATGGTCTGGGTGCGCATGAGTATTTAAAACTAGTTTAGGGTTCAAATTATTNTTAATTATAATTTTATCTATAGAATCTTTATCTAGAGGGTCAATTATCACACAGTCTTTAGTTCTTGAACACTCAAGTATATAGTTAATATTTCTATCACTATTCTCAACTAAGAATCTATAAATATTAAGACCTTTATCTTCTATTTTTTCATACATAAATCTATTATACCTTTCATAATTAAATCTTTTTGTTGTTTTTTTATTATTAATTTATTATAATTCACAAGGTCGTCATTTAACTCTACTTGCAACGACTTTAAAGAAATGCTAAACGGAGAAAAGGTTTTTNTTCAAAAATCTTTCCTCTTCGAGTTACGTGATAATTAGGAGCATTTTATGTCTTTTGTAACTTGTTTGAAATGTAAAGAATGTAGTCCTGCTTGTGAATTTGAAAAACAAGCCCTATACGTTTGTGATGATTGCTTTGGGCCTCTTGAGCCAAGTTACGATTATGACAAGATTAAAAAGGAATTAACGATAGACAAGATTTCAAAAAGGCCTAAGAATATGTGGAGATATAAAGAATTATTACCTTTAGATAATGAACCCACTGTAGGACTTAATACTGGCTTTACTCCTCTTATTAAAGCAAATAATCTTGGAAAAATTTTAGGTGTAAAAAACTTATACATTAAAAATGATGGAGTCAATTTTCCATCTTTATCTTTTAAAGATAGAGTTGTTGCAGTTGCTCTTTCTAAAGCTGTAGAACTTGGATATGATACAGTTGGCTGTGCATCAACTGGTAATTTAGCAAATTCTGTAGCTGCACAATCTGCATCAGCCAACCTTAAAAGTTTTATATTTATCCCATCAAATCTTGAGGAAGCTAAAATTCTTGGAACATCTATATATGGGAAAAATGTTGTCGGCGTGAAAGGGAACTATGATGATGTTAATAGACTATGTACAGAAGTTATTGGTTCTAATAAATGGGGTTTTGTAAATATAAATCTCAGAACTTATTATGCTGAAGGTTCTAAAACCGTTGGATACGAAATTATTGAACAACTTGGATGGAAAGCCCCTAAAAATATTGTTGTATGTATGGCTTCNGGATCTTTATTAACTAAAATTTATAAATCAGTAAGAGAATTGGTTGATTTAGGTATGGTGGATGATAACAATACAAAAATTTATGGTGCTCAAGCATCAGGATGCTCTCCAATATCCACAGCTATAAAAAATGGGTGGGAGGCATTTAAACCTGTCAAACCTGATACAATTGCAAAATCCTTAGCAATTGGTAANCCTGCNGATGGTATAAATGCAATAAACTTAATAAATGATATTAATTCTTACTCTGAAGATGTTTCAGATGAGGAAATTGTAAATGCGATGAAATTGTTGGCAGAAACTGAAGGAATTTTTACAGAAACTGCTGGTGGAGTGACATTAGGTTGTACAATTAAAATGCTTGAAAATGGAAAAATTAATAAAGATGAGGATTTAGTTTTGGTTATAACAGGTAATGGCTTAAAAACTCAAGATCCATTGATAAATAAAATAAAAAAACCAGATATAATTAATGCAAAATTAGAAGAATTTAACGAAATTAAATATTAAGGAGAATAACTATGGCTTTAGTAAGAATACCAACACCACTAAGAAGGTTAACAAATGAAAAAGATGAAGTTAATTCAGAGGCAAAAACAGTAAGTGAACTTTTAGATGACTTAGATAATCAGTTTCCAGGTATAAAAAATAAAGTTTGTGAATCAGATGGATCGATAAGAAAATTTATTAATATATATATTAATGATGAAGATATTAGATTTTTGGATGGTCCAAAATCCGAAATTAAGGAAGATGATACTGTTTCAATTATCCCTGCAATTGCAGGTGGATAGAATTATTCGAAAAATTCTTTAACTTTATTAATATATTCTGAGAATGGATTTTTAGAGTCCTTTTCAACTTCAATTTGATATTCTTCAAGTAATTTTTTTTGCTTGCTATTAACTGTCTTGGGTATAACAATATTAAGCTTTACAAAAAGATCACCATAAGATTCTCTATTTAAAATTTTGATACCCTTACCTTTTAATCTCATTAGCTGGCCAGGCTGAACACCTGCAGGAATTTTTAAATCTGAAGTCCCATCTAAAGTAGGTATTTCAATACTTCCTCCTAAGACCGCATTCGAAATACTAATAGGAACTTCACAAAGTATATTCTCATCCTCTCTTTTAAAAAATGGGTGTTCTTTCACGGTAATATCTATATATAAATCACCACTTGGTCCATTATTTATTCCTGCATCGCCTTCACCAGTCATTCTTAATCTTGTACCATTATCAACACCTGCTGGAATTTTAACTTCTAATTTCTTATTCTCAGTATCATCAGCAAAAGCTCCTGCTCCACCACAGGAGCCGCAGGTCCTACTAACAGAAAACATACCTTGTGAATAATTAAGCTCACCAGTTCCATTACATGCTTTACAAACTTTATATGTTCTCGCTCTTCTTAAAGAAATATTTTTTTTAATTCCCTTAACTGCTTCATCAAAAGATATAGACACATCAAATCTAAGATCCCTACCCTTATATTGTGAATTTTCTCTTCTAGATCTTCTAGAATTCGATCGGCCTCCACCAAAAAAATCATTAATGAGATCATCTAAATCTGGAAAACCGCCAGGAAATCCACCTGAGAAACCTCCTCCTCCAGCTCCTGGATTTACTGTTCCAAAAGTATCATACTGTGATTTTTTTTCTTGATCTCCTAATACTTGATAGGCTTCATTAATTTCTTTAAATTTTTCTTCTGCTTTTTTGTCGTTTTTATTTCGATCTGGATGATATTTGAGAGCCAATTTTTTATAAGCTTTCTTAATTTGCTCCTCACTTGAATTCCTATCAATTCCTAATGTTGAATAATAGTCTTTACTCATTATCAGCTCCAGATGATACAATAACCAAAGATGGTCTCAAAAGTTTATCATCTAAACTATAACCAGTTTGAATGACCTCTAATATTTTATTTGAATCAAATTCGTCTGATTTTTTAAGCTCCAAAGCTTGGTGAAAATTAGGGTTAAAATCATCCCCTGTATTTACATTAATTTTTTTTATATTATTTTTTTCCAAAAAAGTTTGGAAATCTTTTTCAACGCTTTTCATACCTTTGAAAAAATCAGTATCTTTTTGTGTATTTTCATATAAGTTNAGACCNCTTTCAAAATTATCGATAAAAAATAAAAGNTCTCTTAACATGTTTTCTTTNGCAATATACGTAGCTTGTTTTTTTTCGATTAAATTTCTTTTTTTNTANTTTTCAAACTCNGCNGCTAATCTTAATAATTTTTCATTCAATTCTTTTTTTGCTNACTCTAAATTATCTTTCAATTTCAAAANAGCNTCAACNTCCTCATNGANAACCATNGTAAAAAAATTNGTTGTTTGATCCTTATCATCAAACTTAAAAATAATTTCGTTTTCGCTAATAGATNTAATCGAATACTTNGAANTTTCAATAAAATCTTTAAAATCAGAAAAGGATTTAAAGAATAATTTATTTTNTTCATCTTNTGTATTTTCTTTTGTATCTAAATTATTATTTTCAGTCATANTTACTCCATTTTTAATATAGTCATAAATATTTAAATCTCAATGTATTTTTTAAAAATACCTTCTAAAACACCTCTATCTGAAACTAAAAACCGTGATTTATTAAAATATTCCATCAAAGTAGTCAATATNATTATTCCATATACAATAACTTCTTCCCTTCCTTTTTCTANACCGNTTANCAAAAGCCTTTGTTTTGCNGTCTTGCTAGCTAGTATATTCAGTATTTCATAAGTTTCTGTNATNGATAAACTAACCTTATTGATAATGCTGCTNTCATAATTTTTTAAATTTTTTGANATNGCNGCNAANGTAGTCGATGTTCCTGAATTAAAAACTATTTGATANTTTTCAATATTATTTAATGATATATTNGATNNTNGAATTNCTTTTTTTACAAAATCTTTTATTNGTTTAGTTTTCTCTATTGAAAAAGAATTTATNTCTTTAAACTCTTTATANAATTTTATAACACCCAANTCTANAGAATAAAAANATACNATTTGTTGTTGCGACATAAAGATTATTTCAGTACTACCACCNCCAATATCAACAATAATTTTATCAGAATCAGGATTAGTAAATAATGTATTTACTCCTAATGAGGTNAGTTNAGCTTCANTCTTNGGATCTATTATATTCAATTCTTGTTTATATCTATTTTTAAAATCTAAAAGTATTTCATTTCTATTTANAGAATCTCTAAAAACACTAGTNCCAACTATATGTATTTTTTTTACANAATTTTNACTAATTACATTAAAAATATTATCTAAGGCAGAATAATATTTANCAGGTANATTTAATNTATTATTTTTATCTAAGAATTTTCCTANTCCNANAAAATACCTAATTTTTATNTCAGTGTCATAATTAGAATCTATNTTTCTAATTAAACATCTGAATGCATTTGTTCCTAAATCAATCGCTGCTGCTTTCATTATATTTTTTATGTAAAATTGAATTTGCTACATANTTCTTNGAAGATTCAATTATTAATCTATAATCATCCTCNTTNATTGATCTTANTCTCTTGCANGGTGATCCCATATATAGTGATCCAGGCTCTAAATACATTCCAGGAGGAANNAAAGANCCNGCTGCAATAATTGTGTTACATCGGANTTCAGCTCCATCTAAAACTATTGCACCCATTCCTATTAAAATTCTGCTACGCATTGTGCATGCATGAATTATACATCCATGGCCAATTGTTACATCATTTTCAATATGTGTAGGATATTTATTCGAATCAATATGTATAATCGTACCATCTTGAACATTTGTTCTTTCTCCGATTTTAATATAATTATTATCTCCTCTTAGAACACAGTTATACCAAACTGATGAAAACTCACCAATTTCAACATTACCTATGATTGAAGAATTAGGAGCAATAAAGGCGGATTTATGAATCTTTGGCTTTAGTGATAGATTATAGTTTGGATCTCTAAATAGAGGGTTTTGGCCGACAACAGATGCCATTTTACTGCTTTAACTTATATTTTTTATTAAACTTTTCAATTCTTCCAGTAGTTCCACCACTTCTTTCTTTGCCAGAATAAAACGGATGTGATGAACTTGATATTTCAACTTTAACAAGAGGATATTCCACTCCTTCATGTGTTGTTTTCTCTTCTGTTTCAACACAAGAGTCAATTATAAAGTTTTCATCAGTAGTAATATCNTTAAAAAGAACTTTTCTCACATTTGGATGTATATCTTTTTTCATAGTCTGAAATGTTAACATTAAATACTTTATTTACAACTATTTATCAGTAAATTCAGCATCAATAACTTCCTCTTTTTCATCTTTCTTTTCTTTACTATCTTCTTCCTCATTAGTAGCTTGATCCTCTTGGGCTTTAGATGCCTCAGCATACATTTTTTCAGCTAATTTATGTGACACTTTTGTTAATTCATCAGACGCAGACTTGATATCTTCAATGCTATCAGATTTTACTACTTCTTTTGCTTTTTCTAATGCAGAATCAATATCCTTTTTCTCATTATCATCAATTTTATCGCTATTTTCATTAATTGCTTTTTCAGTTGAATAAATAAGCTGATCGAGAGAGTTTCTTTCGTTAATCAAATCTTTTTTTGTTTTATCTTCATCAGCTTTTGATTCAGCATCTTTTACCATTTCATCAATTTCATCAGATGATAAGCCCGATGATGCCTCAACCTTAATCTTTTGCTCTTTGTTGGTTGCTTTATCGACTGCAGAGACATTTAATATACCATCTGAATCGATATCAAATGTAACCTCAACTTGGGGAATACCTCTTGGAGCAGGAGAAATACCATCTAAGATAAATTTTGCCAAAGTTCTATTGTCAGTGGCCATTGATCTTTCACCTTGAGTTACATGAATCTCAACGCTCGGCTGGTTATCTTGCGCTGTTGAAAAAATTTGACTCTGTTTTGTAGGTATAGTTGTATTCCTATTAATAATTGGTGTATTCACGCCTCCGAGAGTTTCAATACCCAAGGATAAAGGTGCTACATCTAATAGAAGTACATCTTTAACATCACCTGAAAGAACAGCCCCTTGTATTGCTGCGCCAAGTGCAACAACCTCATCAGGATTTATTCCCTTATGAGGTTCTTTTCCAAAAAAATCCTTAACTACTTTTTGAACTAAAGGAATTCTTGTAGATCCACCGACAAGAATAACCTCGTTGATATCAGAAGGTTTTAAGCCTGCATCATCAAGAGCATTCTTACATGGGATAAGGGAAGATTTGATTTTTGAATCAATTATCTGCTCAAATTTTGATCTAGATACTTTTATCAATAAATGCTTCGGACCATTTTGATCAGCAGTAATAAAAGGAAGATTAATTTCCGTTTCAAGTGAAGAAGAAAGCTCTATTTTAGCTTTTTCCGCAGCTTCTCTTAACCTTTGTAGAGCCATTTTATCGGAACTTAAATCTACTCCATTTTCTTTTTTAAATTCATCAATTAANTAATCTATAATCTGTCTATCAAAATCATCTCCGCCCAGAGATGTATCACCATTTGTAGATTTTACTTCTATTACATTATCACCAATTTCTAAAATCGAGACATCAAATGTTCCACCTCCAAGGTCGTATACTGCTACTAATCCATCTTTCTTCTTATCAAAACCATACGCTAGAGCTGCAGCNGTAGGCTCATTGATTATTCTTTCAACGTTTAGTCCAGCAATTTTGCCAGCATCTTTAGTAGCTTGTCTCTGGCTGTCATTGAAATATGCTGGCACAGTGATAACTGCATCTGAAACAGTTGATCCAAGGAAAGATTCGGCAGCTTGTTTAAGTTTTGTTAAAACGTTTGCAGAAATTTGAGAGGGAGAATAGTCCTTGTTTTCAACCTGAATCCAAGCATCTCCGTTCTTATTTTTGACAATTTCATAAGGAAGAACTTTTCTATCTTCATCAGTTTCTTCAAATCTCCTTCCTATTAATCTTTTAGCTGAATAAATTGTTTTTTCTGGATTGACAACGGCTTGCCTTTTAGCGGGTTCACCAACTAAAATTTCTGATTCTTTACCAAAGCTAACTACTGATGGTGTAGTTCTGTTTCCCTCTTCATTAATTATAACTTTTGGTTCGCCGCTCTCCACAAAGGATATACATGAATTAGTAGTCCCTAGATCAATTCCTATAACTTTACCCATAAAAAACACTCCTATTTCTATCTATATTTGAAATTAAGCATTAAATAGGAGTTGTCAAGGTATAAAACATAAATTAAATCAAGGAAACAACTGTAGATGCAGCATCTTTCATTGTATCTGCTGTAGTTATATTTAAGTCAGATTCCTCTAAAATCTTTTTACCCAATTCGACATTTGTTCCTTCCAGTCTTACAACCAAAGGTACTTTAATACCTACCTCTTTTGCAGCAATTATTATCCCATCAGCGATAGTGTCACACTTCATAATCCCGCCAAAAATATTTACTAGGATTGCTTTAACATTTTGATCACTTAATATCATTTTGAAAGCTTGAGTTACTTGCTCAACTGAAGCACCGCCACCGACATCTAGAAAATTAGCAGGCTCTTCACCATGGAATTTTATAATATCCATTGTAGCCATTGCTAGTCCCGCTCCATTAACAAGACATCCGATGTTGCCATCTAGTTTTACAAAACTGAATCCCCATTTTTTTGCTTCTAATTCTAGTGGCTCTTCCTCTGTTGGGTCGTGCAAATCAATGAATTCTTTATGTCTAAATTCGGCATTATCATCAAAATTGATTTTAGCATCTAGAGCTTTTATTTCTCCTTCATCTGTCGAAATCAAAGGGTTTATTTCGACTAATGCACAGTCCATTTCAGTATACAATTTATAAATACCTGAAAGAATAGGACCAAGTTGCTTTGTTTGATCTTTATTAAAACCCAAAAAATAAGCAATTTTTCTAATGTGAAAAGGTTGAATACCACTTACGGGGTCTATTGGTTGTGTAAGAAGTTTTTCGGGAGTTTCATCTGCTACTTTTTCTATGTCCATTCCACCCTCAGGGCTTGCGATAATTACATTTTTTTCAGTAGATCTATCTGTCACAATTGACAAATAATATTCTTTATCAATTATTGAGGAGTTTTCTACATATACTTTATTTACTAACTTACCCTCTGGACCTGTCTGATGAGTAACCAAAGTCATTCCTAACATTTCTTGAACAGTTGACCCTACTTCCTCGGGCGTTTTTACCAATTTTACGCCACCAGCCTTACCTCTACCTCCTGCATGAATTTGAGCCTTAACAACATACTCTTTTGAGTTTAATGATCTAGCATAATCCTCTGCGTCTTTTCCACTTTCGAAAACTTTACCTTCTGAAGTATTAATATTAAATTTTCTAAATAAATCCTTAGCTTGATATTCATGAATATTCATAGAGACCCCCATGTAATAAAAGATAATAGATTTTAACAGAATATTTTACTTAACAATAGATTTAATTAGGCTTCTTCTCATATTGGCAATATTTTTGATTGAAATACCTTTTGGACATACAGCTTCACATTCTGCATGATTAGAACATGCACCAAAACCTTCTTCATCCATTTTGTCCACCATTGACTTTACTCTGGCCCTTTGTTCTACTTGTCCTTGTGGAAGCTGAAGTAAATGTGAAATTTTTGCGCTAGTGAATAGAGCTGCAGAGGCATTTGGACAAGAGGCGACACAAGCTCCACATCCTATACAAGCTGCCGAATCAAACGCTTCTTCAGCATCCTCTTTACCAATTAAAATGCTGTTGGCATCAGGACCATTGCCAGTATTAATAGAGACATAACCTCCAGCTTGAATAATTTTATCAAATGATCCTCTGTCCACTACTAAGTCTTTAACAATTTTAAAGGGTGTTGCTCTAAACGGTTCAATCACAAGAGTATCTCCATCATTAAAGTGTCGCATATGCAATTGACATACAGTTGTCCTAGCCTGTGGTCCATGAGCAATTCCATTGATTACAAAGCCACAAGTTCCACATATTCCTTCACGACAATCACTATCAAATGAAATAGGCACAATCCCACTTTTAGTAAGATTCTCATTCAAAATATCCAGCATTTCCAAAAAAGAGATATCAACAGGTACAT
Source organism: bacterium (assembly GCA_002697665.2). Lineage (GTDB taxonomy): Bacteria > Desulfobacterota_D > UBA1144 > UBA1144 > UBA1144. The sequence goes on from NZXA02000003.1 coordinate 15,040, forward strand.
CTTCCATTGAGTAATAATGAAAGTCACCTGATGAATCCGCATTTTCTTGGCGCCAGACCTGAAGCTTTAAATTTATAGTATTAGACATTATTTATAGTTCCTTTGTGTCATTTCAACAAATTCATAATTTAAATCTTCTTTGTGAAGTATTGAGGGTGAATCAGGAATATATTCCCACGCAGACACATATGCATATTTTTCATCATTTCTTAAGGGTTCACCTTCACTCGTTTGATATTCTTCCCTGAAATGAGCTCCACAAGATTCTTCTCTGTCATAAGCATCTAAAGCCATTAATTCACCTAGCTCAATAAAGTCTGCAAGCCTTGAAGCATTTTCAAGAGACTTATTCAAGTTGTCATCACTGCCCATTAAACTTAAATCATTCCAAAACTTATCTTTGATTTGTGGTATTTTCTCTAAAGCTTGCGCAAGAGAATCTTTAGTTCTTGCCATACCCACCAAATCCCACATAATTGCCCCAAGTTCTCTGTGAAGTTCAAGGACAGTTGAAGATCCTTTAATCTTTAACAATGAATCATTTCGCTTTTTTACTTCATCAATTGATTCTTTGAATTCATCAGCAGTCTCTGATACGGCATCCAATGAGTTATTTGCAAGATAATTTCCTAAAGTATAAGGAATAACAAAATATCCGTCCGCCAAGCCTTGCATTAAAGCACTTGCACCCAACCTATTGGCACCATGATCTGAAAAATTAGCCTCTCCTAAAACGAACAACCCTGGGATATTACTCATACAATCGTAATCAACCCATAAGCCACCCATAACGTAATGAATTGCAGGATAAATTCTCATAGGTTTTTTATAAGGGCTTTCTCCTGTGATTGTTTCATACATATCAAATAAATTCCCATACTTATCGGAAATATTTTTCTCTCCTAGGCGCTCCATAGCACTTCCAAAATCAAGATAAACGGCTCTTCCTGTTGCTCCAAGACCTTTACCCTCATCACATACTCTTTTAATAGCCCTGGATCCAACATCTCTAGGAACCAAGTTTCCATAAGCCGGATACATTCTTTCAAGGAAATAATCTCTTTCGTTTTCAGGAATATCTTCGGAAGCACGCTTGTCATCAGCAGACTTAGGAACCCAAACTCTCCCATCATTCCTGAGACTTTCTGACATTAGGGTCAACTTTGATTGATACTCACCAGAAGCTGGTATGCATGTGGGATGAATTTGAGCAAAACAAGGATTAGCCATTAAGGCTCCCTTTTTATGACATCTCCATGCAGCTGTCGCATTAGAATTTTTACCATTTGTGGATAGAAAAAAAACATTCCCATATCCACCAGAGCATAAAACTACTGCCTCAGCAGTATGTTTTTCAATATCGCCAGTTTTTAAATCTCTTACAACTATACCTCTTGCCTTACCGTCAATTATGATTAGGTCTAACATTTCTTTATTTGTAAATAGTTCTATTTGTTTTTTTGAAACTTGTCGCATCATAGAACTATAAGCGCCAAGCAAAAGCTGCTGTCCTGTTTGGCCCCTTGCATAAAATGTTCTTGATACTTGAGCTCCTCCAAATGATCTATTTGTTAACAAGCCTCCATAATCTCTTGCAAATGGAACACCTTGAGCAACACACTGGTCAATTATATTCGTGCTCACCTCAGCTAGCCTGTACACATTAGCTTCTCTGGCTCTGTAATCTCCACCTTTAATAGTATCAATAAAAAGTCTTTGAACACTATCACCATCGTTTTGGTAATTTTTTGCGGCATTGATTCCACCTTGAGCTGCAATGCTGTGAGCTCTCCTTGGTGTATCTTGAACGCAAAATGTTTTGACGTTATATCCTAACTCTGCAAGTGTTGCTGAAGCAGATCCACCTGCTAAACCAGAACCCACAACTATAATATTGTATTTTCTTTTATTAGCAGGGTTAACGAGTTTCATTTCAGATTTATATTTTGACCATTTATCATGCAAATCACCTCCCGGGGATTTACCGTCAAGTTTTTTCACATGAGTGATAATTTCTTTTTCAGGTAACGCTGCTTTTATACTACTCATACTTATATTTAACCTAATTAATCCAAAAAATGTATAAAGGAATTACAAGAAAACCTAAACTTATAATTAACCCTAAAAGATAACTTATACTATAAGTTACCCTAGTAAATGTTTTACCATAAATTCCGAGAGACTGAAATGAACTCCAAAAACCATGTCCCAAATGTAGCGATAATAGTGACAGCGCTACTGTATAGCCTAAAACTACCCAAATATTTGAAAATTCTTCTGTAATTAATCTATACAAATCGCGAACTGGCTCCCCCCCGTTAACAGATAAATATATAGTTTCATAATAAGGGCCAAATCTGAACTGTAAAACATGCCATATCAAAAAGGCCATTACTACAACTCCAGTAATTACCATTGAAGTCGACGCATAGGTTTTTTTACTTTTACCACCTGCAAAATTTGAAACTGCATACCTTGATTTCCTGGATTTATAATTTATGAGATTTGTATATAGTGAAGTGGTAATATGTAGACCAAAGAAACCTAAAAGCCCAAGCTCTGCTATTGTAAATAATATTCCGAAAGATTCTAAAAAATGGGCATAGGCATTAAAATCTCTTCCAGGTGGTGAACCAGTAAAAATTGTTATGTTTCCGAGCAGATGAACAATCAGAAAAAGAAAAAGAGAAATACCTGTAACAGCTATTATAATTTTTTTTAATACTGAAGAGATTGTTATAAAATTTGCCATCTAAGTTATCTAAAATTATAAAATTCCAAAACTGTCAATCAGATCGCATAGCTCCTTAACATGAGAAGCAGATTCTAGTAGCTCCTTATGTTCATCTTCGGTCAGCTCAATATCTACGATTTTCTCAACACCCTTACTAGAAAGTATAACGGGTAACCCAACAAATTGTTCATTAATTTTATATTGTCCTGATGAAAAGACACAGCAAGGTAATAACTTCCTTTCATCAAAAATAATAGAGTATGCCATTTCGACAGCCGAAACACCTGGGGCATAAAAGGCACTTCCAGTTTTTAGCAATTTAACAATTTCTGCTCCGCCATCTCTAGTTCTTTGAATTATTTCACTCAATCTACTATCCTCTACTAATTGAGAGATTGGCACACCTGAGACTGTTGTATAATTTTTTAAAGGCACCATGTCGTCACCATGACCACCTAAAACTAAAGTTTCTATTTTCGATACAGAAATATTTAACTCCATTGATAAAAAAGCTTTAAATCTTGCAGAATCTAAAATTCCAGCCATTCCCATAATCCTTTCTTTAGGAAAGCCACTAACTTTATGAGCCACATAAGTCATTGCGTCTAAAGGATTGGTAACAACAATTATTTTCGAATTCGGTGAAAACTTAACAACCTGCTCGGTTACATCTTTTATTATCTTAGCGTTAGTAGAAATTAAATCATCTCTACTCATACCAGGTTTTCTAGCTAAACCAGATGTTATAATTACAACATCAGAGTCTTTAGTATCTTCATATGAGTTGGTTCCAATCACTTGGGATGACACTCCAGTAACTGATAGCATTTGTGTCATATCCAAAGCCTTACCTTGTGGAAGACCTTCAACAATATCAAGCAAGACTACGTCACAAAAATCAAGCTCAAGAGCTCTGTACGCAGCAGAAGCGCCCACATTACCAGCTCCAATAATAGAAATTTTTGGATTAGAACTCAACTAAACCGCCTTAAAAAAAAATAATATGGACTAAACATTATCCATATTTTTAATAATCGCATCTCCAAACTCAGAGCATTTTAAAAGGTTTGCACCTTCAATCTGTCTATGAAGATCATATGTAACATCTTTATCAAGAACTGTTTTCTCAAGAGCTTTAACAATCAACTCAGCAACATTTCTCCAACCCATGTGTTCAAACATCATCACACCAGAAAGTATTACTGACCCAGGATTAACTTTATCTTGACCTGCATATTTGGGAGCTGTTCCATGTGTTGCTTCAAATAAAGCAATCTCATCACCAATATTTGCTCCAGGCGCAAGACCCAGTCCACCAATCTGAGCAGCACAAGCATCAGACATATAATCACCATTTAGGTTTGGTAGAGCAAGAACATCATACTCATCAGTTCTTGTCAGAATTTGCTGAAGCATATTATCAGCAATTCTATCATTTATAACAATTTTTCCCTCCGGAGCTTTACCATCATATTTATCCCATAGCTCATCCTCGGAAATAGTTTGTTCAGGGAATTCATCCTTTGCTAGCTCGTAACCCCAATCTTTAAAAGCTCCCTCTGTGAATTTCATTATATTTCCTTTGTGAACCAAGGTTACACTTTTTCTATTATTATCGATTGCGTATTGAACAGCTTTTTTAACTAGTCTTTTTGTTCCAAAAGCACTTATAGGCTTAATACCAATACCTGACAAATCTCTAACGTTAGCATTTAATTTTTTTTGTAAAAATTCTATTACTTCATTAGCTTCATCAGTTCCACTTTCATACTCAACGCCAGAATATACGTCCTCAGTATTTTCTCTAAATAAAACCACATCCATTTTTTCTGGGCTTTTTACAGGAGAAGGAGTTCCATTTATCCATCTTACTGGTCTTACACAAGCATATAAATCCATAATCTGCCTTAGCGCAACATTTAAGCTTCTGATACCACCACCAACAGGTGTTGTCAGTGGCCCTTTAATAGATATTAAATATTCGCTTATTACATCAGTTGTTTCTTGCGGTAACCATTCTTTTGTGATTTCAACTGCTTTCTCTCCCGCATAAACTTCTGCCCAAGATATTTTTTTTGATCCACTAAATGCCTTCTCTACTGCTGCATCAAAAACTCTCACAGACGCCGCCCACAAATCTGGACCAATTCCGTCTCCTTCAATGAAAGTTACAATTGGGTTATCTGGAATATTATAAGTTCCATCGCTATTTACTGTTATTTTTGTCCCATCGCTGGGAATTTTAATGTGTGACATTATTAATCTCCTTGAAATTATTCATTAATATATTAATAAATAAAAAAGAAAAAACAATGCTTAATTTGTTTTTACCATCTGTCTTAGAACAGTTTGTAAGATTCCACCATTATAAAAATATTCAACTTCAACTAAGGAATCTAATCTACATATAGCTTTTATCTCATTTCTATCACCATTATCTGTCTGAATTTGAATTTTAATTTCTGATAAAGGTTTTAAACCCTCTTTGATACCCTCAATAGTGAATTTCTCATTACCAGTTAATGAATGATATTCAGCATTCTCACCATCTAAAAATTGAAGCGGAAGAACACCCATTCCAACCAGATTGCTTCGATGTATCCTTTCGAAACTTTCAGCTAAGACTGCTTTTACTCCTAACAACATGGATCCTTTCGCAGCCCAATCTCTAGAACTACCAGTACCGTATTCTTTACCCGCGATTACAATTAATTGCGTT
>NZXA02000001.1 GCA_002697665.2 bacterium
TGGGATGTATATTTACACCATTCAGGCAGGAGAGTTTAGACAAACTAGAAAAATGGTTTTGTTAAAATAATTCAAATTCATATTAATTATTTCCCAAATAAGTTCAATCTAAAACTGCGCGAAGCCTGGTAAAAATATTGAGGCAAATAGAGGCAAAATGAGGCAAAATTTTGCGTAATATTGCTTTATTTTGCGTGAAAACGCTATTTTTTCAAGTTTAGAAAAGTAACAAAAAACCCCCAGAAAACTGGGGGTTTATCGTTGAGAAACGCAATGTGCCGGTGAAAGGAATCGAACCTTCACTCCCTTGCGAGAATCGGATTTTGAATCCGACGCGTCTACCAATTCCGCCATATCGCCATGAGTAGTTTATTATATCAAAAACACAAACATTTGGGAAAGGTGTATGCAAGGATAGATACTTGTGCAATGTTTGTGACTAAAATTTACAAATTATAAGCATTGCAAAGATATCCGGTCTTCGTTTTGAGACCACCGCGTCTACCAGTTCCGCCACTCTCCCTTATTTTCTTATTATTTTATACCAATAAATTGCATTAATTACTAAAGAATGAGAAATCTTTTTCTTTATAATTAGACTTTCTAATTGATCTAAGGGATATGTTTTAACCTGAGTATATTCACTACCTGAGTTTTGAGGCTCTGATATTAATTCTACATTTTCNGCCAAATAAGTATGGCATGAATTATTCATAATTGCGGGGTTAGGATGAACCAATCCCAACTTTGTCCAGTTTTTGGATTTATAACCTGTTTCTTCATATAATTCTCTTTTTGCTGAGGACAAAACACTTTCGCCAGGGTCAATCATACCGCCAGGGAGTTCTAATGTTATGGAATTAGTTCCAGCTCTATACTGCTGAACAAATACAACTTCATTATTTTTGGTTATTGGAAGAATATTGATCCAATCAGGAGAATTGAAAACATAAAAATCAAAAAATTTTTTTTGTTTTTTGTATGGAGATTGTAATTTATATTTAAAGAGATCAAATATTTTAAGATTTTCTAAAAACTTTTTTTCTTTGATTATCCATTTTTTCATTATTCAAAATTTACCTGAATTTGATANAAATAATATTAATAAACTAATTTTCTTAAAAATGTTAATATTAATTNATTGGAGAGTTGGCCGAGTGGCCGAAGGCGCACGCTTGGAAAGCGTGTAGAGGTTCAACCCTCTCGTGGGTTCGAATCCCACACTCTCCGAANAATTTTCGTCGGCTTGTGAACTCCGCCAGGACAGAAATGTAGCAACGGTAGCAAGCCGGCCTGGAAAAGTTATGTCATATGTAGTTTTAGCTAGAAAATATAGACCAAAGAATTTTGATGAAGTCNTAGGTCAAGAAACGCCTATTTCTATTTTGGAGAGCTTTATCAAAAATAACTCAATACCTCATGCTTTAATATTTTGTGGTGGAAGGGGCATTGGTAAAACTTCAATGGCTAGAATATTTGCAAAAGCTATTAATTCTGAGGAAATAATTAATAACCCCCAAGTTGGAGAAGATATCGATGGCGGAAAGTCTTTAGATGTTATAGAAATTGATGCTGCCTCAAATAATGGAGTTGATCAAATTCGAGATATTATTGATATATCTCAATATTCTTCACTAAAATGTAAATATAAAGTATTCATCATAGATGAAGCTCATATGTTATCTAAAGCTGCTTTTAATGCNTTATTAAAAACTTTAGAAGAGCCNAATGATAATACTATTTTTATATTAGCAACTACAGAAGTTGAGAAAATTCCTATTACAATTTCTTCTAGATGTCAGTTAATAAGTTTCACAAATTTAAATTCAACTAAAATTGAAGATCTAGTAAAAAATGTTTGTGACTCTGAAAACATAAATATAGATGAGGAATCTATAAAGCTATTGGCTAATGAAGCGAATGGGTCCGCTAGAGATTCTTTAAGTATTTTAGAATTATTATCAAACTCTTTAAATAAAGATATAAAATATAAAAGNGCTATTTCTAAATTAGGTATAACGCCTAAAGAAACANTATATTTANTATCAATCAATATATTGAATGGCAATATAAAAGAAAGNATAGAAATATTTTCAGAGATTTGCTCAAAGGGATATGATATTAAAAAATTTATTTTATCCCTAATGTTTTTTTTCAGAAGCTTAATCTATGCAAAATTGAAAATAAATAGTGAAGATTCAACAATTGAAAAAATTGAAGAGGATATTTTAACCAGATTTGAAGAATTCTCGGTGCATGAATTTGAAAATATTTTTGATAACTTAATTAATTCATATGATTCAATAATTAAAAGTCCAAATGTTAAAATTTCTACCGAGACTGCTATTATTAAATTATGTTTAATCTCTGACTTCATAAGTTTTGAAACAATTAGTGATGAAGAGCCAAAAAAAAAAGTAAAAACTATAAATAATGATAATATTGATAAAAATAAAGACCTTAAAAGATTTAATATAGATAATAAGGAAAAATCTAATGAAGAAAAAAAGAATGGTTCAACCATTGAGACCCACGTTGATACAAATTCCTTCAATTTAAAAGAAAATAAAGATAAACTATTCGAATCAGAGTCAATTAAAAGTCTTTTCGATACATTTGATTGCAGAATTTTAGAAATTGAAAAGGAGAATCAAGAATGAAAATGCCTGGAAACTTAAATATGAAAAATATGATGAAGCAAGCAGAAAAAATGAAGAAACAAATGGAAGAGATTCAAGAGAAAGCAGGAAACGAAATTGTGGAAACTACTTCTGGTGGAGGAATGGTAAAAGTTGAAGCCAAAGCAAAAGGAGAAATAACATCTATTCATATTGAAAATGAGGTTTTGGAATCCGGTGATAAAGATATGCTAGAGGATTTAATTCAAGCTGCAGTTAATGAAGCTTTAGATAAAGGGAAAGAAAAAATTAAAGACAAAATGGGAGAAGTTGCATCCTCGATGGGTATTCCACCTGGTCTTTTATAAGTTATATGAAAAATAAAATTTTAGGTAAAGAATTTGATCAATTAATAGAGTCTTTGTCCAAGTTTCCTAGCATAGGTGAAAAAACGGCTTCAAGATTAGCTCTTTTTTTAATGAAGAATCCACCAAATTTAACACTTGAAATAGCTAAATCTATGGTTGAAGCTAGAAAAAAAGTCAGAACTTGCAAGATGTGTAATAACTTTATATTTGATAAAGATCCTGATTGTAGTGATAAGAGTTGTAACAGACTATCTGGGGCTAGAGATTTAAGAACTTTATGCGTAGTAGAAAACATGTTTGACCTTATATCTATTGAGAATAGTGGAGAATACAACGGTCAATACCATGTTCTTCAAGGATTATTATCTGTTTCTAAAGGAATAAAGCCAGAGGATTTAAAAATAAATCACCTTATAAATAGGATTAAAAAAAATAAATTTAATGAAATAATTTTTGCAACTGATCCTACCAACGATGGAGAATTTACCGCACAGCATATAAAAGAACAGATTCAGGTTTATTGTAAAAAAATATCAAGAATTGCAATAGGAATGCCACTCGGGTCAGAACTAGATTATATAGATAAAAATACTTTAGCTAAATCTTTAATCGATAGAAGAAAAATGTAAAAAAACTGTTTTGTATCTTGACTTTAGTCCTCTATTACTTAAAATTTCCTTGGTACTTTTTAAGTCGCCAAGGGGGAAAAAATTGAAAATTCTAGTAATTGTTAGGCAAACTCCTGACACTGAAGCAAAAATTCAAACCAATTCTTCGGGAGATGGGATACAAACCGATGATATCAAATGGATTTTAAATCCTTTTGATGAATTTGCTGTGGAAGAAGCAGTTCAAATAAAAGAAAAAACTGGAGCTGAAGTAGTAATACTTACCGTAGGAGCTGATCGCTCAGTCGATGCAATAAGAACGTCTTTAGCTATGGGGGGAGATAGTGGAGTTCATATTAAAGATGATTCTTTTGCGGATATGGACCCTTATGCATTGGGTAAAGTTATCGGCTCTAAGATAAAATCATTAGGAGATATAGATTTAATCATTGCAGGCAAAAAATGGATTGATGAAGAATCTAACCAAGTTCCTATTCAAGTAGCAGAGGAGTTGGGAATTCCGCAAGCAACTCTAGCATCAAAAGTCGAGGTAGATGAAAGCTCCAAAACTGCAAAAGTAACTTCTGTTATTGAAGGTGGAGAAGAAATCAGGGAACTCAAACTTCCTGCAATCATAACTGTTGAACAAGGAATTAATGAACCGAGATATGCTTCCTTACCAGGTATTATGAAAGCCAAGAAAAAACCATGTGAAGAAGTTGGGCCGGGAGATATTAATTCTGATGAAATTGGTATATCTGCAGACGCTTTAGGTGTGGCAGGATCAAGAGTAAAAACAGATTCAATAGAAATACCAACAATAACTCGTAGTTTAAAAGTTATTGAAGGTAACGATGTTCAACAAGCATCTTCTGAACTAGCTAAATTATTAAGGGAAGAAGCAAAAATTATATAGGAGAAAAAAATGAGTGAAATTTGGGTATTAGTTGATACAGCACAAGACAAAGTACGTAATGTTACTTATGAGGTTTTAGCTGCTGCATCAAAGTTAAAAGAGAAAAATAATTCAACAATATGTGCAGTTTTTATAGGTGAAAGTTCAGGTGCCATTGAAGCTGATCTTGGTAAATATGGGGCTGAAAAGTTTTATAAAATAGAAAACCCTGCATTAAAAGATTTTAATCCATCTTTATATGCGGCTGCACTCTCAGAAATTATTAAAAAGAATAATCCTGATATTGTATTAGGTGGAAACACTCTAAAGAATCAAGATTATTTACCTAGAGTGGCTTCAAGAACAGGCGCTGGTCTTGCAATTGATGCAATTGATATAGACCTTAGTTCTGAATCAACTCTTCAAGTTAAGAGATACAAGTATTCAGGTAAATCTATAGCTACCGTTAGTTTTCATGATGTAAAACCAATGATTGCAACAATTAGACTTAATGCATTTAAGCCTATTGAGGGATCTGGGAGTCCCGAAGTTATTTCTGAAACAGTTGACCTCCCAGCTGATGATAATTATAAAGTAATAGAAACTAAAATCATTCCAAAAGAAAGACCTGAACTTACAGAGGCAGATAAAATTGTTTCAGGTGGTCGTGGAATGGCAAATGGCGATAATTTTAAAATTGTTTATGATCTTGCTGATTCAATTGGAGCAGGTGCTGGCGCATCAAGGGCAGCGGTTGATTCTGGATGGGTTCCTTACGAGATGCAAGTTGGTCAGACTGGTAANGTCGTATCACCTAATCTATATGTTGCTGTTGGNATTTCNGGCTCAGTACAACATTATGCTGGAATGGGNTCTTCTAAAGTCATAGTTGCNATCAATAAAGATCCAGANGCACCNATTTTCCAGAAGTGTGATTACGGTATTTGTGGNGATCTNTTTGATGTGCTCCCAGCTTTGACTGATGAAATTAAAAAATTAGGATAAAAAACTTGATATCAGGTAAGAATCTCTTATCTGATATCAATTATTTTTACATTAAAATTTACATTATTAAACATACTTCTTAATGCAGTCTTAAAATACTTAGATCCATCTGTAAGATACACTTCTTTTTTAAGATTTTTATTTTTTTTTGTTAAACCCAATTGGATCTTTATGGTCTTAGCTATTTCAACTGAAGAATCAAAAATTTTTACATTTGGACCTAAAAATTTTTTAATTTTTCCNTTTAAGATCGGATAATGTGTACAGCCAAGTATTAAGCCATCAATTTTATTTTTTTTAAAAATATTAAGATTTTCACTAATAATTTGGTCAATATATCCTTTAGACTTAAGACCCTCCTCTACTATAGGAACGAATATTGGACATTGTTTACTAATAATTTTTTTTATGTTTTTCACCTTCTTCAATCTATTGGTGTAAGTTTTACTATCAATAGTTGAGGGAGTCGCGATAACNCCGATATTCTGTANACCAGAATCTTTTACTGCAAAAACACCTGAATCTATAACATTAAAAATTGGAACATTAAATTTTTTTCTTAAAATATCATACGCAAAAGCAGAAGCTGTATTACAAGCAATAACAATTAAATCACATCCTTTATTTATTAAAAACTGCGTATTTTTTATAGAATATTCAACAACTGTTTTTCTAGATTTTATTCCATAAGGTAGTCTCGCGGTATCTCCTAGATAAACATAATCATTATTGGGTAACTTTTTCATCAATTGTCTAAATACTGTCAAACCCCCAATCCCTGAATCAAAAATTCCAATCTTCATTCAACTTCACCAATATGCTGGTTAAGCTCGTTTATATTTTTAATAGAAATTAATTTCATCTGATTTGAAGAATATCTTTGCAAATCTTTAGATTGAGCAATAGACTGGGAAGATATATAACATTTTTTAAAACCCATTCTTTCGAATTCCTTTATTCTTTTTTCAATTTTTGTGACAGTCTTAACTTCTCCTCCTAATCCAACCTCGCCAATGAAGACATTGTCTGCAGGAATTGTTAGATCCTTAAAACTTGATAAGAGAGCCGCAATAATTGCTAAATCTACAGATGGATCCTTAACTTTCACACCTTTAGAGACATTTATAAAAATATCTTTATCATTGAAAGTTATTTTTGAAAACTTCTCAAGTATTGCTATTAACATGTTTATTCTGTTAATTTCTATTCCATTAGAATAACGTTTTCCATAAGACTGGCTTGGAGCCGATACAAGAGATTGAATCTCTATCAATATAGATCTAGAACCCTCAAATGTTGATGAGATAGCTGTACCTGGATAAGAATTGGAGCTATCAGAAATA
>NZXA02000009.1 GCA_002697665.2 bacterium
AGTGCCAGTCTAGATTGTAAAAAATTTTGTGATATTGTATTAAGTGTTGGAAAGCAAAATGATTGAAACTATTAAAGAGAGTCTTATAATTTTTCATGCCGGTGTTTCAATTCTGTTAGTTTTATGTGTCCTTTTTCAGCCCTCAAAAACTGATGATTTAGGATCAATGTTTGGTGGATCTTCAGAATCTGTTTTTGGTGCAGATTCATCTTCATTTTTGAGAAAATTAACAATTTGGTTAGGAGTCATTTTTTTTGTAACCAGCTTAACACTAGGCTTTATATACTTAAAATACGATAAAAAAACTGTGATTGAAGAAAAAGTAAGATCTATCGAGAAGCAAGAAGAAGTATCCGACATAGATTAAATTTTCCAAACATTACTTCCTAGACCGCTAATGTCCAGATGTTGATATTGATATTTGATTAGTTAACATAAAAAAATAGAGTAGGAGGTGACTAAAAATGCCATATGTAATTGCAGAACCATGTGTTGATGTGAAAGACAAATCATGTGTTGAAGCTTGTCCTGTGGACTGTATATATGAAATTGATGACCAATTAGTTATTAATCCTGAAGAGTGTATTGATTGTGGAGCATGTGTAGATCCATGCCCTGTTAATGCAATCTCACATGAGGACGAATTACCAGATAAGTGGTCTTCTTTTATTGAAAAGGCTTCAAGCGTGAGTTATGAAGACTTAAGTCCAGCTCAAAGAAAGGGTTGATTTAATGAACATTTCTAATCTTCATGAAGATTTAAATTTTATTTTTCATGATAGTTTAGATATTTTAGCCTATGATTCTGATTTTGAGTTATTAGTAAAACTCATTCTTTCTCCGAAAGCTAACGAAAAAAAAGTTAATAAGATAGGAAATTTACTTGTTAGTAAATTTCCTAATTTAAAAGATTTAAATAAAGCAAATCTTATATCAATAGAAAAAATAATTAAACCTATTGGATATTATCATCAAAAATCTTTAAGATTAAAAAGTGCATCAGACCTTATCATTAGTAGATTTGATGGTCATATTCCAAAAAAATATTCAGATCTAATTCAAATACCTGGAATAGGCGATAAATGCGCAAAAAAATATTTAAGCTTAATTAATAAATCTCATTACGTAATAATAGATTCACATTTAATTAGAGTATTAACTAGATTAAATTTAATTTCGCCAAATTTTTCACACATTCAGATTGAAAACTTTATAAAATCTAATTTAAAAAACACAAATTATACTGATTTTTCAAATCTTTTAAATTTATTTGGAAAGAAACTTTGTAAATCTAGGAAACCTCAGTGTGTAAAATGCCCTTTTAAAAATTTTTGTAATTTTATTAACTAATTGCATAATATTTAGAATGAATATATGTGTAATTGGAACGGGTTATGTTGGCCTCGTTACAGGATCATGTTTATCGGATAGTGGTAATAATGTCACTTGCTTAGATATTGATCATGAAAAAATCAATTTATTNAAAGAGGGTAANGTAGGAATTTATGAGCCAGGATTAGAAAATATAGTATTAAGAAACTATAAAGCTAAAAGACTAAGATTTACTACTGATTATAANNAGGCAATTGAGGGATCNACAATTATTTTTTTNGCTGTCTCGACTCCACCAAAAANAGATGGATCAGCCAATTTAGANTATATAAAAAAAGCATCTAAAGAATTAGCAAAGCACATAAATGATTATAAAGTTNTTGTAACNAAAAGNACTGTTCCTGTTGGGACCACACATTTGATTAANAAAATAATTACCGAAATTACTGATNTTGAGATTGATGTTGCCTCAAATCCTGAATTCCTTAANGAAGGTTCAGCNGTNAATGATTTNATGTTTCCTGATAGGATAGTTNTTGGNGTNGAGTCTAAAAAATCTGAACAAATTTTAAGAGATTTATATGAGCCTTTTATGAGAAANGAGGACAGGATTGTATTTGTAGATATCAAGTCNTCCGANGTTTCNAAGTATGCTTCAAATTCAATGCTTGCNACAAGAATATCTTTTATGAATGAGATAGCAAATTTATGTGAGGAAGTTGGAGCTGATATTGGTAATGTCAGAAAAATCATGTCCAGGGATAAAAGAATAGGTAAAGAATTTTTATACCCTGGATTAGGATATGGTGGCTCATGTTTCCCTAAAGATATAAAAGCATTAATTGAAGTCGGTAAAAGTAATAATATAAATATGGACTTATGTTCTTCTGTTGATAAAGTCAATATTGATCAAAGAGAGATTTTTTTCAATAAAATTAAAAGTTATTTTAAGTCGCTAAAGGGTTTAAATTTTGCAATCTGGGGCTTATCTTTCAAACCCAACACTGATGATATTAGAGAAGCTCCATCAATTGATATAGTAAAGAGTTTACTTGAAAATGGTGCAAAAATTTCTGTAACTGATCCTGCTGCAATTAATAATTTTAAAGATTTATTCGGAGATAAAATTCAGTATTTTGAAAATAATTTTGATGTTTTAAATGGTGCAAATTGTTTAATTATTAATACAGAGTGGAGTGTCTATAGACAGCCTGATTTTAATGTAATAAAACAAAGAATGGAAGATTATGTAATATTTGATGGAAGAAATTTATATAATCCTAAAAAACTTAAAGAATTAGGTTTTTATTATTCGAATGTTGGCTATTCACCTAAAGATGAATAAGGAATTAAATTATAAACATGATATTTCTACCCTTAATGGAGTAGGGCCAAAAATAAAAAATACTTTGAATTCCATTGGTTTAAATGATTTGTCAGATTTAATTTTTTATTTTCCACGAAAATATAACGACTATAGAAACTTAAAAAAAATATCTGATCTCAAAGATAGGGAAGAGGTCACTATAAAGGGGAAAATATTATTTTCAGGCTTATTGAAGTCGAGAAGAAAAATCTATGAAGTTGTTATAAATGATGGTTCAGGAAATTTTAAAATAACATGGTTTAATCCAATTTATGGATATTTGAAAGAAGCTTTTAAATTAGACTATTGGGTTGTTATTTCTGGTAAAGTCACCCAAACTAAAAGTTTAAAAGTTTTTCAATTAATTAATCCTAGCCCCGATAAATATTTTATATCAAATAATTCTGATAGTTTAAATAATTTTGCATCTATACATCCTATATATTCATTAACCAAAGGACTTACACAAAATAGATTAAAAAAACTAATATTTGAAGCAATTGGAAATATCAGGCTTGATGATTTTAATATTTTTTCAGATGATATATGCAAAGATTTTAACTTAATCAAAATTGATAATGCTCTAAAGCTTTTACATGTTCCAGATAAATCTTTGCCAATTGTTGATATAGATTCTAAAGAATCAATTTATAAATCACTACCTCATAAATCAATAATTTTTTATGAATTTCTATTACTATGTCTTGGTTTAAAACTATCTGAAAATAAAAAATCTACAAAATTATATAAACAACATAAAATAAGAATTGAAAATTCTTTGTACAAGAGAATTCTTAACAATTTACCTTTTTCTTTAACTAGATCCCAAAATAAAGTTTTAGATGAAATTATTAATGATATGATGCTTCCAAAGCAAATGAATAGACTTCTTCAAGGTGATGTTGGAAGTGGAAAAACTATACTTGCATTACTTTCAATGGCAATTAGTTATGACAATGGATTTCAATCTTGCTTAGTTGCTCCCACTGAAATATTGGCTGACCAACATTATTTATATTTAAAAGATTTTGTACCTAGCGAAGAGTTAGTTTTATTAAAATCCTCATTGAAAGCAAAAGAAAAAAAATCAATATTAGATTCAATTAAAAACGGTAANTCCAAATTTATAGTTGGAACTCATTCTTTATTTCAGTCATCAGTCAATTATAAGAATTTAGGATTAATTGTTATAGATGAACAACATAGGTTTGGTGTTGAGCAGAGAAAGTTAATGATGGATAAAGGAGAGTCTTCAGATATGTTAATTATGACTGCAACCCCAATACCCAGAACTCTCTCCTCTATATTAATGACTGATTATGATGTTTCTATAATCGATAAAATTGAACATAGAGAAAGAGATGTAGAAACATCAATTATAAAAAAAAATCAGTTTTCCAAACTAATAAATTTTATTGACGATGAATTAAGTCAAAGTAGACAGGCATTCTTTTTATGTCCCCTAATAAATAAATCTTCAAATGAAGATTTTGAAAATTTAATGGATCTAAAAACTTTACAAAATATACTAAAATCAACAAATCTTGGTAAATATAAATATGAAATTTTGCATGGAGACTTGGACACGAATGAAAAAGATCTAATAATGACTATGTTCAGATCTGGAGAACTTAATTTTATAATATCTACAACAGTTATTGAGGTTGGTGTAGATATTCCAAATGCAAACATAATGACAATTTTCAATCCTGAAAGATTTGGATTATCGCAACTACATCAACTTAGAGGTAGAATTGGTAGAGGCAAGCACAAGTCGTATTGTTTTTTAATTAATGATGGAAATATAAATGAAGTTTCACTTCAAAGAATAGAATCCTTCACAAAAATATCGGATGGTTTTGAGTTGGCTGAGAAAGACTTACTACTCAGGGGGCCAGGTGCTTTTTACGGTGCAGGTAAACAACAATCTGGCAATGTATGGAATTTAAATTTTGCAAATATAAAAAGAGATATTGATATATTAAAAGATGCTAAATTGTGTTCAGATAAAATAAAGTCTTATTCAATATATAAGAATGACAAACAAAAAATATTAAAGAACATTGATTTAATATGGGGAAAAACTATTAATCTTACAAAAATATTATAAACAGTTATAATTTTTTTATGGATGAGGATACTTATTCTGCAACTTTTGGTGCTGGTTGTTTTTGGGGAGTTGAAAACAATTTTATGCAATTAGATGGTGTTTTAGAAACCTCAGTAGGATATATGGGTGGAAAATTCAAAAATCCTACATATTTTGATGTTTGTTCAGGCATGACCGGCCATGCCGAAGTTGTAAATCTTAGATATAACTCTAAAAGTTTATCTTTTAGGGAATTATGTTTATTCTTTTTTTCTTTACATGATCCAACTACACTCAATAAGCAAGGTCCTGATGTTGGAACTCAATATAGATCTGTGATTTTCTTTAATAACGATGATGAAAAAGAAGTTGCAGAAAGTGTGGTTAATGAATTAAATAAAAAAAAATTTAATGACTCAATTGTAACTCAAATATGTAAAGTATCTGATTATTATTTAGCAGAGGAATATCACCAGAAGTATATTCTAAAAAACAATTTAAGTTCTTGTGGAGGATAGACTATGAACTCAGTAAAAACCTTTTTTCTATTAACTATAATGACCGGTTTTTTTCTTCTTATTGGAAGAATGATTGGTGGNCAGTCTGGAATGATGATTGCATTTATTTTTGCTATCGTAATGAATTTTGTATCATATTGGTATTCTCANAAAATTGTTTTAAAAATCCACAAAGCTTCACTTGCAGATANNGAATCTAATGTTTTNAAATCATTTCANGNTTTACTCNCNAAAGCTGANATTCAGGGCCCCAAATTGTATATTTATGATTCTGATGAGCCAAATGCCTTTGCAACGGGTAGAAATTTTGAGAATTCTGTTGTAGCTGTTTCTTCTTCACTACTTGATACTCTTAATAAAGAAGAGATTGAAGGTGTTCTAGCGCATGAGATAGCACACATTGAAAATAACGATATATTAATTGCCTCTGTTGCTGCAACTTTTGCAGGAGCAATCAGCATGATTGCAAGTATGCTTAAATGGGGACTTATTTTTGGTGCTTTCAGAGGAAACAGGGAGTCTGGAAGTGCAATTGGACATTTGTTAATAGCTATACTCGCACCTTTAATTGCATTAATCATACAAATGGCAATATCAAGAACGAGAGAATTTAAAGCTGATTATACNGCTGCTCAAATTACAAAAAATCCCAATGGTTTAGCTTCTGCTTTAACCAAAATTTCAACTTATTACACAAGTAATAANCTCGAGAGAGANCCTAGTACNGCAACAAGCCATATGTACATTATAAGNCCACTTGCNGGTGGAATTGGTAAATTGTTTAGCTCTCATCCTCCTATGGAAGAAAGAGTTNAACGTTTAAATAAAATTACTTTTTAATATTATATTTAGGTAATCCAACTTTTATCCANATTATTATTATTAATANGCTTATTATNGATAAAATTATATTTTTGTCTAGCCCATAATAATTTTCTTTCATATAAATCGCTCCAGCTAATATAGCACCCATTGCATGCCCCATGAAGTTCATTATATAAAAAGGTCCATTACCAGTGGCTCTCATTTTACTAGATACATTCAAAGATAGTAAGCTAGGTAATATTGAATTAAAGACCGATATGCCCAAGAAAAATAAAATACCTAACACATATAAGGAATATATGTTTCCTGGCATTAAGCAATAAGCAAAATAACCAAATATTAAGAATAACCATCCGAGTCTAACTATTGCATTTACTTTATTAATCTTTTCAAAGAATCTAACCGAAGGATAAATGAGAAGCGCGGAGGGTAAAAATATTTTCAAATATATTATGAATAATTCTTCAGAGCCCGCACCTAAGCTTTTCCAACTTAAAGGATAGATATAAAGCATGATGCTTAATACTAACGATAGAAAAAAAGAGCCCACATATATTTGAATTAAATTATGATTATAAGATATTTTTATTGAAAAATTTTTTTCTAATTTATTTTTATCCTCTGGATAATAAAGAAATGTTATTAATGAAGCCACTATCCCAAAGAAAAATAAAAGAATAAAAAGAGACTGAAAAGAATATATAGTCGTGAAAAATGGACCTGCAATGAAACCAATTACAAAAGTGACGCCAACAGTAATTCCCATTATTGTAAAAGCGCTTGCCCGATTTTCTTCAGATGTATTTTCAGACAAAGTGGCAACCCCAACAGAACTTATAGCACCTAATCCCTGAACAATTCTACCAATTATTAAAAAAATAATATCATCCGCATAAAAACATAATCCGCTGCCAACAATGAATAATAACAAGCCAAACAAAACAATTTTTTTTCTACCAAATTTATCGCTAAGATAGCCCATTGGAACTTGCATTAC
Organism: bacterium; assembly: GCA_002697665.2. Taxonomy (GTDB): domain Bacteria; phylum Desulfobacterota_D; class UBA1144; order UBA1144; family UBA1144. Next base: position 7,128 of record NZXA02000009.1, read on the forward strand.
TGCTTGAGATAAAGAATACGAACCTATTGCAATTCCAGCTAAAAAAGCAGAAGAGTTATTATATTCAGACGCATAGATACTAAAAATTGGTAGTAATATAAAAAGACCCATAAGCCTTAAAGAAAAGATCAAACTTACAACGAGGGTTGATTTGAGCTCATGTTTTGTGAGTGACATAGGATTATATGAAATATATCATAAATTATTATGAATAGTGTTAAATAGAGAATTAGATTCATCTGTGTTAGATTATCAAAATGGGAGCAAGCATAGCTTATATTAAAACTAAAAATCTCGAAAAAAATTATTCACTTCTTTTAGATAAATATGCAGAAAATAAAAAAATAATTGCAATTGTAAAAGCTAATGCATATGGACACGGAGCAATAGAAATATCAAATTTTTTAAAGAATAAAAATATTTCTTATTTAGGTGTTGCGAATCTAGATGAGGCGCTAGAATTAAAAAAAAATAGAAGTAATTCAAAAATATTAATAATGGGGTCAATTACTAATGAGGAGATTTTAAAGGCAATAGAATTAAAAATTGAATTTACCATTTACGATTTTTCACAAATTAAATTTTTAGATAAAATTAGAAATATTAAAATTAATTTTCACATAAAAATTGATACGGGGATGAATAGACTGGGTCTATCAAAAAACGAAATTGCTGAAGCTGCTAATATATTTTCTAATAATAAGAATTTTGTAATGAAAGGAATTTATACACACTTTGCTGAAGCAGATAGGAAGAAATCTGCTTTTACTAAAAAACAGATTTCAATTTTTAAGGACTGTGTTAGATATTTTAAAAAATCTATAACAACAATTGAATTTATTCATGCTTCTAATAGTTCAGGAATAATAAATTATGAGGATGATTTTTTTAATACTATCAGGCCAGGATTGTTCATTTATGGATTATCAAATGAAAAGAACCTAAAACCCGTAATGTCTCTGATGACAAAAGTTATAAAAATTCGTGAACTGAATAGAGGTGATTCGGTTAGCTATGGACGAACCTTTATTGCGAAAAGAAAGATGAAAATTGCTGTTGTTCCGTTGGGATATGCTGATGGTCTTCCTCGATCATTATCAAATAAAGGGTATCTGTTTTGTAAAGGTAGTAAATGTAAAATTGTAGGTAGAGTTTGTATGGACCTAACGATGATTGATGTCACAAATATTAAAAATATAAGAATTGGAAGTAATATAACTATATTTGATGATAAAAATCAGACNGCCACAGATATAGCCAAAATGATTCAAACCATTCCTTACGATATTGTTTGTGGAATTAGNAAGAGGGTAACCAGATTACATATTTAAAAAAATTCATAATACTTCTTCTATTATTAACTTTATCTNGTTCTGCCACAGAGCAAACTTATCTNGGACCTTTTATAAAAGTAGATAAAGATGAAGAGTCTAAAATTTATGCTTTTAGACCTTTGTTTTATTATGAATCTAATTATGAGTTNAAATTCAAATCTCTTGATATNATTTATCCACTTATAGGCTATTNAGAAGACAGTCAGCAANNACAATTTAATGCTTTNTTTAGATTAATAAAATATAGTAATTTCACAAACTANGATGATATTAATAAAAAAACNTTTGAAATTTTCCCTATTGTTGATATAGCATGGGGGAGTAATGANGACGATAATCATTTTTCAATTTTTCCTTTGTTTGGAAACATAAAAAATAAATATGCAAAAGAAAAAATTAGTTACTTTATTTTTCCAATTTATATGAAAACATACAAGAAAAATTCGTATAATACACATTTNTTATGGCCTTTTTTCTCTTCAACTACTGGTAAATATAGTAAAGGNTTTAAATTTTGGCCCCTTTATGGATCGACNACAAAGGTTGATCCCANCAATTTAAAAACTGTAAAGGAGTCGAAATTTTTTCTTTGGCCCTTTTTTACTTTTAAAAAAGATAATACTACTGGGATTAACTTAGAAGAGAATAATTATTGGCCAATATATTTAAAAGCAGAATCTAATGCTCATAGTTCAACAACTTTCTTGTGGCCATTTTTTAACGTTTATGAGGATAAGCTGCGAGACCAGAAAACTTATAATATGCCTTGGCCGATAATACAATATAAAAGTGGTTCAAATATCAAAAGTAAAAGGATTTTTCCTTTATATTCTTACTCAAAGTCTAAATATGTAGAAAAGGGTTTCTTTATTTGGCCATTATATAGATACAAAAATGAAATATTAGCCTCAGAATATTTCAAGACAAAAAGCTTATTATTTTTCTTATATAAACAAGATTCATTTTATAGTCTGTCAGATAACAAAATAAATAAAGAATTTTCAAGTCTTTGGCCAATATATTCAATGGATTCAAATAGAAATGGTTATGATTTTAGAATGTTTGCACCAATTGAAAGTTTTTTNTCGAAAAATGCAAAAATAAGAGAAATTTGGTCGCCNCTTTGGTCAATTGTAAGAATTCAAAAAGAAGATAGTAAGTCAAGCACCTCACTTTTNTTTAATTTTATTAAATATGTAAAAGATGAAAAAATTGATGAAAGTAGTTTTAGTATAAACTTATTAATTCCAATAATATCAAATGAATCAACTAAAGATTCAAATGAGTTTAGTATNNTTGGTGGTTTTTTTGGCTATAAAACTGGTGAGGATGCTAAAATTCGCATATTATATATTCCAATAGATTTATGAATGGAATATATAATTTTTTTAATGGAGTAGGGCAATTTTTAAGTCTTTTTTGGGCAACACTTTGCTCGTTGAAGTTTTTTTCAGCATCCATAAGTAAGATATTTTCACAATTGTTTGATATGGGTAATAGGACGCTTCCTGTGGCAGCCCTAATTTCGCTTTCAATTGGTGCTGTTCTAGCATTNCAAACAGGTATTCAGCTTTCTGAGTATGGAATTCAAGATCGNATAGGTGGAATAGTNGGAGTTTCTTTATGCACAGAATTAGCTCCAGTTATGGCAGCTATATTGATGGCAGGTAGAGTAGGGTCTTCAATTACTGCAGAGATTTCTACTATGAGTGTTTATGAAGAAATATCNGCATTAAAAACTATGGATATAGATCCAGTAAAATATTTAGTTTTGCCTAGATTTGTTGCATGCTTAATAGCCCTACCATTCTTGGTAATCTATATGGACTTGATCGGATGGCTAGGAGGTTCATTTGTTTCAAATATGAACCAGACAATATCTGTTTCATTTAGTGCATTTTATAATGATTTGAGCCAGGTTGTTACATTTTCTGATATTGCNTCAGGATTAATAAAGTCGATTTTCTTTTCAATAACTATATCTATTACATCTTGCCTGGTTGGTTTGACTACAGAAGGAGGACCTAGAGAAATTGGAACATCAGTAACAAAATCTGTTGTTGCNTCATTTATTGCTATTTTAATACTTGATTATATATTAACAAGATTCTTAATATTGGTGGGATTGCTTTAGAATGGAAAACAATATTTATTTCAGTAATATTTCAAAATCTTTCGATGGGAAAATAGTTTTAGATAACTTNTCTCATGGCTTTAAATTAAACCAGGTGCATGTGATACTTGGTAAATCTGGAATGGGTAAATCAGTTTTATTGAAAATGTTAATGGGTTTGATGCAGCCTGATAGTGGTAAAATCCTTATAAATAATATTAATTTAGATGATATTAAAATTAAAGAAAACATCAAAATTTCTTACGTTTTTCAGTTTTCTGCGTTATTGAATTCTTTGACCGTGATTGATAATGTAACTTTATATCTCGATGAAAATAATATTGACACTAAAGAAAATAGACTAAAAAAAGCATATAAGCTTCTTAATGATCTGGGTGTCGAGCAATCTGCTGATAAGATTCCATCTGATCTTAGTGGAGGAATGAGAAAAAGGGTTGCAATTGCTAGATCTTTAATGATTGAACCGGAAATATTATTATATGATGAACCTACAGCAGAGCTAGATCAGATAAATACTAAAATTATTGCAGATATTATTAAAGAGCTGAAAAAAAACTCTCCTATTACACAGATCGTAGTGACTCACGACATTTCTTTTGCTCTAGCCATAGCTGATACTATATCAATACTAGATGAGGGAGTTATAAATTTATCAGATAGTCCTGAGATTATAAAAAAAACTAATCATCCATTANTAGACCCTATTNCCTAATTTATTTATGTATAATGTTATTCATGAATAAAAACTTTCAGATGGGAATATTCTTCGTACTAGGAATAGTAATTTTGCTAGTTCTTTTTGAAGTTGTCTCTGGTGTTTCGATCCTAAAAAAGGATAAACTTTATTATACTTATTTTCAGTCTGTAGGGGAGTTACGCTCTGGCAGTCAGGTTAAGCTTTCAGGGGTTAATGTTGGTAAAGTAAACAGGATTTCCCTTTCAGGTCAGAATGTTGAAGTTCAGTTGTCAATAGACAAGGACATTATTATAAAAGAGGATTCAATAGCTTCTATTAACATGACTAGTCTGTTAGGTTCATCTTACATTGGAATTACTTTCGGGGATGTTAATTCTAAAGTTTTGGCNGAGGGTGGAATCATCAGCTCAGCACAAACCGCAGATTTCAACTCATTAATCTCAAAACTAGATAATACAGTAACTATTTTTAATAACCAGTTTTCAGGTTATAGNGATAAGATTAATTCTATTCTATTTAATTTGGATGACATAATTTCAAATATTGCAAATTCTAAGGGAAGTGTTGGCAAGTTAGTAAATGAATCAGATCTCTATGATGAGCTAATAAAAAGTTTGAATTATTTTTCTAGTATATCAAAAAAAATAGATACTGGTGAAGGCACGCTTGGAAAACTCATAAATGATGAAGAGATTTATTTTCAAGCTAACAAGACTTTAAAAACATTAAATTACTTAACAGAGAAAGTTGCTACTGGTGAAGGATCTTTAGGTAAATTAGTCAATGATGACAAGCTATATAACTCTATTAATGAATTATCAGAAAATTTAAATTCGGTAGTAGCCAAGGTAAATTCTGGNGAAGGAACNTTAGGAAAGCTTGTTAATGATGATAGGCTTTATTATGATGCACTAAATTCGGTAAGAAAATTAAAGAATGCTGTTGAAACTCAAGAAGATTTAGCTCCGCTGACTACTATTACAGCAGCTTTTGGAGTCATGACCCTCTTTTAATATGCCAGTGTATGCAACCAATCCAACATATTCTAGAAATTATTCTATTGAAGAATTTTATGAAGCAGGTGTATCATTACTTGGTTCTGAAGTTAAATCTATAAAATCTGGAAAGTTTAGCATAAAAGAAAGTTACGTAATTCTCAGGCGAGGAGAGCTTTATATAATTAATTCATATGTTCCTAAGTATTCAGCATCATCTTTTTTTACACATGAAGAAAAAAGAGATAGAAAATTACTCTTGAAAAAATCAGANATAAGGAAACTTATTGGAAAAATAAAGATTAAGGGATATGCCTTAATTCCTACAAAAGTATATTCAAAGAGAAATTTAATCAAAATTGAATTAGGACTTGGGAAAGGTAAAAAAATATATGATAAAAGAGCCGATATAAAGAAAAAAGAAGTCGACAAGCAAATAAGACGAGATTTTAAATCAAAATTAAGCATTTAAATTTTAAAAATATCATCTATACTCCTCTTTTTGGGGGCGATTTGGTTTCGACGATGATTTTGCATTTAAAAGTAGCATGTCGAGAGCTAACTCGTTAATCTGGCAAAAGCACTATAAGTGCCGAACCAATCAATCAACTTGCTGCCTAAATAGTGTAGCAACATCTTGCGGACTTTTCTCATAGGGTTTGTTAAGATGAGGATAATATGAGACTAAAATAGAACTTTCTCCTAGTTCTATTTTAGTATTTATGGAGATCGGGATTTTTTCTTTTTTTTAGCTTGGGAAAAATNTTTAAAAAATAAGCTTAAATAAGCATGTAGAAGCTCTTATTTAGCTAATTTTCGGACCTGGGTTCGATTCCCAGCGCCTCCACAAAATANATTAGAAACCAATGTTGTAACTTAAATATATGTTCTTTTCTGACATACCTTTATAAGAAAGTTCTTCGTATTGAGCATTTAATCTAATAATTTTTTGATTTGTAATATTAAAATTAAATCCTAAAGAGACTACAGGCCTAGTTCTATTAAAGTCCTTGCCTAAATCTACACTAGTAATCCCAGAAATACCAGTGGGANTNAAATTTGAAATATCATGATAGATATCATATTCAATTCCACCACTACCAAATATATTAAATTTATTACTAAAACCTTTTTTGAACTTTAATCCACCAACAACAGACAAAGATTTATCTTCAATATCATTATACGTAAGTGGAATTTGCGCATCCTCCTCAGTATATCCATCTTGTATTTTTTCAGCATATCTGCCTGCAAAGTAAGGAGATATTTCAAGACTTCGACTAACCATAATATTGTATTTAAATTCAGAAATTAAGTTCCATGCAGTTAGGGTTGTATTTCCTATTGCTTGTTCAGATATTCCAACTTGTTTTCTTATTATCGTTGCATGTTTAACTTGATGAGCAGTACCTAATTTTACTTGTAAGCCAGATTTATCTGAGTTTTCATTCCATACTCCTAAAATTCCTAATAGTGGAGTTTCATCTCGTAATGTAAAATTTGCAGGAGTATTATGGTCATAGTTTGAATGATGGAATACTGCGAATCTATAATTTTCAGATAATTTTTTCCCGAAAACAAAAACTAAAGATTTAGTTTCAGAATTTGGATTTTTAATTTTAGTATTTCTTGCTCCAAGAGAGATGCACATTCCATTTTTTCCAAAAGTGTCACAATCATAAGTATTCATGTGAGCGAAATTAACATTAACTACATTTGTAAGATTATTCATTCCTAATTCAACCGTAGAAACTATATCTTCATCGTCACTTGTACACCCTGGTAATGAAGAGTTTATTGAACAATTAGTTGGAGGAGTTATTGATTGAGCAGATTCTGTAACAAGATTCCACGTAGTAGCATCACCTCCATTTTCTAAAGACCATTCAAACCTATCTCCAGTAGCATTCAGATGTGTTCCAGATTGTCCTGTTATGGAACCTGAACTAATTCCAGTCATAATTGAACTATAGGTAGTCCCACNTGCAAGTTCAGATTCTGAATCAACATCAAAATTTAAAGANCCAGAAATACTAGTAAATGCAATTTTCCCAAAATCAGATGCACTATTAACCCTTATATTATAATTTGTAGGAACTGTTCCTGTATAAGTAAGTGTAGATCCTGATGCTCCCTGAGAGTTTGTTAAATTAGTTATTATTCCCTCATTTTTTATTGAATAGCCACTACCTGTTGATACAATTGTTCCTGTATTGATAATAGTTGTTATGGTTCCAGTGTTATGAATTCCTTGATTACCTGCAGATATTGTTCCTGAATTTATTAATGTATCAATTTCTCCAAAGTTTCTTCCGTCATTTTCATTTTTATTGTAAATTGCTCTGTTGCCTGTAGCCGTAATATTTCCAGAATTATTAATTGTTTCTATCAAGCCAGTATTATGAATTGTATTTACTGTTGCCTCAATTGTTCCGGAGTTTGTGAGTGTTCCTATTTTTCTTTTATCAAAACTTTGATCTGCATACCACGAGGCTGGTGTTTCAGTATCTCTGGCGTTAACAATTGCCTTTCCATTGTCTACAGTCCCGTCATCATCTCTATCTGTTGATATAGTCCCAGTATTATTAAAATTTTCAATTATTCCAAAATTATTAATTGTTTGCCAACTAGACCTAATAGAGCCCGAATTATTGAGTTCTGTAATTTTACCCCAAACATTTACCCATATTGCCGCATTATCATCTTGAGGGTCTGGAATATCTCTTGTCTGCTTTAAGGTTCCAGTGTTAGTAAAAACTTTTATATGCCCCCAATTCGCGCCAGCACCTGTTCTATTAACCATTTTAATACCTTTGCTTCCAGATATCGTTCCATTATTTTCAAATAACTCGACAGTAGAATTTCTGCCCACAAGAATTACTGTTGTTGACCTGGTCTCTATTAACGATCCATTATTTATTACAGTTGTTCCCGCACTTCCCTTATTTATATTGAGTGGTTTTTTTCCACCAAAATCGGTTACTGTAATACCCGAGTTAATTGTAATTGTTTTTTCTTCTTTATCTTGAACAAATATTGCTGTGCAATCATTTGAAGCAGTTAAGCTTTCCTTAGTATAGTTTACTTCACCATCTACACATGATGCATTTGCTTCATCAAAAGTAAGAAGTAGTATTATTAGTAAAAGAAAAAATTTAATTTTAATCTTAGAAAACATTCACTACATTTTATTCTATAAGGTTATAAGATGCAAAAGGTATTAATTGGAACTAACAATAAAGGTAAAGTAAAAGAGTATAAGTTCTTCCTATCAAATTATTTTCATGTTTTAACTCCCTCAGATATAGGAATAAATTTTGATGTTGCTGAAACAGGCTCAACTTATGAAGAAAATTCATTATTAAAATTAGAATTTCTGAGAAGAAAAGACTTGAATATGGCGATCCTTTGTGATGATTCTGGATTAGAAATTGAATCTTTAAATAATGAGCCTGGAGTATTTTCAGCCAGATACGCGGGCGAAGATTGTTCAGATCAAGACAATATAGATAAAGTTTTAAGGAATTTAAATGGAAAAAAAGATAGAAAAGCAAAATTTATTTGCGTAGTATCCTTTTTTTGGGATAAATTTTCATCTTTTCCTAGGATATTTAGGGGTGAGTGTCATGGCTCAATACTTGAAAATCAATCTGGTAATAGTGGTTTTGGGTATGACCCTATATTTTATTATGAAAATTTGTCAAAAACATTTGCTAATTTATCCGAAGATGAAAAAAATAAAATAAGTCATAGAGCGATGGCTATGAAAGAATTGTTTTCTAATTTAAATTTTTGATTGTAAATAGTTTAAACATTAATTATTATCAAAATATAATCCGATGAGAAAAAAATCTACTAAATATATTTTTGTAACGGGGGGTGTGATGTCCTCTCTTGGAAAAGGTCTTGCTAGTGCTTCCATAGCCGCTCTACTTGAAGCTAGAGGCATAAATGTTTCTCTTCAAAAATTAGATCCTTATTTAAATGTTGACCCTGGAACAATGAATCCTTATCAGCATGGTGAGGTGTACGTTACTGATGATGGTGCTGAAACTGATTTAGATCTTGGCCACTATGAAAGATTTACTAATGTTATTACAAGTCAAGATAGTAATGTAACAACTGGTAGAGTATACAATGAAGTAATTTCTAAAGAAAGAAAAGGAGATTATTTGGGTCAAACCGTTCAAGTCATCCCTCATATTACTGATGAAATAATTAGGAGAGTATATGCATTAAAAGGTAAAAGTGACATAGCAATTGTTGAAATCGGTGGAACCGTAGGGGATATAGAAAGTCTTCCTTATTTGGAAGCAATCAGACAAATAAGAACACAACTAGGTAAAGAAAATGCGATTTTTATACATCTTACGTATGTCCCTTACATTGCTGCTGCAGGAGAATTAAAAACTAAACCAACTCAGCACAGTGTTAAAGATTTATTACAAATAGGTATTCAGCCTGATATTTTACTTTGTAGAACAGATAGATTTTTATCAAACGATATAAAACGAAAAATTGCTCTTTTTTGTAATTTAAATATTGAATCAGTAATTACGGCTTTGGATGTTGATGTTATATACGAAGTACCCTTAATATTCCATAAAGAGGGCCTCGATGATATTATTCTCGAATCCTTAAAAATATGGACTAAGGAGCCTGATTTATTTAAATGGGAGAATATAATATCAAGAATAAAAAAATTGAAATACAAAACTACAATAGGCGTTGTGGGCAAATATATTGACTTGAAAGATGCATATAAAAGTCTTCATGAAGCACTTTATCATGCATCTTATGAAGCAAATACTCATCTAACAATCAAATATATTGACTCTGAAGAATTAGAGCAATCATCAGCAAAAAAACTTTTGTCAGGCTGCGATGGCATTCTTGTACCAGGTGGTTTTGGCGACAGAGGATTTGAGGGTAAAATTTCGGCAATTCAATACGCAAGAGAGAATAACGTTCCTTTTTTTGGAATCTGTTTAGGTTTGCAAATGGCAATTATTGAATATGCAAGAAATGTTTGTAAAATCAAAGATGCAAATACAAGAGAATCTAATAAAAAAACTAAAAATTATTTGATAGATATTATGAAAAATCAAAAAAACATAAAGGAGAAGGGCGGAACTATGAGGCTTGGCAAGTATCCTTGTAATTTAAAAAAATCCTCTAAAGCTTATAATGCTTATAAAAAAATAAAAATTTCTGAGAGACACAGACATAGATATGAAGTAAACCCAAGTTTCCACTTAAAACTAAAACAGAATGGATTAATTTTAAGCGGACTATCACCTGATGGAAAATTAGTGGAAATAATTGAATTAAAAAAACACAAATGGTTTTTAGCATGCCAATTTCACCCAGAATTTAAGTCAAAGCCATTTTCACCTCATCCACTTTTTAAAGGCTTTATAAAAGCGTCTACTGATTCTAAGAATGACTGAAGATATTCAGAAATACTCTTTATTTATTAAAAATTCAAAAATTTTTTTAGGGAGAATTTTAAAGAGAGATTCAAAAACAAGGAATGTTGAATTAGAATTAAATAATCAAAAAAAAACCATTTGTAAAATTAAAGATTTAATACTAGAAGTCTCTTTAGCTAATTCTCCTGCAACTACTAATAATATTGAATTGAGTAATTTATGGTCTGATTTATCAAATAAAACTCAGATTATCTCTACTTATGAATTTATAAATTTTGCTCTAAATAAATATGAAATTAGTAATTATTTTGATTTATACAATTTGATTGAAAAACTGAATATTGATTATACCTTTTTTAAAATTCTCAATTCTGAATCAATTTATATAAATAGTAAAGAAGTAGTAGAAAAAATAAATCGTAAAAAAATTAGTAAAATCAATAATCAAAATCTTAATAAAGAATTTATAAATAAGTTAAAGAATAAATCAAAAATTGATCACATAAAATACAGTTCACAATATGATAATATTAAAAAATTTTTTGAGGGTAAGAAACAATATGATAAAAAATTTATTAACAGAATTATTGAAGAACTTAATCTAAATAATAATAGTTTTATTTGTTTTCTAAAAGATAATAATTACTTCTCTATGGAGCAAATAATAGGAATGAAATTTAATTTAGATAATACTTTTTTATACAATTTTAACTTATCCGAAATTAATAAAATAAATTCTGCAGAGATAAGTGCTTTTACTGTAGATGATGAAAATACAAAAGATTATGATGATGCTATATCTATTGAATTTCATGATGATTATGTATTGATATCAGTTCATATAACAAATTTTTCTAATTTGATTGATTATATGTCAGAACCTGAGATTTTTGCACGAAATAATATACAAACTATTTATTCACCGTATGGAAATTATAATCTTTATTCTGATGAAATAATTGAACAAATTTCACTGATTAAAAATAATATTAAAGATGTAATCTCTATTGTATTTAAAGTAAATAAAGAATATAAAATACTAGGCTATGAATTGAAAAAAAATAGAATTTTAATTGAAGAAAATTATTCTTATACTAATTTTGAATATCTTATTAACAAAAACCAAAATTTTCAATTTCTCAAAAATTTTACCGATTGTCATAGATCAAAAAGATTAATCAATGCCGACTTTACGGAATTTAATAATGATATATCTTTATTTTTGGGTGCAGACCAAAAATTACAAATTAAAGTTAGTAATCTTGAGTCGCATAAAGTAATTTCCGAACTAATGATTTTAGCAAATAGTTATACTGCTGATTTTATGCAATTGAATAATATTTATTCTATCTATAGGAAGCAGGATGAATCTACAAATCTCATAGTTGATTCAATTGAAAGTGATAATCCATTTAAATTTTTTAGGAATGTATCACCTATTAAAGTTTCTACAGATAATGGACCACACTGTGGTCTAGGTGTTGACAATTATATACAATATACATCTCCCATTAGAAGATATCATGATTCTATAATAATGAGACAATTAAACTCTTTCTTAGATTGTAAAGATATATTTTTTTCAAAGGAAGATTTAGATAATATTTTGAAATCTACAAACTCTAAATTAGAGATATCTAAGAATAAATCTAAAAACGTATATAAATTTTGTGCTTTAAAATATTTGCTTGATAATTGTAAATATGAGACTGATGTTCATGTATATAGTGTTTTAAAAAATGATTATATTATATATTTAAGTGAATTAAATATCTTTGATCTTGTAAGTAAAAACCAGTTTAAAAAAATATATAAAATTAATGATAAAATAAGTATTAAATATGATTTTATTGATCTTTTTAGCTTAAACATAAGGAATATAGAGGAAATCCTGTAAAACTTTTTTACCTTTTTTTTCAACCTTTTTTTTGTTATAATAAAAAGGATTTAAAAGTTAAACATATTTATTTTTCCATAGGGAGAAAACAGTGTCCAAAGATTTTTTGAATATTACTGACAGTAGAACAGGTAAATCTTATGAGTTAGAGATTAATGATGGTAACATCAGAGCCAGAGACTTAAGGCAAATTAAAGTTAATGATAACGAATTTGGAATGATGAGCTATGATCCTTCATTTGAAAATACTGCTTCATGTAAAAGCAGTGTGACTTTCATTGATGGTGACAAAGGGATTCTTAGGTATAGAGGGTATCCAATTGAGCAACTAGCAGAAAAGAGTTCTCAATTAGAAGTTTCCAAACTTTTAATTGATGGAGAATTACCAAATAAATCCGAATTAGATAAATGGGTTTCTGATATTAAAAGTTTTAACTCTGTTCCAAATGAAATAGAGAAAATAATTACATCTTTTCCCGAAAGCTCACATCCAATGGGGGTTTTAATAAGCTCAATAGCTGCTTTGAGTACATTTTATCCAAATTCAAAAGAAATTACTGATGATAGAGAGAATTATGAAAATATTTGTAGGCTCATCGCTCAAGTTCCTATTTTAGCAGCTTACATTTACAGACACTCTCAAGGACTAAAAATTGTACCCCCTGATAATTCACTTAGCTATTCAGAAAATTTTCTAAATATGCTTTTTGATGGTGATAAAAACAAACTTAATCCAGAAATAATTAGTGCTATGGATGCTCTATTTATTTTACATGCTGACCATGAACAAAATTGTAGTGCGAGTGTTATGAGAAATACTGGTAGTTCTGAGCCAGATCCATACTCTGCGGTTGCAGCTGCAACGGCAGCTCTATACGGACCTCTTCATGGTGGAGCTAATGAGGCAGTTTTGGACATGCTGTCCAATGAAATCAAATCAGTTGAAAACATCCCAGATTTCTTAGAGAAGGTTCAGAAGAAAGAAGCTTTGCTAATGGGGTTTGGTCATAGGGTATATAAATCTTATGATCCTAGAGCAAAATATATTAAAAAAGCTGCTGATAATGTTTTTGAAAAGACAGGTACAAATCCACTCTTAGACATTGCTCTTAAACTAGAGTCTATTGCTTTAAGTGAGGACTATTTTATTCAAAGGAATTTATATCCAAATGTTGATTTCTATTCTGGATTAATTTACCAAAGCATGGGAATTCCAAGTCCTATGTTTACTGTTCTTTTTACTATTGGTAGAACTCCTGGGTGGTTAGCACAGTGGAAAGAATTCTTAAATGATAAAGATCAAAAGATTGCAAGGCCAAGACAAATTTATACCGGATATGATTCAAGAGATTATCAAGATTTAGAATCTAGATAAAATATCAATCAAATTTGGGTTTAAGCCAATTAGAAGAATTATTGCAATACAAACACTTAATATTAATTTTTGTTCTAGCTCAATATCAAATTTATCTAAGCTATTTATGTTTTTGTCAGAGAAAATGAATCTAATTAATTTTAAGTAGTAGAAAAAACCAATGGCTGCTCCAGCTAATATTATTGAAGGATAAAAAATTCCATATTCTTGGTACATAAGTATTACTATATTAAACTTCCCCCAAAAGCCTGCAGTTAACGGAACACCAGCTAACGAGAGAACAGAAATGGTTATTATTATTGACAGAAAGGGGGAGTCTTTGTATAAACCTTTTAGGTCCTCAACATAAAATTTGAATTGATTTTTGTTGAAATTACTAATTGAGGAATATAAACATAAATTCGAAAAAATATAAAAAGTGAAATAAATTAGAATAAAACTGTATGATATTTGCATATTTAGTATAGAAAACAAAATCATCATTCCTGCATGAGGTATTCCTGAATAAGCAAGTAATCTAAATAAGTTTTTTTGTTTTAATGTCAATATTGAGCCATAAATTATTGAAGATAATGAAAAAATTATAATGATATTTTTTATATATGGGATATTATCGTAAAGATTCTCGGTACTCACCAAACTTATTAATAATGAAATTACAGCAATTTTTGGAATAGTGCTCAAATAAGGAAGAATATTTGATGGCGCTGATTGATAAGTATCTGATAACCAGAAGTGCATAGGTATTAAGCCCGTTTTAAAACATATTGATAAGAAAAAGAAGAAGAAAGATAATATTGATAAAACATCTGATGATAAAGAATTATCAAAACTTATCAATGTTGAATTTGTCATACCAAAATTTAGTACAGCAGAAAAAATAATAAGAACAGTAGATAATGTTCCAAAGAAGAATAATTTAGTTGCCCCTTCAACTGCAATATTACCTTTAGGCCCCATTGCAGTCATTAAATAAATTGGTATGCTCATCAATTCTAAGCCCAATATTAGAGTAAAAAATTCTCTAGCCGAAATTGTTATTAAGGCTCCAAGCATGGACATTATTAATAGAAGCGAATATTCCCCAACAATCTTTGAATACAACTCATCATTTTTTTTGCTTATAAAGCAGATAGAGACTAAAGATGAAGCTAATATTAATATCTTAACAGCCTTCGTAAATTCATTATTTACTAAAGCTTCATTCATGTAATAAATGCTGCCAGACTGGTTTAGTAGAAAAAATATTGATATAAAAATTCCAAAAATAATCAGCATAGAATTGCTTTTTGAAAAATGCCTATGATCAATTAGTGAATTTATTAAAATTAAAAAGAGTGTAATTGTGATGGATATCTCAGGTAATAAGCTATTTATTATATTTTCCATTATCTCATTACTAACCCTTTGTAAGAATCAAATAGTATACTCTGTATAAAATTAGGATAAATTCCAATAAATAAAATTAAAATACATAGAATAAAACATATTATTATTTCATAATTATCCATATCAAAAAATTCGTTTAAATTCGAATTTAAGGTAAATATACAATCTTTAACTACTCTGAACATGTATATTGTAGTAAGCAATATCCCTAATATTGGTATGGATATCATTAGAATGCCAAGTTTTGAAAATTCAAAATATTTATAAATTCCGTTGATTATCATAAATTCAGAAATAAATCCACTTGTTAAAGGAAATCCAATACTGGCAAAAGCTGTAAAAATAAAAAAATAGGAGAGAATAGGTGAGCAATCTAGCATTGAGTTTAATTCGGATATCATCCTTGTTTTTTTGATTCTATAAATAACGCCAACTGTAAAAAATAATAAGCAAATAATTAAGCCGTGAGATATTATCTGGAAAATTGCACCATTTATACCAGTTTCATTACTAGTCATTAATGCTATAAATATATATCCAATATGAGATAACGATGCGTAAGCGGCAACATATTTTAAATCATTTTGTCGAAGAGCTGTGAATGCACCATAAACTATGTTCACAGAAGCTAAAAATATAATTATATTTGAATAATTGAAAGTAATTTCGTTCATTATGGGTATTAGAATTTTTATAAATCCTATGACTCCAATTTTCATTAATATTCCAGCAAAAATAATTGAACCCGCAGTGGGAGCAGTCCCATGACCATCTGGAGCCCATGTATGGAAAGGCCAAAGCGCGGAATGAGTACCAAAACCTATCAACAATAACCAAAAAACAAAAACTGAATTATTACCAGTAGTTATATTAGAAATTTCAAAAGATCCCGAGGAAATCCCTAAAATTGCCAATCCAAAGAAAATTAAAATTGATGCTACAAAGAGGTAGATAGTTATTTTATATGATCCATATTCTTTTGAGCCAACATTAAAAAATTTAAGAATAGTACTAAAAGGTCCTGACACCTCTCTTTTTAAGTTATAGCCAAAAGTTGATATCATTAAAAAAATTGGGATAGCAGCAATTTCATAAAA
>NZXA02000017.1 GCA_002697665.2 bacterium
AACCTATACTCCTGGAACAGACAATGGTGACTTCGTCGTAGTAATTAATTCAGATTCTTTGGTTTTTACAGGAAAAAAGCTTCAACATAAGTTTTATTATAGAAATACTGGATATCCTGGTGGGCTAAGAAGTAAAAATGCTGGTGACCTTATGGCTGAAGATTCCCCTGAAGTTCTCAAAAAAGCTGTCAAAGGCATGCTTCCAAAAAACAAATGGCAGGATATTCTTATATCCAGGTTAAGAATTTATGGTGAAAGTAATCATCCACACAAGGCACAAAAACTTGAAAGTTTAGAGGTATAAAATATTGTCCGAAAAGTTCTATGCAACAGGTAGAAGAAAAAACTCGATAGCAAAGGTATGGCTTAGTAAAGGTTCGGGTGAAATCAGTATAAATAAAAAAGATATTAATACTTATTTCCCTAGAGATTTTTGGGTTAAACATGCTACAGAAGCTTTAGATGTTACTGAAACTAACAAAGATTTTGATATTAACGTATCTGTATTGGGCGGAGGTCTCACTGGACAAAGTGGTGCCATTAGACTGGGAATTTCAAGAGCCTTAATATTATATAACGAAACTTTGCGAGGCAAGCTAAAACCACTTGGTTTACTTTCACGAGATTCTAGAATGGTTGAAAGTAAAAAATATGGAAAGAAGAAAGCTAGAAGAGGCCCGCAATTCTCAAAAAGATAATTTTCAATGAAAAAAAAGTTTAAAGTAAAAAAGGCTTCAGGAAAACTTGGGGTTCTAATTCCAGGAATTTCTGGGGCTGTTAGTACAACTTTTATTGCGGGAATTTTAGCAAAAAGAAAAAATCTTGGTGAACTTTTTGGCTCGTTATCTCAAATGGGCACTTTGAGACTTGGAAAACGAACGGATAAAAAATCTCCTCTAATTAAGGATGTCTTATCTCTTGCAGATATTAATGATATAGAATTTTTTGGTTGGGATGTTTATGGAGATAATTGCTATAAGTCATGTAAAAAATCAGGCGTTCTAGATATAAATCAAATTGAGTCAATTAAAGATGAATTAGAAAAGATAGTTCCACAAAAAGCAGTTTTTAATAAAAAATTTGCGACAAATCTTAAAGGTAAAAATATTAAAAAAGAAAAAAATCTTTTTAAACTTGCAGAAGAATTAATTGATGAGATTCAAAGATTCAAGAAAGAGAAAAACATAAAAAGATTAGTAATGGTATGGTGCGGTAGTACAGAAATATTTTTGAAAATTGAGAATGTTCATAAAAGTATATCAGCATTCGAAAAAGGCTTAAAAAATAATGATAAAAATATATCTCCCAGTATGATCTATG
This sequence comes from bacterium, assembly GCA_002697665.2. GTDB lineage: Bacteria > Desulfobacterota_D > UBA1144 > UBA1144 > UBA1144. Next base: position 1,321 of record NZXA02000017.1, read on the forward strand.
CTTATGCAGCCATTAAATCTGGTGCAGCATATGCTAATGGTGCTCCAAATTTATCAGCGGATATCCCAGCTCTTATATCCTTAAGTTTAAAATCTAAAGTCCCTATATGTGGAAAAGACTTTAAAACTGGACAAACTTTAATGAAAACAATTTTAGCCCCAGGACTTAAAAGTAGGCTATTAGGATTAAACGGGTGGTTTTCAACAAATATACTAGGCAATAGAGATGGGGAAGTTTTAGATAATCCAAAAAACTTTAAAACTAAAGAAGAAAGTAAATTAAGTGTTTTAGATCATATCTTCCAATCAGATTTATATCCTGATCTCTATGGGGACTTCTATCATAAAGTTAGAATAAATTATTATCCTCCTAGAGGAGATGAAAAAGAAGCTTGGGATAATATAGATATATTTGGATGGCTAAATTATCCAATGCAAATAAAAGTAAACTTTCTTTGTAGAGACAGTATTTTAGCTGCCCCTATTGTTTTAGATTTGATAATTTTCATGGATCTTGCATTAAGATCGAATATGAGTGGAATTCAAGAGTGGATGTCCTTTTACTTTAAAAGCCCTATGCATGCTGAAAACCTATATCCTGAGCATGATTTATTTATACAGAGTCTTAAGCTTAAAAATACTCTTAGAGTTTTAGCTGGTGAAAAAACATTAGATCATACAGGCTTAGATTATTATTACGATTAATTTTATTTTTTTATACCGTTCTCAAGCGCCACAGTTACTTCATCAGATTCTACACTGATAAGTCCTTTTCCGACATTAAAAAAAACTTCCTGGTCTTTATCATCAACAATTTTTAAATCACCTTCAACAATATCAGATGCAAATATCGTGTGCCCAGGCAAAACTCCAAATTCACCTAATGAATTAGTTGCTGAAATCATTTTTGCAGAGCTTGAAAAAAGAATTCCATCAGGAGTATAAATTTTCAAAGAAAAGAAATCTTTCATTATCCTAACTTGGTTCCTTTTTCTTTTGCTTCTTCAATGCTGCCAACTAAATAAAAAGCTTGCTCAGGTAAATGATCTAAATCTCCACTAAGGATTTCATCAAATGATTTAACAGTGTCCTGAATACTTACATACTTTCCGTCAAGACCTGTAAACTGAGCAGCAACAAAAAAAGGTTGAGATAAAAATCTCTGGATTTTTCTAGCCCTTGAGACATCAATCTTATCTTGTTCGGATAATTCATCCATACCCAAAATAGCAATTATCTCTTGCAATTGCTTGTATCTTTGAAGAATTCTTTGAACTTCACGGGCCACTCTGTAGTGCTCGTCACCTACTATCCTTGGATCTAACATTCTTGATGTTGAATCTAATGGATCAACAGCGGGATATATTCCAAGTTCGGCTAGCTGTCTAGACAGAACAATTGTACCGTCCAAATGTGCAAAAGTTGTGGCAGGAGCTGGATCAGTCAAATCATCTGCAGGTACATAGATTGCTTGAACTGATGTAATTGATCCATTAACAGTTGAAGTAATTCTTTCTTGTAATGCTCCTAAGTCTGTTGCCAAGGTTGGTTGATANCCAACAGCTGAGGGAATTCTTCCAAGCAAGGCGGAAACCTCAGATCCAGCNTGAGTGAATCTAAAAATATTGTCTACAAAAAGNAATACATCCTGACCTTCTTTNTCTCTAAAATATTCAGCTTGCGTTAGNCCCGTCAACGCTACTCTAGCNCTAGCTCCCGGGGGCTCATTCATTTGACCAAACACTAANCCTGTNTTATTTAAAACTCCGGATTCTTTCATTTCCATGTATAGGTCGTTACCTTCTCTAGTTCTCTCTCCTACTCCAGCAAAAAAAGAATATCCTCCTGATTCCTTAGCTACGTTATTAATTAATTCCATTAGAAGAACGGTTTTACCAACCCCTGCTCCACCAAATAATCCAATTTTTCCACCTTTCAAGAANGGTGCTAAAAGATCAATGACTTTAATTCCAGTTTCAAAGACTTCAGTTTTTGTACTCTGGTCTTGAAAAGTTGGCGCTTGTTTATGTATTGGATAAAGCTCTTCAGATGCTATTTCACCTTTCCCATCAATAGGCTCCCCAACTACATTCATCATTCTTCCTAAAGCTGCTTTACCGACTGGAACACTAATAGGATTTCCAGTATCAAGAACTTTAGCTCCTCTTTTTATACCATCTGTAGTATCCATCGCTATACACCTAACTCTTTTACTGCCAATTTGTTGTGCGACCTCAACAACTAAGTTCCACTCTTTCTCGTCAATTAAATTATTAGAAATCCTCAAAGCCGTGTTGATTGGGGGAAGATCACCGCTGAACTCAACATCGATTACAGGCCCCAAAACTTGAACCACATTCCCAAATTTATCGTTATTCATAATTTTCTCCTTTATTTAACTGCCTCTGCACCATTAACTATATCCATTAATTCTGTAGTTATTGAAGCTTGTCTAGTTTTATTAAAAAGTTTGGTNGTCTCTTTNATTATATCGTCAGCATTTCTTGTCGCATTATCCATTGCTGCTGTCCTAGCAGCATGTTCACTGGTAATGGCATCTAGCATAATACTAGATAAAATTAAGTTAAAAAATTGAGGAAAAACAATATCAATAAAATCTTCAACGTCAGGTTCTATTAATACGTCATTAGCATCAGAATCAGATTCATATGTATCAAAAGGTAAAACTCTAATAATATTTGGCTCTTGAGTAATAGCACTTATAAACTTGTTATACCCAATGTATACATTACTGACTTCATAATTTAAAAATTTTTCTAAAATCTTTGGAGAAATCTCAGATGCAACTTCTTTGAAATTTTTTTCAGTAAAAGATATATCTTCTTCTAAATAACCTTTATCCTTAAAGTAGTCTTTTCCTTTTTTTCCTATATATATTTTGCCATGAAAAGTTTTATCGTCTTTGTCAATTTTTCTGAACAAGCTTGTATTATAAGAACCACATAATCCCCTATCTGATGAGATTATTATCAACAGATCGTTATCTTCATCTCTTGATTTTAAATATTTTTCGCCATTTTTAGTGGACATCTTGGATAGGGTAGAAATTATTTTTTTGTAAGCATCATAATAAGGCCTGTAAGAACCTATCATTACTTGCGTTTTAGCATATTTAACAGTGGCAATCATTTTCATTGCCTGCATTATTCTTTTAGTGCTTTTTACACTAGAAATTTTATTTCTTATTTCTTTTAAACTTGGCATTAACCTTGATAAACTCCTTTGAATTTCTCAAGTGCAGTCTTAAGAGATGATATAATTTCATCTGAATAATCAGATTGTAATGAATTCAAAAGGTCCTTATGATTTGCATCAAAAAATTCATATAATTTTTCTTCAAAAGCAGTAATTTGATCAGCATTAACATCATCAGCAAATCCATTTGTAACTGCAAATGCAAGCAATACTTGTTTTTCTACTGGTAGAGGAACATATTGGCCCTGTTTTAAAGCTTCAACTAATCTAGATCCCCTTTCTAATTGTGATTTTGTAGCCTCATCTAAATCTGATGCAAATTGTGAAAAAGCCTCGACCTCCCTGTACTGAGCCAAATCCAGCCTCAATGTACCTGCAACCTTTTTCATACTTTTTACTTGAGCTGAACCTCCTACTCTTGATACAGACAAACCAACATTAATTGCTGGTCTGACCCCAGAATAAAATAAATCTGTCTCTAAAAATATTTGACCATCTGTAATCGATATAACATTAGTTGGTATATATGCTGAAACATCTCCTGCTTGTGTTTCAATTATTGGTAAAGCAGTCAAAGATCCTCCACCCATTTCATCACTCATTTTTGCTGCTCTCTCTAAAAGTCTTGAATGCAAATAAAATACGTCGCCGGGATATGCTTCTCTTCCCGGGGGTCTTCTTAACAACAGAGACAATTGCCTATAAGAATAAGCATGCTTTGTTAAATCATCATAAATAACTAGGGCATGTTTTCCATTATCACGAAAAAACTCTCCGATTGCACATCCCGTAAAAGGCGCAAGGAATTGATAAGGAGCAGGGTCACTTGCATTAGCTGCGACAACCGTAGTATATTCAAAAGCTCCATTCTCTTTAAGTTTTTCAACAACTTGAGCGACTGTAGATTGTTTTTGGCCTATTGCAACATATATACAATAAACACCTTTACCTTTTTGATTAATTATTGTGTCAACAGCGATAGCGGTTTTGCCTGTTTGTCTATCACCTAAAATTAATTCTCTTTGACCTCTACCAATTGGAATCATTGAGTCAATAGCTTTTATTCCAGTTTGAAGTGGTTCATTTACAGATTTTCTTGCAATAACACCAGGAGCTTTTATTTCCACAGGTTTAAAGTCGGTTGATTCAATCTCCCCTTTACCATCTACAGGTGCCCCTAGCCCATCCACAACTCTACCTAACATTGAGTCGCCGACACCAACTTGAGCTATCTTTCCGGTCCTCTTAACTTTATCACCTTCTAAAACAAGGCTGTCTTCACCAAAAACCGCGACACCAACACTATCTTCTTCTAAATTTAAGACAAGACCAAGAACTCCATTATCAAACGATACTAGCTCACCTGCCATCGCCTGATCAAGACCATATACTTTTGCAATACCATCACCTACGGATGTTACAGTTCCAACCTCATCAGATTTAAAATTTAAATCCATTCCTTGGATTTTGCTTTTTAGCTGATCACTAACAGTTTGAATATTACCTTCTGACATTTTAAAACTCCTTGTAATTAAATATTATTAAATTTTTCTAATTTTCCTCTAACTGAACCATCATATAACTTGTCTTCAACTTGCAAAATAATTCCACCCACAATTGAATTATCAATATTATAATTAACTTCTAAATTAGAACCCCAAATTATTTTTAATTCTTCATTTATCATATTCTTTTTATTATCATCTAAACTTGCAACATAAACATCTATTTTAACTCTGTCTAAAATTATTCTGAGTTTTTTTAAGAAAAATTCATATGAATGTATTAGGTCACTTAAAATATTAAAATCAAGAACAGTTTTAAAAAAATTTAAACTGCAAGTTGAATCGCCAATTATATCTTTTATAACTGACATTTTAGATTCGGAATCGTGAATTTCATTTGTAAGAAAAACCCTTACTTCTTTGTTTGTGGAGGTGATATCGGAAAATTTAACCAATGATGAATATATTTCTTTCAATTCTTCTTTTGAGGAATCTGAAGCAGTTATGGCTTGAAGAAAATCATTAATTGTTGCCGACGACATCGTTTCTTACCTCACCTAAAAAGCTTTTTATAATCTGGGTATCTTTACTCTCATCAAACTCGCTGCTTAGTTCATGCTCAGCCAGCTTGACTGCCTTATTTAAAATTTCATCTTCAATTTGATTATTAATTTTTTTGGATTCTAGCTCAATAATTTCAACAGTATCTTTTTCAATCAATTTAACAAGAGAATTGGCATTATCCATAATTTCTGAAACTTTATTCTCATCAACCTTATTAGAATTATCTCTTAGTTCAGATACCTCTGAGTCGATCTTGCTAAATTTTGAAGAGTTTTCGTCGTAAACTTTTTGTGCAGTTTCAATTATATCTTTTGCAGAATTTATAGAACTTTCAATTTTTTGGCTTCTAGCCACGAAAAAAGATGAAACTGGTTTTCTAAGAAAATAATANAATATCCCTATAAAAACCGCCAANTTAAGTAGNTGCTGAGATGCAAACTTAAGCTGTCCTAATAAATCNATCTCTTNAGCCATTTATTTCATCCTTTCCTTTATTATTAATGAAACCTCTCTGATTTTTCTTGATATATCATCGCTTCCAGATTTAATTTCATCAACAGAGAGTTCTTTAATTTTATTTAATATTTTAGCAGATGAAAGATCTTTTCTGGATTCTTCAATTTTAAGTATTGATTTATTTTTTGCTTCTTTGATTAAATCCTCTGCAGATATTTTAGCATTNCTGATTTTTTCAACAGAAGTTCTNTCAATTTCAATTCTATATTCATTCATTTTTTCTAAATATTGTGATTCGAGATCCTTAGCTTGCTCCGTCATTGAATCTGCACGCTCGAGTCTGACTGAACTTTCAACATCTCTATCATCTTTAAGCTCTAATAGAGGCTTAAACAAAAATTTATTAAGAAGTAGCAATACAGATATATAAATTATTAATTCGAAGAAAAAAGTTCTATCAACGCTTAAAACATTTGATGAGTCAGCAGCATTTGTGAAATTTGAGAAAATTAGAAAAAATAAAAAAAACTTAGATCTCATAATCAATTTCGATAAAACTTATACAAAAGAGGCGGCGCTATAAAAGTTGTAATCATTACCATAATCGTGACCGCAGAATACTCGCTCTTTGTTAAGACCCCCGATACTAAACCCATAGAGGCAAAAATTAACCCTACTTCACCTCTAGGAATCATCCCTATCCCTATGACAAGCTTATTAACGTTCAAATTATATGCACCAAAACCGCTTATAACCTTACCAACTATTGCAACTATGGATAGAACTACGGCTAAAATTATAACAGCAATATTTTCCTTAATAAAGGGGTTAAAAGAACTAATGTCCACAGCTGATCCAACCATTATAAAAAATATAGGAATAAAAACATCTGCTACTGGTTTGAGCCTGTCTTCAATCAAATCTTTTTGATGGGTTTTAGCTAGAAGCAATCCCGCTGCAAACGCACCTATAATTGGGGCAAGGCCTGCTAGTTTAGCAAGATAAGCAAAAATAAATGTATATGATAGTGCTCCTAACAGAAGGCTCCCTCTTGCTTTTAAGCTATGAACAAAAATAAATAGTTTTTTTGTGAATAAATTTCCAATTATTAAAGCTAATATTAAAAAACCAAATGCCTTTGCAGAAATTATCAAAATTGAAGGAATACTTATTGAGAAATCTGAACCTGTTCCACCAGTAGTTGCTATTATTCCACTTACAACTGCAAGAATTATCAAACCTAATACATCATCAATAACAGCAGCTCCGAGTATTATTTTTGATTCAGTTTGGTTTAACTTTTTAAGTTCGGATAAAACTCGGGCGGTAATGCCAACACTAGTTGCGGTCAAAGTGGCAGCTACTGTCAATGCTAATAAAAATAGTGAGCCCTCGGTAGCAAAACTAATAAAACCCATGTCTGCTAATATATAAATGGTGTAATATCCAAAGAAAAAAGGCGCAACAACACCAATAAGTGCAACAATTAAAGATGGTAAGCCAACTTTGATTAAATCGTTCAAATCTGTTTCTAGACCAATTTCAAAAAGTAGTATTGCAACCCCTATTTCGGCAAGAAGATGAAAGAAATGATATCCCACCTCACCATAAAGAGGTATAAGTCCCAGGACTCCGAGTAGAACCCCAGCAATTAGTTCCCCCAACACCTCAGGTTGCTTAAATTTTACAAATATTGAACTTACTACTTTTCCAGCAATAAATATACTAGCCAAGGCTATAAAAAAACTTCCTAGTGTATAAGTATTTGAATCCTCTAATGACATATTAATTGACCAATTAACAAAATAAATTTTCTCATGAAAAAAACAGGTAGTCAAACATGGTACAATATATTTCAAAAAAAAATATATGGTTTAAGAATTAATGCCTAAAAAAAAACTTTTAGAGTCTATAAATGAATTATGGAACAATCAGTACACATATTTTATATTGATTGGATTTATTGTTGGAATTTGTACTGGGTTTTCTAATGTAATTTTTCATTTCTTTTACAGTAAAATAACTTCTCTCTTTTTGGATCCATTNTCAGAGAANAATATGGTTATATTCGGCACTTTGATTGGGGGTTTAATTTTATTCTTTATGACNTACATTAGNAAGAAAAATGACATTTTAGGGTATAGATTTCATAACTTTATNCATACNGTTTCCCAGGGTAGTGGAATAATAACCATTAAAGAAACGATATTAAAAGCAGGCTCACAAATAGTTTCNCTTGGTTTTGGTGGTTCAGTTGGACAAGAAGGCCCAATGGCTCAGCTAGGCGGATCGATTGGAAGTATAATTGGACAAAAAATAAGGATAAAAAAATCTGATTTGAAAATTTTCATAGCTTGTGGAATTGCTGGTGCAATCGCAGCTACATTTAATGCTCCAATAACTGGAGTGCTTTTTGTCGAGGAAGTAACTCTTTTAAGAAATATTAAAATAAGAAGCTTTTTGCCAGTCGTTATATCTGCTGCAACAGCAACTGTTGTTGCAGGTTTTTACAGTGGTGAAAGTAATATTTTTTATACAATAGATTTNCTACTATTAAGTTATAACGAATTATTAATATATGCTTTGATGGGCTTAGTTATTGGTCTAATNTCTTCTTTATTTACCAAAATGCATTTTTATATTGAAAATAAGTTTGAAGATATTTTTCCCGAAACCAGAATTAGACCCATAGTGGGTGGTTTGCTTCTNGGTTTAATAGCTTTTATACCCTTTGGAATTGGNTTGGAAATACTAGGAAANGGTTATTCNGCTATTCAGAAAGCTCTTTCATCAGAATATACCCTTTGGATTGCTTTTGGAATTTTAATATTAAAACCTATTGCCACAAGTATTACTTTAAGTAGCGGTTGGCCAGGAGGAATATTTGCACCAGCAATTTTTATGGGGGCTGTGTGCGGATTCTTGTTTGGCTATGGGGTAGAAAATTTATTTTTTATTGATTTAATATATCCNGGTGAACTTTCAACTTCTTATTCAATNGTTGGAATGGGAACTTTTCTAGCTGCTATGACGCAAGCCCCATTAACTTCAATATTTTTCACTTTTGAATTAACTCAAACTTATCAAGCNGTGCTACCTGTAATGATAAGTTCAGTTATTGGTACGTCTATTTACAGATTAATAATTGGGAGATCTTTTGAATCTTGCTATTTAAAAAAAGAAAATATAGAGATAGTTCAAAACGAGGAGTCGAATATTTTAAGTAATATCAAGGTTAGCGATATTATGAGAAAAGATGTTGTAACTATTCCTGAAAAAATGACATTGGGAAAATTTATCGAATTTTTGCCAACAACTCAATTAACAACTTTTCCTTTAATTGATGAAAATGATAATCTTTCGGGCATCATAAGCGTTCAAGATTATAGAGGTTGGGTATTAGAGGAGGATTTAAAAGAAGTAATAATTATGAAGGATTTAGCCTCAACTCAAGTCAACACAGTAACTCCGGAGGAATCTATGTTAGAGGTTCTTAAACATTGGGATAAAGGAGATATGTTACCAGTAGTATCTAAAACCGGTTCATTAAAAATTGTAGGCATTTTGGCAAGAAGAGATGCATTAATTGCTTACAATAAAGCTCTAAATGATGACACTTTATAGTTTACAAAAGAAAGTGTATCTATTTTTATTAAGTATATGTTTAATTTCTAATCCAGTTGCAATAGCCCCAACTTTGGCAATTAAACCTAGTGACGGCTCAATAGAATGAGAAAATTCAAAATACATTCCTTTTGTATTTAAATTTTCGTTTTCGTTTTTATTATCATTAATTCTGTAAAAAGCACCTGAAACCTCATTGTTAATTAGATAATATACTGGCTCTTTATTTTTATAAATTGTCGGGACTGATTCCTGAATTATAAGATCCTTCAAAAGCATTCCACCTTTTGAAACCTTCATTTTCTTTCTACCTTCTCTATTCAAATTAATAAAGTCTTCAGGATCACTTATATTCATAACGCTCATGCCATAGGTGCCTGAATTATTTTTAATAAAAACTTCCCCACTGGAAGATTTCTTATTCAATAAAGAGAGTTGTTGTTCAATTATTTTAGCAACCCTTACCCTATCTTCTAAGCTCTCTATATTCACTTTTTCAACCAATTTGGTTTCTAAAGAAAATATTTTTTCATCAATATTTAATAATTCAGAAAGTTCATCTACTAATTTATTGTAAAAAAAGAAATGAATATTTTTTTTTCTTGTATGCCATCCAACTTGAATAGGTGGGACTATAGCTTGAGATATATTTAATAAAATTTCCGGGAAAAAATTAGAAAAATCATTATTTATGAGTATTAAGTCTGGAACAAAATCTCCAGCGATAATTTTATTATCCTCTTTTTTAATTGTTGAAGCGTTAACTTTCGTTGGACCCGAGGAATCAAAGTCAATTTCAAATTCAGCATCATCCTCAACAATCAGACCAACTTTAGATTCAATGCCAGATTTATATAATATCTTCTGGAGCGATAAAATATTATCCCAATAGAATGGGTTACGTGTGTGAAGCTCAGGAATAATTAAAATTTTTTTAACTTTATCGTTCTTGTTTTTAAAAAAAGATTCAACATTTTTTGAAGCTAAGTCAATAAATTTATCAGATAAGTTATTAAAGCCNGCTGGAAAAATATTTGTATCTACAGCCGTTATTTTTTTATCAGAAACTCTAATATCTGTTGAGGTNTAAAAAGGTGGTTCAGACTCTTTAGTTTTTTCAAATAGCCAGTTAGATATTANCTCTTTATTATTTGAAATTAGTGAGTTTATTTCCTTAATTATGCTCATTTTATTTTATAATAGAATTTATTTAGAGAAATATTCTATTGCATCAATTATTTTGACTANATCTGCACCCTTAACAATATAACCNTTAATTACAAACGAGGGAGTTGAATTTAATCCTATTTTTTTTGATTCTTCTCTATTGCTGTCCACATGATCTAAATATTTTTTATTTTTGTAATTATCTAGACATGTTGAATAATCTTGAGTTGAGATTTTAGAGTCTACAAACTTATTGAAATATTCTATTAAATTATTTTTACTAATTATGCTTTGATTTTCGAAAACAAAGTCATGAAATTGCCAGAATGATGTTGATCCAAAATTATCATAAATACAAGAGGAAAACATTGCTGCATCTTTAGCCCAGTCATGAAAACTTAANGGTAAATGNTTATAATATATTGTAATTTTATCAATATAATCATCTCTTTTTAGAACTGTNAGTACCTCTTGAGCTGCATACTTACAGGCTGGGCACTGAAAGTCTGAATATTCAACTATTATTATTTCTGAATTTTTATTACCAATATAAGGCGTATTATCTAGATTAATTTGATTCATTAAATTTTCATTTCTGCTAGGTCCTGAAACATCAATAATTTCAGGGTTAAAAATAAAATAGTCGCCATTATTTGATATTAAAAAATAAAGGACTTGTGGACCCTCTTTGGATTTAAGAACAAAAGCACCTTCTTGAAATCCTTCAATCTTGGAAGGTTTGTAGTTACTTAAATCTATGATATTCTCCTTAAAAAACTCTGGAAAATTTTTCTCAAATTTTTCTAAAACTTCACCCCTGCTAACAACAGATATATTTTGATTTTGTTTTTTAATCATTTCACATGAGNACAGTGAAATAAAAAATATAAAAACTAAAATTCTCTTCATTTTTCTAANACTCTTTTAAAGATAAGTTTAGCGTTAGAAATTAAACCATCAAATTGAAAAGCATCATTTATTTCTGATGGGCTTAATATTTTTAAAACCTCAGCATCATTCATTAACAAATTTTTAAAATCTTTATTATTATCCCAAGCCTCATGAGCAATTCTCTGAACAATTTGGTAAGATTTTTCTCTACTTAATTTCTTATCTATGAGTTTAATTAGAATATTTTGCGAAAAAATAATTCCATTGGTTAGATAAATATTCTTCATCATTTTTTTTGGATAAACATTCAATCCACTTAACAAATTATTAGCTCTCCTAATCATAAAGTGAACCGCAATACAATTATCGGGGCCGATTATTCTCTCCACNGAGGAGTGGCTAATATCTCTTTCGTGCCATAATGGTATATTTTCAAATCCTGCCGCCAAATTTGATCGCACATACCTTGAAATACCCGACAAATTTTCAGATAATATTGGATTTCTCTTATGTGGCATAGCCGATGATCCTTTTTGTCCTTTTGAAAAAGGCTCCTCAACCTCTAAGACCTCCGTTCTTTGAAGATGTCTAATTTGGATTGAGATTCTTTCAATACACGTTGCAATAAAAGCTAATGAAACAAAAAAATCGGCATAATAGTCTCTATTTATAATTTGACTTGAGATTGGTGCTGGATTCAATTTTAATATTTTACATGCTCTTTTTTCTATCCTAGGTGATACATTAGAATATGTCCCAACAGCTCCAGATAATTTTCCTATGGAACAATTCTTAATCGAATTTTCAAGTCTTAATTTGGCCCTCTTAGCCTCATCAAGCCAATTAGCGGCAACTAATCCAAAGGTAGTCACCTCGGCGTGTATGCCATGGGATCTTCCAATCATAGGAGTTTTTAAGTATTTCTTAGAGAGCTTAATTAATGTTTTAATTAATATTTCAAAATCCTTCAGAATTAAAAGACCTGACTCTTTAATCTGAAGTGAAAAGGCAGTATCTAAAACATCAGATGATGTTAGTCCTAGATGAATATATCTAGATTCAGGACCTATATATTCGGAAAGATTAGTCGTAAAAGCTATTACATCGTGTTTAACAATTTTTTCTATCTTCTCAATTTTCTTTACATTAAATTTAGCTTTTCTTTTTATTATATTTAAAGATTTTTTAGGAACCACACCTTCAACTGCCCAAGCTTCACAAACTGCTATTTCAACATCAAGCCATTTTTGATATTTATTTTGATCTGACCAGATTTCAGCCATATCCGGAGTAGAATATCTTTTTATCATTTGATAAATCAATTATATTCAAAATTTATAATTTAATAAAGTTAAATAATTAAAGATCTTTTAAGTAAGTTTCTATTTGCTTGTTTATAATAGATGAATTCTTTATAATCTAATATGAGTCCATTAAGAGTAATCTTCTCTATTATAAGTTCAATTGCTGGTTTTTATATTACTTTGACAAATTTAAAATCTGCTGGAAATCTTATACTTCCTTATTCTGTAGGAATAGGTCTTTTTTGTGGTTTAATAACTTTCTTTTTTGTATATTATTCCGAAAAACTATTTAATGATTTGAGCGCTAAGGCATTAGTTGGGGCTACTATAGGAACCGGGGCGTCATTATTATTCTTTCTTACTTTTGCATATTTTTCAGAGATAATTGGTTTAAGTATTAAATATCCCCCTTATACATATCCAATTGTTTTTCTTTCCGTTTTGTGTTTGGGTATTGCTGTTGGACTTAAAAAAGGTTCTAACCCTGATGCAAAAAATAATTCTGATGATGAATTTTTTCTCGCAAAAATACTTGATACTAGTGCAATTATTGATGGAAGAATTTCAGATGTTTCTGAAGTTGGATTTTTAGAAGGCACTATAATTCTTCCACAGTTTGTAATACGTGAACTCCAATTTATAGCCGATTCAAATGATAATTTGAAAAAAGTAAGAGGTAGAAGAGGAATGGAAACGCTAAAAAAAATGCAGGATCAAAAAAATTTAAAAGTAAAAATAGTCGATAGAGATTTTACGAATATTAAAGAGGTTGACCTTAAACTTGTCAGATTAGCCAAAGAATTAAATGGTCAATTAGTCACAAATGATTTTAATCTGACTAAAGTTGCAAATCTTCAAGGCATTAAAGTTTTAAATGTTAATCAACTAGCTAATTCCTTAAGGCCAGTAATATTACCTGGTGAGCACATGAATATTAAAGTAATAAAAGAAGGAAAAGATGAAGACCAGGGCGTTGGCTATCTTGATGATGGAACAATGGTGGTAATTGATAACGGAAAAAAACATATTAATAAAGTAGTCAATCTTATCATAACAAGTGTAATACAAACACCAACGGGTAGGATGATTTTTTCTAAAGTTGCAGATCTCAGAGATCAAGACAATTCAATAACTGGCGTTAAATAATGAGTAAAATCAGCTCAACGTTTATATTAGCTTCAGGCGGTAGTGGGCAAAGATTCAAAAATTCTAAGATACCAAAACAGTATTTAAAAGTTAATAAAATTCCAATTTTAATTTATTCATTAAAAGAAATAAATAAATTAAAATTTGTAGATCAAATAATTATTATAAAAAATAAAAATATTGAAAAGAAATTTTTACATGGACTCTTAACTAAATATAAAATTAGTAAACATACCTGTATAGTGAATGGTGGCAAAACAAGGTTTGAAAGTGTTAAAAATGCTTTTAAAGAAATTGAAATAAAAAATAGTTATACAATAATTCATGATGCAGTAAGACCTAATTTTAATTTTAAAAATTTAAAAAAAATGATCGAAAAAATTGGTAAATATGATGGAATAATTCCAGTTGAAAAGATTAACAGTACAATAAAAAACATCAAAAATGAAAATGTTATTAAAACTTTATCTAGGATAAATCTATATTTATCTCAGACGCCTCAAGTTTTTAAAACATCATCTCTTGTTAAAGGATATAATAATATAAAAAAAATAAATAAATTTACTGATGAGTCTGAAATGTTAGAAAAAAATGGTTTTAAAATTAAATCATTCTTAAATACAGGAGATAATTTAAAAATTACTACAAAGGATGATTTAGAAATTTTTAAAAAATTATTAAAAAAACATGTTTAAAATTGGAATTGGATATGATATTCACAAAAAATTATCTACGAGACCTCTTTATTTGGGAGGAATTTTAATTTCTAAAAAAAATGGCTTATTAGGACATTCTGATGCTGATATCTTAATTCATACAATCTGTGACTCAATTCTAGGCGCCCTTGCCGAGGGTGACATTGGAGATCATTTTAGTGATTCGGATCCTAAAAATAAAAATAAAAGAAGTACTTATTTTTTAAAGAAAATTTTAAAAATCATGCAGAAAAAATCCTATAAAATTGTAAATATTGATTCAACAATCATATGTGAGAAACCAAAACTCTCTAGATTTAAGAATAAAATGAGAATGAATATTTCAAGGATTATTAATTTACCTATTGATAAAATATCAGTAAAAGCTACCACCTCGGAAGGATTAGGAATTATTGGCAAAGATATGGCAATGGCATGTAAAACAATTGTTCTCTTAAAAAAAAATGAATCAGTTTAAATTTTTAAAAGATAGAAATAATTTTCTTGGTATTAAGAATTCAAAAACAGCATCTTCAAAAGTTTACATCGTGCCATATGGTTTGGAAAAAACTGTATCATATGGCAAAGGTACATCGTTAGGGCCAAAGAAAATTCTAAACGCTTCGCAACAATTAGAGCTGTATGATATAGAGCTTGGAATTGAGCCATCAGCTATTCTTTCACCTAAAACATTGGATATAAAGAATATTCCATCTTCTCATCTAAGTGCATTGAATAAATTGGAAAATATAATTGAGCTAATCATTGAATCCAAAAAATTTCCAATCGTTATCGGTGGAGAACATAGCATCACACCAGCATGTATTAAGCCATTTTTAAAAAAAAATAAAAATTTAATAATTGTTCAGTTTGATGCCCATGCGGATTTAAGAGACAAATACCAGGGTAAAAAAAATTCACATGCATGCTCTATGAGGCGATGTCTGGACAATGAAAATATAAAGCTTATTTCAATTGGGGTTAGAAGTATTTCAAAGGAAGAATTTATATTTTATGAAAATAATAAAAAAAGAATTGAAATTTTTTGGGCCAAGGATTCTAAAAATTGGGACATGAAAAAATTAAAGAAATTATTACAAAACAAAAATGTTTATATTTCATTTGATGTTGACGTTTTAGATCCAAGCCTAATGCCCTCTACAGGAACCCCAGAGCCAGATGGTTTATATTGGGATGAGGCTATAAGTCTTATAAAATTAATATCAAAAAGTTCAAGAGTGCTAGGTGCTGACATAAATGAGTTCTCACCCTCAAAATACAATAGTACATGCGATTTTATTGTAGCTAAACTAATATACAAAATAATGTCATATTCAATATTAAAAAATATTTTATAGAAATATATTATTTGAGTGAGGTATATTAATGTAAAACTAATAAATATTGGAGGATTAAAATGGCACATTCATTACCAGATCTAAATTACGACTATAGTTCTTTGGAACCTCATATCGATGCAAAAACTATGGAAATACATCACACAAAACATCATCAAACTTATGTAACCAATCTAAATAAAGCTCTTGATCAACATCCAGATCTTTATGATAAAAGTCTTGAGTTTTTATTGCTCAATTTATCGGAGATTCCTGAGGATATCAGGGGTGCGGTTAGAAACCATGGTGGGGGTCATCACAATCATTCTTTATTCTGGAGAGTTATTGGACCAAATACAAGTCAGCCATCAGATGAGCTACTAAAAAGATTAATTAAGGATTTTGGTAGCTTTGATGAATTTAAGTCGGAATTTACTGATAAATCTACTAAACAATTTGGAAGTGGTTGGGGATGGCTTTGTGAAGATAGAAGTGGAAAGCTAATAACAACATCAACTGCTAATCAAGACAGCCCAATATCATCTGGATTAAAGCCTATTCTAGGAATAGATGTATGGGAGCACGCATACTATCTTAATTATCAAAATAGAAGGCCGGACTATATATCTTCTTTTTGGAATATTGTAAACTGGGAGGAAGTTGAAAAAAACTTAAAATAATGACGAAAAAAAAATATTCGACTTTTGTGACTGATGGCGCAGACAAAGCTCCTAATAGAGCAATGCTTAGAGCTGTAGGTTTCACAAATTCTGATTTTAAAAAACCTGTAATCGGTGTAGCTTCAACTTGGGCTATGGTTACCCCGTGCAATATGCACATTGACATTCTTGCAAATGAAGCAACAAAGGGTGTCAATTCGAACGGGGGAAAATCAGTTATTTTCAATACAATCACTGTCTCCGATGGTATTTCAATGGGAACTCCCGGAATGAAATATTCTTTAATATCAAGAGAAGTAATTGCAGATTCAATTGAAACAGTAAGTGGAGCAGAGGGATTTGATGGATTAATTACAATTGGTGGTTGTGACAAGAATATGCCTGGATGTCTAATAGCAATGGCTAGGTTGAATAGACCATCAATTTTTATATATGGTGGGTCAATATTGCCCGGAACTTATAAAAAAAAGGATGTTGATGTAGTATCTGTGTTTGAAGCTGTAGGTGCTTATTCTAACAAAGAAATTTCTAAAAATGAGCTGCATGATATTGAAAAAGCCGCAATTCCAGGTCCTGGATCATGTGGTGGAATGTACACAGCTAATACTATGGCTTCTGCAATTGAGGCATTAGGCATGAGCCTGCCTGGAAGTTCAACTCAAATTGCAGTTTCAAAAAATAAAAAAACTGATTGTATTCAAGCTGGTAAGAAACTACTTGAACTAATAAAAAAAGATATTAAGCCAAGAGACATAATGACCAAAAAAGCTTTCGAAAATGCAATAACAGTTGTAATTGCTTTAGGGGGCTCTACAAATGCTGTTTTACATCTTTTAGCTATGGCTAGTGCGGCTAATGTAAAGCTTAAAATCGAAGATTTTAATAGGCTCGGAAAAAAAATTCCAGTTATTGCAGACTTAAAACCCAGCGGGGCTCATATGATGGCAAAATTCTGCGAAATAGGTGGATTACCGCCTCTGTTAAAAAGGCTTTATAATGCAAAACTGCTACATGGAGAGTGTCTAACAGTTACTGGAAAAACCTTAAAAGAAAATTTAAAAAATGTAAAAGACAACCTAGGAAGTAATATAATTAAACCTTTAAATAATCCTATTAAAAAAGATAGTCATATATGTATATTAAAAGGTAATCTTTCTCCCGAAGGCTCTGTAGCAAAAATTTCAGGAAAAGAAGGATTATCTTTTAAAGGAAAAGCCGTTGTTTTCAATTCTGAAGAGCATTGTATGAATGCAATTTTAAATAAAAGAATTAAAAAGGGAGATGTAATTGTAATAAGGTATGAAGGTCCTAAAGGCGGTCCAGGAATGCGCGAAAT
This sequence comes from bacterium, assembly GCA_002697665.2. Classification (GTDB taxonomy): domain Bacteria; phylum Desulfobacterota_D; class UBA1144; order UBA1144; family UBA1144. The sequence goes on from NZXA02000017.1 coordinate 19,241, forward strand.
GCTTGCACCAACATCAGCCATCATGGGTCAAGGTCTAGGGTCTGACGTTGCTTTAATAACTGATGGTAGATTTTCTGGTGGAACACATGGCTTTGTTGTTGGACATATAACTCCCGAGGCTTTTGATTGTGGACCAATTGCTTTAATTAAAAATGGCGATCAAATTAAAATCGATTCAAAGAAGAAAACTTTGGAAATAATGGTTAGTCAAAGAGAGCTAAAGCAAAGAAAAAAATTATGGAGACAACCTTCAAGGAATCATTTGACAGGCGCATTATATAAATATTCAATGCTAGTAAGTTCGGCATCCTATGGTGCTATTACAGATAAAGGGATTTAAATGATAAAAGATTTAAATGGTAAAAATATATTATTAGGTGTTACTGGTGGAATATCTGCTTATAAATCCTGCGAACTTTCAAGGCTATTGATAAAAGACGGTGCTGATGTGAATGTTGTTATGACCTCAAATGCTGAGAAATTTGTATCTGCTTTAACATTTCAATATCTAACTGGTAATAAAGTCTCAAATGATATGTATGATGTTAGCGATCCTAAAATTTCCCATATAGATTTAGCTGACAAAGCAGATTTAATTATAATTTGCCCAGCGACAGCAAACTTTATATCGAAATTTGCTAATGGTATCGCTGACAATCTTTTATTAAATATTCTATTAGCAACTAAAGTTCAAATTATTGTTTGTCCGGCCATGAATGTAAATATGTATGAAAATAAAATAATTCAGGAAAATATTACCAGACTTAAAAAAAATGGAGTTATTTTTATCGAGCCTGAAACCGGCCAACTCGCTTGTGGTTGGGAAGGCAAAGGTAGATTAGCAGAAATTGAAAATATTTTAAAATTTATAAAAAAAAAACTTCAAAATAAAACCTTAATAAACGAGAATATTTTAATCACTGCAGGAGCAACGAGGGAATATCTTGATGCTGTTAGATTCATTTCAAATCCATCGTCTGGAATTATGGGCCAATGCTTGGCAGACGAATTTAAAAATAGAGGCGCTAGAATTAATATTATAGCAGGCCATACCGAGGTTGATTTAAACAGATATGATAACTATTTTAAAGTTAATTCAGCTGATGAGATGAAAAATGAAATTGATAAAAAGTTAAATACCTATTCAATAATAATAAAAGCTGCTGCTGTAGGTGATTTTAAATTCAAAAATAAGAAAAAAAATAAAATAAAAAAGGATGATAATTCCTTTGATTTTCAAATGGAAAAAAATATTGATGTATTGAAGGCTATCGGTCAAAGAAAAACTAAAAATCAGATTTTAGTTGGCTTTTCGGCCGAGACTGACAATGTTGTTCGAAACGCAAAAAAGAAAATAAAAAATAAAAATTTAGATTTTATAGTAGCAAATGATATTTCTAAGAAGGGGAGCGGATTTGGAAGCAAATCTAACTTTACATATTTTGTTGATTCTCATGGAAGTGTCGAGGAATTAGGCTTAAAGACAAAAGAAAAAATCGCTAAATATTTGGCAGATAAAATTGAAATCATGAGACAGAATTAATAAATTAATTCTGTCTCATAATATNTAACCTAAAACAGAATCTTTACATGCTTTTGAAACTCTAAACTTTACTACTTTCTTAGCAGGTATCTGGATCACTTCTCCGGTCTGTGGATTTCTACCCTGTCTTGCTTTTCTNTCGACTAAAACTAATTTACCTAATCCTGGTAAAGTAAAAGATCCATTATTTTTCGCCTCTGAACAAGCCAACGCAGCAAAAGATTCGAGATACCTATTTGCATCAGCTTTTGAGATTCCTAATGTTTCAGCAATTGAACTTGCTATTTGTGATTTTGTTAATGCAGCCATAAAAGCCTCCTGTAATNAACAGTTATTAAATAACNCTGTTTCTTCTAATATAGTTTTTTAATTCAGAAAATGCAAGATTTTTATATATTAAAATCATGTATATTTAAGTAAATATGCAGTTTAAAGAAAAAAATTTTACTATTGTTTTGATATTTGCAGTNTTTGTAATAGTAGGATTGTACTTTTATCAATTTAGCGAAAGAGTTAAAGAAGTTGAAAAACTTGAGCAAAAAATGACACGNGTAAAAGTATATGAGGCATATCCTTCCNATTTTATTAAAAAAATAAATGTTTTTGCAAAACTATATAGTGAGAAAGAAATAACAATATTAGCCGAAGTTGATGGGACAATAAGTGAAAAAAAATTCCCAATNGGTACAAAAGTATATAAAGATGATCTTATNATAACNATGACAGACACAAGAAAGCTTTTACAACTCAAAGAATCTAAAGATAGCCTTTCTGCATTTAAAGCAATTCTGGATGAGGAAACAAGAAATTATAAAAATGCAATTTCACTTTTTGAAAAAGATATAATTTCAAAAAATGANCTCAANTCNAAAGAAAATTTATANAGAAAAGCNAAGTCTGAATATGATAANAGAGAGGCTATATATAAAAGAATNTTATGGGAATTTGATAATTTAAATGTAAAAGCTCCNTTTGATGGATATATAAATAAATTTTACTTTGATGAGGGTCAAAAAATATTAGCAGGACAAAAAATTGTCCAATTCTCAAGCTTTAACAAGCTAATAGGAAGAGTAAGCCTTAAATCAGAAGATATAAAAAAAATAGATTCGTCTCTCAAAGATATAAAGGTTAANCACAACAATGAAGTNTTTNTNGCAAAATTCNTAGGTTTGAGTAAAGAACTAAATAAAGATATTTATTCTTACTTGTTAGAATTCGAAATTATNAATGATGATGANAAGTTCTTGCCTGGGGAAGTNGTTGATGTTGAAATAGATGTTGAAGANCTATTAAATTATATAATTTTTCCATCCAAAGCAATCATTAATGAGAATGATNCATTTTACATTTTTTACTATGNTAATGGATATGCTTTCAAAAAAGTAATTAATCCNGTGTGGATTGATGAAGAACAGTGTGCNATTCNGAATTCTGAGGATTATTCNGAATTAAAGATTATATATGAGGGTCAATCTACNCTAGAAGATAACCANCCNGTTGAGTTGNTGAATTAANATATGAAAATTATCGAATATTCCGTAAAAAATCCTGTATTTGCAAATCTATTAATGGGNACAATTATTATTTTTGGATTATATATNGGATTCGGNCTCCCAAANGAGCTTTTTCCCTCNGTTGGTTTTGANAAAGTAACAATCGCATCTGTTTATGAAAATTCNAGNGCNGAGGATATTGAAAAATTAGTAACAATACCNTTAGAAGATAANATTTCTACAATACCGGGTATAAAAAATATAAAATCTGAATCAACACAGTCTAGGTCTTTTATCATTGCTGAATTAATTGCGGGTGAGGATACGAAAACAATAGCTCAGGAAATAAGATCTGAGATATCACAAGTAAAAAATGATCTACCGGATGATATAGATGATCCAATTGTTAAAGAAGTAATTGGGAGTGCACCATTAATTAATGTATCTATAGCAAGTGATGGNGATAANAATGAATTAAGGCTCTATGCGCGAGAACTNAAAAGTAAATTGGAAAAATTGGATACTGTTGAAAGTTTGATNGTGTCAGGATATGGAGATTTAATTTTTTGGATAAAAATTGATCCAAAAAAATTAATTCAATATGAAATAAGGTTAGATGACATAGTAAGTCAAATTAAAAATAAGAATATTGATCTACCTGCTGGAGCAATTGGCCAAGGCGAGCAAGAGTTTACCGTTAGAACAGAAGGAAAAATTGAAAAGAGAAAAGACTTAGAAGAAATTCCAATAAAAAATTTATCTAGCGGAATTACTTTAAGGTTAAAAGATATTTCTAATATTTATTTAGGTCAAGAAGATGATATGAGTCTATCAAGAATAAATGGTCTAGACTCAGTATCTTTTTGGATTGAAAAACAAAAAGGCGTAGATGCAATAATCGCAGTTAAGGACATAAAAGAAATTACTAATAACTTTAGTGAGAACGCACCTGAAAATATTAAAATTTTTATTTCTAATGATTCATCTTATTGGGTAAAAGGTAGATTTGATTCGATGGTAAAGACAGGTCTTTTTGGTATTGCTGCAGTACTAATTGTATTAGCTTTATTTTTGGATTTTAGATCTGCTTTCCTTGCTGCGCTCGGTTTGCCCGTGGCTTTCTTTGGTGCATTTATATTGATGCAATACACTGGAAATACCTTAAATGTAATAACCATGTTTGGTCTTATTATGGTACTTGGCATTGTTGTTGATGATGCAATAATAGTTGTTGAAAACATAAAGAGGTATATCCAAAAAGGTATTGAGCCAGCCAAAGCAGCAATAATGGGAGCACAAGAGGTTGCATGGCCTGTAATTGCAACTGTATTAACAAATATTGCTTCATTATTTCCAATATTATTAGCNGAGGGAGCNCTNGGAATTTTTCTCTCTATAATTCCAACNGTTGCNATATTTGCATTAATTTTTTCTTTAGTTGAAGCTCTAACAATTCTACCTTCCCATTGTGCGGAATTTGTAAAAAATACAAAAAAAGTAGGAATATTTTCCAAATATTTCGATAAATTTAGAAGAAAATATCTTTATGTTTTAGTTGCTGCACTAAGAGTTAAATATAAAATAATTGGAATTTTCGTTGTGCTGTTTTTAGTATCTATTGGAGCTTTATATAAAATTCCATTTGTCTTGCTTTATTCATCTGATATAAATCAGTATCTTGTTAAAATTCAAAATCCAACAAACTATAGTATAAATTCAACGCTCGAAAAAACTAANGAAATTGAAAAAATAATTGATGAAAATACNGNCNTAAATCTTAAAAATAATTCTTTATCAACTATNGGTGTAGATTTTTCNAAAAAACCNCCTGGTTTTGGNGATAATGTTTCAAATATATTGGTTCAATTTAAAGACTTNGAAGATAGAAGTGAAAATGGATTAGAGTCNATGAAATTAGTTCAGNATTTAGTNTCAGATCAAATAATTGGTCCATCTGCCATAGAATTNGTTGAAACAACTGGTCCTCCAAAAGGAAAGGATGTAGATATAAGAATTATTGGAAATGATATAANTNTTCTGTCTGAAATATCCGGAAAAATGAAAAATTTTCTTAAAAAACAAAAAGGTGTTTTCNGCGTAAACGATAACTTATCATATGGTAAATCACAGGCAAGCCTTAAAATTAATGAAGAAAAAGCATCNCAATATGGATTAAACACAATAATAGTTAGTAGAGAAATTAGAGCGTTGGTGGATGGATTAGAAATTGATGAAACAAGAATAAACGATGAAAAAGCGACAATTAAAATAAAATATGAAACAAAAAAACTTAATAGATCTATAATGAGCTTATCAAATCATTTAATTTTGAATAAAAATTCTGAATTTGTACCTATTGGAAATTTTACAGATATTAAACTAAATTCTGATCTNTTAACAATTTCAAGGTTTAATAGAGAACGTGCNTCAAGCGTAACNGCAGAAATTGATGATGACCTAACTACTTCAAGNAATGTAATAAATTCAGCTTTAGANTTTTATGAAACNATAAAAGATNAATATCCTGGCTATAAAATTGCGCTTGATGGAGAAGAACAGGATACTAGNGAATCNTTGGATAGTGTCAAAAGAGCTTCAGTAATATCTATATTATTAATTTACTTAATTTTGGCNACTATATTAAANTCATACATACAACCATTACTTATAATGTCTATTGTNCCATTCTGTATGATTGGGATTACGTTNGGTGTACTTTTAAGAGGTGATCCAGTTTCAATTACNGGGCTTATCGGAGCGGTTGCATTAATTGGTGTTGTTATNAANGATAGNCTNTTGTTGATGAANTTTATTAACAANGGAGTTAANAATAATCTATATGGNCGCGCAGTNTATATATCNGCTAAAAATAGATTTAGAGCTGTNATTTTAACNACANTAACAACATTTGGTGGACTNCTAACTTTAATGTTTGAAACTAGAGGNGAAGCGGCATATTTNGCGCCGATGGCAATTTCTCTAGGTGTTGGCTTGGTAATAGCAACTTTCATTACTCTATTNNTAATTCCNTGTTTATANTTAACNCTTATAGATGTCAAAAANAAGTANGGATTNTTAAATTANNTCTGAAANTNTAAAGAGTGGATTATAAGAAATATTCCTTTCTAAAAATTTAGACCTTGCGTTCATTTCTCTATCAACGATTGACAATATANTNCTTATCNTTANNCCTTGATNTTCTAATCTATCAATGGCTTTTATCAAGGAACCTCCAGTAGAAACAACATCNTCAACTAGGGTTATAGTTGCATTTTCAATNGTTGGACCTTCNATAATTTTTTTCGTACCGTGATCTTTATCAATTGATCTTACCAAAAAACCCTTAAGATTATAATTTTCCTCCGCCGCGCAAACTAGAATACCGCCAACAATTGGATCAGCCCCTATTGTTGGGCCGCCAACATAGGTTGATTTTGATTTTTTTATTAAGTCAAAGAAAATTTTAGATATTAGCGCTAATGGCTTCGAGGATAGCGTGCATATTCTTGCATCAATATAATAGTCACTTTTCTTTCCTGATGATAAAGTAAAATCACCTTTTAGTATTGATAATTCTTCTAAATATTTTTTTAATTCGTCTTTCATATTAAATCTACAGCTTTAGTTATTTTGAGTTAAAATACTAATATGTCAAAACTTCCACCAGGAATAAAAGAGGCAACTAATTATTCTTATTTGGATGCTCTATATGAAAGAAGGTCTAGGAGATTTGCTATGGGTGGAGAAATTGATGAGGGTCCATTAAAATTTAAATCTAAGCATAAGCCAATACCATTGAGTGAGATTGAGGAAGCAATTTTAGTTTGGAATGGCTTAGGGATTAAAAATATAAATCTCTCTGATTTTCCACCACATAAAGGCTTGGATCTAGAAGTAAAATTCATGAGTAAAACAATAGCTTCATTAGGTGACATACACAGAACTGAACTTTTCTATACAAATGATGATGGCCTTTACTTAGTAAAGCTTCATGACCAGCTACCTTCTGATTTACGAGGAATTGAAGGGCTATCAAAAGAGAAAAAAATTGAAAAAATTTTGCAATTATTCAAAGCATCAAGAGTAAAAATTCATGATGGGAGAGCAGACCTTCCAATGAACCCTCCTGGACTTGCCATTCATAATACTTGGAGTGTTAATAAGCCTGGGACAACTCTCATGATGCCAGTTACAGATTTAAGTGCTGGGCTTATAAATATATTATTTTTTTATATGAGGGACGGACACAGATTTCACTTTATTGATGAATTAAAAAAGATGAAGCCCGCAGGAACTCAAAAATGGATTGATGATGGATATATTGATACATCCAAACCTATTCCGCTTATTGAAGCTGAGCTAAGATTTGCAAATGGCTATATTGCTGAGCAACCGATGTTTTGTCAAAATGTTGCATTAACACAACAAATCTTAGGACTTGGTGGGTGGATGTTTAGTGGTTTTCAAAGTAGATATATGTTAGGAGCTGACAAAAATTATAAAGGGTTAGGATTCACTTGTGTTGAATCTAAGGAAGATTGGGGTGAAGCAGTTTCTAAAGCGCCTGTAGGGCTTGACGGTCAATTTGAGGCTTACTCTCCCCCATATTATTCAAATATGAATGAAGCTGTTGAAGCCTTTAATGATATGAAATGGTCCAATTGGGAAGAAAAATTTATGCCATACAAAGATCCAACAGGGGTCTTGAAAAGTACCCCTAGGCCCTCAAAAAAAGAGATAGAAATTGTAAAGGACATTTGTACTTATCTTTATGAAACATATGGGAGATTCCCAGCTTTCTCTGATGCTATGTACTGCAGAATGATGGTTCAGAATCATCACATCGATCTAGATTTTTATGATCACTTCTACCCGGAGGGTTCATATACAGAGAATCACAAAAATCATTTTGCTCTCTGGCATCCAGAAATGGAGGATCCATTCAAAAAATGAAAATTTTAGAAATTTTAAAAGGAGTTGATTTAGTAATTGCTGACATTCAAGTTAATTTAGGAAATCAAAAACATAATAATCCCACTTTATGCGTCAAAAAAGGGGACAAAATTATCCCATTAAGCACCCCTGATGGAAGACCTATACTAATGAAAGAAGAGAATTCTATCAAGATTGATAAAGATTAAAATCCGACTGAGATTTTATTATTTTTCAGTCTTCATCTAATTCTTTAAAACAAGCAAAAGTAAAAGCTATTGTACATAATGTGAAAAGCCACAAGCCTGAGCCTGCAACATTAACGCTCTCACCTTCATAAATCTCAATACTTTTTGTAGTAATAAACCAAATTGTCAAAATAACAGTAATAACACCTAAAGCTAGAGATACTAAAGTATTGTGATCTTTTTCGCTTAAAATACAATAAAGTGGATAAACAAAACAAACTAAGAAGATATATCCTTGTTGCTGAAAGCCATTGAGTGTTATAATTTCCATGTCAACCCAAGGCAAAAACATAGAAAGAATTGCTACTCCAAATGAACCAAGAATTATTTGTTGATTCAAACTAAAATTTTTCCAATCAAAAGCCATTTTTAAAACCCCGCTAAATTTGATATATATAAATCACCATCAGTTGTTTCTTGAACAGAATATGAAATATATTTTATAAGCTTTAAGTCCTTAACCAGTCTATCATTCCATGTATATTCTAAATCGGCTTGACAGGAATAAAATTTGGTTTTCTCGTTATAAGATGTAATTCTAATATTTTTTATTTTTATCTTTGGAGTAGGTATTTCCACACTACCATCCATGTAACCCGAATACTTTTCATCGGTCAAGAGAGGTAATCCCATAGCTTCCCCAAATCTGAAACCAAATTCATACGCATTATTAATTACGTTGATTTGAACTAATTCCTTTACTGTATCTTTCGCACCAGATGAATCGCATGAAACATCAGATCCACATCCAATAAAAGAAAAAATTAAGAAAAGAACAAAAAGTTTTTTCATATATGTAATCATAATATTACAATCAATTCTTTACAAGTGTGTTCATAAAACTTATTTAATCAATAAAAAAATAATTGTTTCAATAATTGTGATTAATAAAATTGTGATATAAATCCACCAATATTCCGACCTTCTGCTTCGGCCTTTAAAATCGATGCATTTTATAAAATATTTCTTACTTGCTGGAATAAATTCATAAAAAGTTGAAGGAGAATCACCCCATTTATTTGGTTTTAGTTCTGATTTAAAAAACATAAAAATAAAACACAAGAGAAATCCCAAGGCTGCGATAATAAAAATAAAAAATGCAAAATTACCTAATTTTTTTATATCATTGAAATCAAAAGCATAGGCATAATATGCATCTGAGCTAAAATAAATTATTATATAAATAATCGCTAATAAAATTAGAGGGATATAGTACCACCAACCTGATCTTCCTACATCGTGCAGTCTTCTTACCACTAAAGCAGTCCAGGCTATATTTAAATAAATATTAATGCATAAAAACAGTGTCGAAAGCATCTTTATATACTATATTAGTTTTTTGAAAATAAAAAAGATTCAATGGATATAATTTAAGTCAATGATTACGGGGTCTTCTGCGACCCCGTAATATTAATTTTCTTAGTCCCAAAACAAAGTAACTCCAAGACAAACACCCTATAAACACTACTTAAAATAAGGGGTTTATAAAAGTTGTCTGTAAGTTGTCTGTTGTGGCATTCCCTTTCATCAGTTATAATATACCTGTAAACAACTGTTTATAACACTAATTCCAAAAAAATAAGGAGACAAATATGGATAAACAAAACCCATCGGTCAAAGATTGGTCATTTTTTATTGGTTCACCTGATGAGAAATTCCAGTCTTATGTAATGGAAAAGTACCAAAAACTAATTTATGAGAAGACTCTACTGGAGTATCTCATCGGGGAAACCCCCAACTCTTGTAACAGAGAATATTATGAAGAGTTTTTGAACGAAGTAGAAAATGAAATGAAACTACTTGCGTATGGAGATTTCTGGTCATGAAAGTAGCAATTTATACAAGGTGTTCGACAAACGAGACAA
>NZXA02000024.1 GCA_002697665.2 bacterium
ATGGAGGATATTATAAACAATACGAATGTTTACAATTTTAAAAACCATGGTTGGAGAAAATTATCTGAAAATTAAATTTTTTTTATAAGAAGTGAATACTTGGTAGAGGGTAGAGGTGGTTACAGATTCTGAATAATTATTGTTGTTATTAATATTCCAATAAATAACCAAAAGGCACCTAAAATTTTACCTTCGTTTTCGCCTTCCTCATACTTTTTAAAAAAAAATAGAGTTCCTATAAAACTAAGACACACACCTAAGATTAAAAATGAATATTGGATTATTAACTTTTCCAAAGATGAGAAAGTTTTTTAATTTTTATAATTCTGACAGGTTGGACAAACATATATTCTTCTTGAAGATTGTACAACCTTAATTATGGTATCACTGCATAGCAAACAAGGCTTTCCTTCCCTGCTAAAAACCATGTGTCTCATCCTTTTAAAGTTTGATATGTTACCAAAGGTATTTCCAATGCTTATAAAGTCAATTGTTTTTCCCTTTTGTTTATATGCTCTAATACTTACTTCTTTTATTACTATTGATAATTTTTCATTTTGCTTATCATTTAGCATTGATGATTTTTGATTGTGATTCAATTCGGAGAAAAACAATATCTCGCTTCTTAAATAGTTCCCTATACCTGAAATAAAAGACTGGTCTAATAAGATAGAACCAAGGGCTCTATTTTGATATTTTTTATTTTGCAGCCTCCTGATTATAACTTCACTTGTTGTTTCTATATCTAAAACATCTGGTCCTATTTTTTTTAGATAAGGATGAAGATTTTCATGTTCACTTTTATACAATGAAATATCTGTAGCAGACCAGAGCCTTACTGCTTTTTTTTCAGTGATAAACTCAATACGTAATTGCCTGTTTGTTTTTGGTACAGTTTTAGGAAGATTGAATGTCCATTTACCATATAATTGATTGTGTGAAATAATACTATACCCATTATCTAAACGTAAGATTATTGCTTTACTTTTTGATAACGCATCAATAATTGTTAATTGACTTTTGCTATTAAGATGAAGTAACTCTTCATGGAAAAATCTATGACTGATAATTTTCTTTCCTACTAATGATTTTGAAATAGCATCAACCATTCTTTTTGTTTCAGGACCTTCAGGCATATAAAGTTTTATAAATTAAAAGATAAGTTATGCTTTCCACGTTCCACCATATCTATATGACTTATTGCTTGGCTTCAAATAATTAAGACAGCTTTTACATATAAAAATCCATTTTTTGGTGGTGTCTATTTGCACCCTGTACATTATAGTTGCATCTTTTGCACAATGATCACAATTTTTTTTTCTTACCATCTTTCAGTATCATTAGTTCTGATTTTCTTCTTAATTTATTTTTAATTGCAGTAATTGCTTGCCTTCTTGTCAATTCTCCATCAATAATCATATCTTGTATAGATTTATTTTTTTTCATATCAATTATTTAAATCAAGTATTTTATATGATTTTAATGAGGGTAAACCTGAATACTGACAAATCATTTCATCCTCTACTGTAACATTTTCAGCTAGATAGTTCTTATTAACTAGACTATCATTAATGACTTTTCCCATTGAATCAAAATCTGATTTAACAAGACCATCTTGTGGACATTTAACCTTTTTATTTAAATGATTCTTTTGGTATAATTTTATTTTATCAAAAGTCATGTAGTACTGTTTGAATGTTTTGGGTTGAAGTTAGAATGAAATCTCAAGTTATTTGATTTATGGTCTTGCACATAGTTTTTTAAAAAGAATTCAACAGAAGGAAATGCAATTCTAGACCAGGGGATATTGTCAATATTAAATAATTGTACTTCTGAGGTCTCATCCATGGGCGCGTAGTCTTTATTTAATATGTTTACAAGAAATACAAAAAGCACCTGACCGATTTCAGGGATACTATAGTTACCATACAGCTTGATAATTTCAAATGTAAGATTTGCCTCTTCTAATGCCTCCCTCCTGGCACCATCCTCCAGGGATTCTCCTAATTCCATAAATCCTGATGGTATGGTCCACATACCTATGGATGGATGGATGTCTCTTTTGCAGAGCAAAACTGAATTATTTATAACCGGAAGGGAACCAACAATTATTTTGGGATTCTCATAATGAATTTGATCGCAACCTTGGCAGACATTTCTTGGTAATCTGTCGTTGGGAATGTTCTTTAAAAAAGTTTGGTCACCGCAATCAGGACAATAATTCATACTATTCAACTCTCAAACCATATCTGGCATAGAGTCCTTTGTACACTTTATTTCAAAAGTGTCATAGTTCTTGCTTCTTTATATATACCGTTACTTACTACATAGTAGTAAACGCCAGATGGAACGTGGTTACCTGTTGCATCCTTAGTATCCCAGAAAACCTTTTTTTCTCCATGGATCTGATAGTCATTTACCAAGCTTGTAATAAACTTACCAGCAACGTTGAAAATAGAGATATTTACAAAACCATTTTTGGGTATGGAATAACTGATGATTGTTTCACCATTAAATGGATTGGGATAGTTACCATTAAGTCTAAAAGTTATTTGCTGGTCGTTCGATAAAATCCCGGCACTCTCAGGTTGTATTTCAACTTGAACAGTGTAGACTCTATCTCCACTGTATCCTGAGGAACCGCCAGTCCCGATTCCAGAGGCACTAAATGTAATTGTTTCGGTAACTTCTTCTGGAGCATTCCAGTTAAAATACCAGATTCCCGAATCCGTTCTTGAACTATGCTGAATAAATCCGCCATTTAATTCTAAATTTTCTGAATCAGAATTGAGGCTAAAATTCCCTGCAAACTGTTCACCTGACATGGCTGTTGCTTGAAATCCATACCCTCGACTGTTTGAACCAGTTACTACAATTCCAATGGAATATGTCTCACCCGGATTAAATTCATTTGGTAGATCAATGAATTCAACCGAACCGTTTCCAGAATTAGCTGTACCACTGTGACAGACAGTACAACTATTATAATTAGGAGCATTGTATGCATACCCAGTTGGAGGCCCACCAGAATTACCACTTAATGGAAATGGCATTGTGATTAATAGAGCCAGAAAAGCTGTGATTTGACCATTATTAGTTAACTTCATTCTGATATACCATTTAACATAGTTATGCTGGTTCAGCAATCAGATTAATATCAACCTCAATATTATCCAAAATAAGTTTATCACCTAAATCGTCAAAAAATGAACCCGATCTAAACCTGACATTATACTTCGACCTATCAAATACTAATTTACCTACTGCATGCAGCAGTGGAGTTTGTTTAATAAGTTTTGCAGAAAATTCTACCTCATTAGTAATGCCTTTAATTGTAAGGTTTCCATTAAAAATCTGGCCGCCATCATTATCATAACGATTTAAAGATCTAAATTCTAGAGTTGCAGTTGGAAAATTGTCAGAACCAAAAAAATCATCACTTTTCAAATGATTTTCAAGCACTTCTTTGGATCTTCCTTTTAGATCTTCAACAATAATTGATTGCATATCAATGGTAATATTGCCAGCTACCTCTCCACCTTTATCAATTTTTAAGTTACCACTATGCGCACGCAGGGACCCAAAATGGGTTTTAGTTGTTAGTTCGGTTCCCAACCAGGCAACTTTTGAACTATCGGCTAAGAGATTGTAAGCGCCAGGCTGGTATACAATCGCTTCTTTGGAACTGGTAACACTATTTGAAGAATTGGATTTTTTAGCTGATTCACTTGAGCAAGAAATGTAGAAAATAAAAAGTGGGATATATAAAATTTTTTTCATTTACTATTAACCTTTTGAATTAATTACAACTAGAAGGTAGTTAAAATATCATAATAATACTTGGAGAAATGCATTAATAATTGCTGCAAATGAAAGCGGGAGAATAACTAGTAATAGAAGTTTGTCCAACTTTTCAATAATTTGCTCTGAGTTATCGATTACTTTTACTCTTAAACTTCTTGATCTTTGATATTTACTGTGATTAACCATTTTTGAACCTTTTTGTTTAATTCTTAAAATAAACAGGTAAGCGTACTCTATCATTGTTGGCTTTCTTACCATTCAATCTTGTTTTCCAGTTGATAGTTCTTAGGATTGAAAGTGCAATATCATTGAAACTATTTCCGGAGGACATAACCACTTTGGGATTTAGGGATTGGCTTGGGCTAGGTATACTGAATTCTAGAATACAAAAACCAGACTTATCATGATTTATTAGAATTGAATCTAAATACTTCGATTTCATTTATTTTTCCTTTTTAAATCGCTCATAACGCTCAAAATTAATACACCAGCAACAACCAATTCAAATAGTTTATTTTATCTAGAAGAAAGGAAAAAGATTTAAAGTATTGAATAAAACTTAAATGGAATTTGGATTCATATTTGAAATTGTTGACATTTAATCGTTATTTTTAGTCATGGTTCTAGCTTTAACTATCATAACTGTAATATTTACCTTTTATGCTCCATTCTACCTTAGAAAGAAAGCGGGTAAAATCAAACCTACCAAAAACATTTTCAAAGAATTTGTTGAAAATGACCACGGTTATCCATGGTCCACTGATGAAGAACGAATATCTTCTTACCAAAATGCTTTAAAAGAGAAAACAAATTCTGGTTGATTTGTTTTAAAAGATATAAAAAGTAATTTATACTAATATATTAAATCCTCATTCATTACCACTATTAATATCGATGACACTTATAGAATTATTGCTGATTTGATAACGAATCAGATTAGGATTACAACAGACATTGCAATCAACGATCACAGTATCACTGCCTTCTATTAGGTCAAGATATACCTCGAAGGTCTCATAGCAAAAATAACACGTAACTTCCATTTCCATATTCCCGTTGTGGTTTAATCTAAGTTGTCTTAGGTAATAATTTTTTATCTATTGTAAAATAGGGTTCCCACTCCCACATATTCATGGGTATATCATTGTATCCACCCTTTGTTACTTTTGCTCTTTTTTTAATACAGATGGATATTTTCAAGTCTAACGTTCTTATTATATCACGATCTGCTTTTGAATTTCTTTTAATGATATTATCTCTTTGTTTTAGCGTTTTACTAAAAATTTTATCAATGGCATTCATCTCATCTATCTGGGAGGGATATTTTGGGACAGATCCTCTTTTACTCATAGGTTATACATCGTAATAATATTGCCTGAGTTTCAAATCCCTACGCCACTGCACTAACCTATATAAAAGATTATTGACTGTAGACTTATTAATGTTATTGGTTTTATTTAAACCATTTAATTCACTCAAAAAGGTACCTAAGTCATTGCAAAGCTTGATTTTTTCCGAAAACGTAAAATCCTTTTTTTTCATCGCGTATCCTGTTTGAATGCAAACGTTGGCTCATAAATCTGTTTTTGCATTTCTGCAATTACCTGATTTGTTTGGTAAAGGTTATCTCTTGTTTGTTCTAAGCTAATTTTCATTTGTCTAATAGTACGAACATTATCAACAATTCTAATTGACAGTGTGATAATAACTGCTATAAAGACTGCCTCTTTAACGTATTTTGCATATTTCATAATTGTAAATCCTTTTCAATTTTTAGGTAATTATTTTTTACTTCTTTCGATTTTTTATCATACATGTTAATCATCATGGAGGTACGAGGATTTTTTCGGAAAAAGTCTCTGTTTTCGTTTATAAAATTCCAATATAATGCATCCCATATTGCGCACCAGTCTCCTTTTTTGTAATCACTCATTTTTAATATGTAGTTACTCCCGCTTATGTATGGCTTTGTTGACATTAATCCTCCATCAGAAAATTGGCTCATACCATAGACATTGGGAACCATTACCCAGTCATATGCGTCAATGTGAAGTTCCATGAACCAACGATAGACGTGGTTCGGATTTATTTTTAGAAGAAAAAGGAAATTGCCCATTATCATAAGTCTTTCAATATGATGTAGATAGGCATTTTTTAATAACTTTTTAATTGTAACATCAATCGGAGGAATTCCAGTACTTCCATCATAGAAAGAAGAGGGCATATTCCTATCAAATTTCCAAAAGTTTGTAGTTCTTTGTTTAACACCGTCCTCTACATAAATACCTCTTATGAATTCTCTCCAACCAATTATTTGTCTTATTATTCCTTCATAAGAGTTGATCGGAATGTCATGATGCTCTGCGTAGTCGATTATTCTATTGACAACTTCTGTTGGGGTTATTAATCCAATGTTTAAGTATGGTGTAAGTACTGAATGAAATAGGGTTGAATCTATCTGGGATATTGCATCTTCATATGGCCCAAATAAATCAAATTTATATTTGAGAAAATGATCAAGAGATTTGACTGCCTGATTATGATCAAGCGGATAATTAAAGCCGTCTAATTCGCCCGGGTTTGAATTAAAGTATTTTAAAATAAAGGCATCAGATCGGTCTATTTCGTCATTGCTATATTCACTTTTCAAGTTTTCTGGAATATGTATTCCTTTTGGCAACTTTTTCCTATTTTCGGCATCGTAGCTCCATTTACCACCCACCGGATTATCATTTGAGTCCACAAGGATATTAAAGCGCTTTCTTTGTTTCTTATAAAAGTTCGCCATGAAATGACGCTTCTTCCCTCTAAAATCACTTATTACATCTGACTGCGTTAGCATAAATCCAGGATTTTCATACCATTTTATAGGTACATTGAGATTTTTTGATGCCATCTCAATTCTCTTACGGAGTTCAAAATCATTAACTTCAACTATATGCATAGTTTTGATATCAAACTTTTTTATAATCCACTCAGTATGATTTTCTATTTTAAGATCTGAATAGTTAACAATTTCAATCTCATAGCCATCTTGCAACTTTTCTGAAAGATATCTCCTCATGGAAATATGATGTAACGCTAGCTTCTTTTTGTGATAATTAACAGGATATTTATTATCTCCAAAGAAAAGGGGCTCTTCAATAAGAATTGATCTCCGGCTTCTACTTAAACTAGGATGATTAGGGAATAATTGATTTGGGTATATTAAAGTATATTCCAATTTTATCTACGCTTATGATAAAATTACAGATTGAATGTCTTGAATTTTGTGATAGTGTAATTGGTGTAAAACTCAAATCCAGAACAAGATCACAAAATATTATCCTACAATTATTTCAGAAATTTCCTTACCAGTTGGGCTCACCCCACTCCTTAAAAAATGAGTAAGCTGTCCATCTTCATTTATAACATACTTACAAAAGTTCCATGAGGGCAAACTACTATTCCATCCATTTTGTTTTGGATCAGATAACCATCGATAAAGATCGCTCATTGGGGAGGATTTTATCTTTTGCTTAGAACCCATGGTAAATGAAACACCGTAGTTTGTCTCACAAAAATTTTTGATTTCTGAATTGGAGCCCGACTCTTGAGAACCATAATCATTGCAGGGTACAGCGATAATCTCAAGTTTATCTTTATTTTTCTCATACAATGACTGTAGATCTTCGTATTGAGATGTGTATCCACATCGAGATGCTACGTTTACAATCATTACCTTTTTCCCCTTAAACCTTTCAAGGTTAATTTTTTCTCCGCTGATATCATTAATGGATATATCATAAAATGATTTAGATCCACTTACAGCCCCTCCATGCTCGATAACATTCTTAGAAAAAGCCATTGAAAAAACCCCCGTAATAACTGTTGATGCAAAAGTAAACATGATAATTTTTTNCCTATTATTAAACAAGCCAAACATGTGCTAGACTCGTGCTGTATAGTTTGGATTTGAATTGGGTAATCGTTTTTTGGATGAATCACCTTTTGAAACCGTTTCAATATTATTGTTCCTACGATCCACCATTTTGAGATAATCATTCACATAAGCATTTATTTCAGAGCTATTGATAATCAGTTGGCTCATAATGTGGCGAGGACGAACTTCCTGGAGCTCTTTGTTAGATTGATCAACAGAAATTCTTCTAAAAATATATTCTCCAATATTTTTTGATGAGGCTGTCCATTCTGTTTCTTGAAAATTGGTTAATTGAAACCTTTTTTTTCTAAGTGCTGGTTTTTTCATTTTTTTTCCTATTTAGTTGATGAAAGACCACCATCCACAATAAAATTTTGGCCGGTGATCCAGTTATTATCTGGATTGATTAGAAACTTAATCATATTTGAAATATCCTTGGGCTTTCCAATTCTTTGGAGAGTGTGCATCTTTTCACTAGCCTTTTTGACAATTTCATTACTAGTAATACTGCTCGTCAAGGGAGTTTCAACCATTCCAGGCGATACGGTATTAAATCTTAAATTTTTTCTAGCGTAGGTCTTGGCAGCTGATTTAGCTAATCCTTCAACCCCTGCTTTTGCTGCTGCAATTAACTCATGATTTGCTATTCCAATACTTGCTGCCGCTGTAGACATCAACACAATTGAGCAATCTTTCAAATGCTCTCCTGCTGCACGGGTAACAGAGAAAGATGATTTTAAATTTGTGTTAATAGTCTGGTAAAATTCTTCTTCAGAGCATTTGTGGGCTGGCTTGAGAATAAGACTGCCGGGTAGACAAACCACAGCATCTATCGTTTCGAATTTTTCAAGTCCTTTTTTAATGAAACTTTCAACTGATTGAAAATCAGCGGCATCAACTTTGTCAGACTCAATGGGCACATTTAAACTACTGTTATAGTAGCCCAAAAGGAGATTGGATGTACCCATTAAGTCTTGAACTAACTTTGACCCGATTCCACCAGCTGCACCTAAAATAAGTATATTCATATATACATATTATAATTGAATACTGCTAAACTACAAGTACAAAATGAGCGATATGAGCGGTTTTAATATGATTTAATTGATTTGAGATCGAAACTTAGATATAATTCACTGTCTTCAATCAGTTTCATTTTAAGTTTACTTCCATTAAGTGAAAATTCGATATCATAGAGCTGTGGAAGATTAATTTTAGGATTTGCTCTATCGATCTCCCATCTTGCATTATAAACTGCTCCAGATTCCCATTCTGGAATATCGTTCCAATATATGTTGCCTTTTAACTGTTGTTTAGAAACTTTATCATATGGTTTTGGTGTTAGGTAAGGTTTATCTTTTTTTTCTGTAACATAAGGACTTGGCTTGATCTCCATCGTGTCACTTTCAATTACCATAAGCAGCCTTTGATAGTCTCCCCAGTTTTGAAACCATATTTCGCATTTTGGGTTTGATGTTGAGACCCATTTATCCGCCAACACAGTCTGGTTAAATTGCTTGTTTTTAGAGCAACCTACTACTTGAAAGTAAATAAGGGATAGACAAAGATATCCCATGATTCTGTAATAATTCATGTTGTTTCGAGTATTTAAGCTAATGAAAAGTACAAAATTGTGATGCTTAACAAAAGCATGGTTACAGACGCAATGTACCTGCGAAAGGTACTTTTTAACCTTACGTGAGTGACAACCGCAGCAAGCATAAGTAGTGTGATTCCAGATGAACCAGCTAAAACTATTCTTGTATCTGAGGAGTGCAACATCCAAGCGAATGAGAGCTTTAGGATTCCAGTCAAATCCCTGAGCCAGGTTGGTAAATTATAATCATGAAACTCTTTTCGAATGTTTTCATACCGCACAACCCATACGAAAAAAATTGCTACGGATGAAACAATCTTAATTAGTTCAATTACAATATCTAAGGATGCAGTCATTAGTTTTCTATAAATCTTGTTAATATATTAATAAGTCATATCTATAAATACAACATTTAGCATTACCATCACTCTCAAAATTCATAAAAGTAGTTTTAATTAATTAAAGTAAATTATACCCATGCTTTTTATAATTAAAAGGATGACTTAATAAATCACTTTTTTAACTTAAACTTATTTTAATTTTGCAATAGTTAGCCATTGACACTATTACATTACTAGATTTGATTAACAAATAACAAAGCATTAGCCATCAAAATGTGTAAAAAAGTCCTCATCTTGTTACCCTACTTATTTTTAACAAGTTGCATAAGAAATTATGAACCAGTAATAAGCTCAATACTTGCTGATCCAAATCCTGTTCCAAAAGGTGGAATAGTTAACCTTACATGTAACGCTAGCGACGATGATTATTCTACCCGTCAAAAAGAAGAGATCCTAACCTATGA
>NZXA02000019.1 GCA_002697665.2 bacterium
CCATCGGAAAACATCCCTTCATAATAATTACCATTTGATGAAGAATAAATACCCTCTCCTTCCATCTTATCATTTTTCCACTCACCATGATATTCATTACCATTTTTAAATATATAGGATCCATTACCATGCATTTTCCCTCTTTTGAAATCACCTTCATAAACGTCACCGTTCTTATAATTATAATTTCCATAACCACTCATAATTCCGTTCCGCCATTCTCCACTATAGGTTCCACCAGTTTTATAGGTAAAAGTTCCTTGACCATGTTGCATGTCATTTTTCCATTCACCCACATAAATATTCCCATTTGGATAAGTGAAAGTGCCCTGACCATCCTTTATACCATTCCAAAATTCACCTTCATAGGTATTACCATTTTTAAACGTGAAAACTCCTCTACCTGTACGTTTTCCATCTTTGTAATCACCTACATAGTTTTCTCCATCAGGATATGTAAATGTGCCTTCCCCGTTCCTTTTACCATCACGAAACTCACCCTCGTAGATATTACCATTTTTAAATTTATAAACACCTATCCCGTTGCTCTTGTCATCCTTCCATTCACCCTCATAGACATTACCATTACTAAATCTAAATACACCCCTACCCTCCATATTTCCATCAAAAAATTCACCTTCATACACGTCACCGCTAACATAAGTAAAAATACCGCGTCCATGTTTTTTACCATCAAAAAATTCACCCTTATATACGTTACCACTTTTAAAAGTATAGATACCCTGACCTTCCCTTTTATCATCCTTATAATCGCCCTCATAGGTATTACCCTCACCATCAATTGAAATACCCACACCATGTTTTTTATCATCTTTCCAATCGCCAACATATTTTTTACCAAAAGTGTATATATAGGTACCCTTCCCATTCCTTTTATCATCGACCCAGTCTCCAATGTAGGTGTTACCTAATGGATAGTAATAGGTACCTTCTCCATGTTTTTTACCATCTTTCCACTCTCCTTCATATTTTTCTCCACCAATTATGTGAAGAGCTCCCCAGCCATTAAAAAGATCAGAAACAAAGTTTCCTACATAGGTCTTGCTATCATTATCATATGTGAGCGTACCCTCTCCCTGCCTAATATCATCTACCCAATAGCCATCATAAGTATCGCCATTAGGGTAAATATATCTACCTATCCCATGGCGTTTACCATCCTTGAAATCACCTGTGTAATTAAAACCATATTCGATAATATCATTTTCCGAATCATTGCTCTGGGAAAATGATAATGAAAAAAGAATCAAAGTTGGTATGAATTTTGAGTTCATATTATTAATAATTTACAAAATATTACAATTCTTTATGAGATGCCTGTTAAGGTCAAATTTTAATTATTATATAATAAATTTTTGAGCTCCAGATCTGATAACCAACTAAGAACAAATAATTTTCTTGCAGCTAATTATTTAAAACTTTTATAAATGCTTGAAACATCTTTAGATAACCTGTAGATGAATGGGGTAATTAAAATTATAAGAATCATATTTACAATGCTTAATGATTCTCCTTGTGAGTAACCAATAAATGTCCAAATAATAAGAGAAATTAATGTCAATATAGAAATATTGAGGATAACCAGCTTAAATAAATTATTTGTTCCAGTCTTTTTTTCATTCATAATTATAAAATAGAATCAATTAGCTTTATTTGATTTATATATTTTGGGGGTATGGGGGAATTGTTATGACTTATATATCATTGTTTTTATATAATTTTTCACTCAACTACTACACTATACTTAATGTAAGTTGAAACATATAGTAACCCTTCCTCTGTTTTGATTACATAATTACCACTCACCAATTTCATTCCACAAATTACAGAAAACCATTATCAAAAAATAGAATTCGTCATCATAAAGTGATTATGAAACTCCACAACAAACGATGGGAAATTGGAATCCATTGTCCTTTGATTGAAAACTGATTTGAAATTGGGAAAAGTAGAACTACAGTGTATTCAATAATCAAAAAGATAAATAAAGGGGACGAATTCTTATCTCAAACTATTTTTGATGGGATTTAAAGCATTTTTATACGATTTTTTAAATATTATTTTAAGTCTTAAATCGATAGTCATTTTAATTCTATAGTATTTTTTTTTATGATAACTGATTTCTTTTCTATTCTATTTTTTACAAAATTAATATTCCTTATAAAAATCGTATTATAAGAATCAAAATTCTTTTTTTTCAAAGGAACTAATATGTTATCAGGGTAAATGTATTTATAAGGTGAAAACCCATTTTCTCTTAAAATTGAAATTGTTTCATTTTCATTATAATCATATTGTTGGTTCGAATCGTTTAATTCTACAATGATAACATTTAGATTTGGATTTTTTAAAGTTTCTTTACACCCAAGTAATACCTGTTTTTCATATCCCTCAACATCAATCTTAATTAAACTAATATTTTTTTCAGAAATCAATAGTTTATCTAATGTAGTTACTTGTATTAATTCACAATTATCTTCTGAAATCTTATTAATAATTCTATTCATACTTCCCATATTATTAGAAATAAATAATTCACCTTCAGAATCTGAAATTCCTACATTATGTAACTTTACATTTTTCAATTTATTTAATTCAATATTCATTTTTAATCTATCAAATGTTTTCTTTACTGGTTCGATAGAAATAGATTTTGAGTAGCAAATCCCGCTTGAAATCATCGTATAATGACCATGATTAGAGCCTACATCAATAAATAAATCTTCATCCGTTAAATAATGAATTAAGAAGATTGATTCTTGATAATCATCAATAAAAAAATAATAGTTACTTATTATTCCACTATCACCAAGAGATAAATAATATCTCAAATTATTTAACCATTTTATTTTTATAGGTTTATGGTAAAACCTAAGTATAGAATTAAGATAAATATATTTGATTAATCCAATTATAGGATATTTAACCAGTGGATGAACAACAAATTGTAGATATCGTTCTATTATTTTATTTTTAATTTTCAGAAAATATCTTTTCAAATCATTTTATAATTGGTTATTAACATATTTACTATCCAAAATTTATTCAACCATAATAGAAACATTTGTATAGGAGGTAAACCCTATCTTTGTTTTGAACATGTAATTATAAAAACCTACTTTCATAGTAAAATAAATAAAACTCAATTGAAAAGGGATATACTAAAGTGTTTTAAGAATTTCAGGGTTGTCTCAAAGTAATATTTTTCCAGGTTCATACTCACATATAACAACAATTCCATATTCACCTATAACCTCCTGCAATGCTGCTCTCACAGCATCTTCAAAACTTAGCTTTTCATTATTGTTATAATAGAGCTCGGATATTAATTGAACCAGAACTTCAGAATCTGTTGAGCTTTTAGATTATACACCTCTTTTCTTAAGAACTTCCTTAATTGAATCATAATTTTCAATTATACTATTATGAACAAGTGCTATGTTTTTTGTTCGTTCAATATGAGGATGAGCATTTACATCATTTGGTTCTCCATGAGTTGCCCATCTAGCATGGGCAATACCATAGTAACCACTAATTGGAGAATCATCAATGATTGATTCAGGAGTAGAAACTTTTCTAACTTCTTTAATACTTTGAAGTTTCTCACTATTTAATAATGTCACTCCAGCTGAGTCGTATCCTCTATATTCTAATCTTCTAAGGTCTTTTAATAATATTGGGACAGGGTCTTTTTTTACCTATATAACTAACTAACCCACACATAAACTTGATTATACCTATTTAATTTTTAGAAAAATACTATAAACCCGCTCATCTTGGTTATTGTAGTAATGGCTTTTTAATGTAGTCTCGTATATGAATCCAACTCTTTCATAAAATATATGAGCATTCTTATTATCTTCATGGGTAAGTAGGTATAGCTTTCTCGCTTTCCCATTTCTCTTTTTATACCAATAATTGGCATCATTTATTAATTCATTTACAAGCTTTTTACCAATGCCCTTGCCACGATCTTTAGTCATTATACATATTCTATCAAGTTCAAATAAACCATGTTTTGGAAGACCATGAGTAATCCATGTAACTAACCCTAATACTCGGTCATCTTCAACTGCTATAAGATAATGAAATTCTTTTTTTTGCTCATCAATGAAAATTTTCTTCGCTTCTTCATGATTTTCAATACTATAAAAGTCTAGCAAAATATTTGCAATTTCATCAGCATCACTTAGTACTGCTTTTCTGATTTTTACTTTTGGCATTTAACTATACATTCTTTTCTTCATTCCCACTCAATTGTTCCTGGTGGCTTGGAAGTGATATCATAAACTACACGATTAATACCTCTAACGGAGTTTACAATTCTCCTTGATATCTTTGACAAGGTTTCCGAAGGCATATCGAACCAATCTGCTGTCATACCATCAGTACTATTGACAGCACGTATTGCAAGCAGATTTTCATATGTTCTCTGGTCTCCCATTACTCCTACGGTCTTAACAGGTATTAAAACTGAAAAAGCCTGCCAAATTTTGTCATAGATATTGTCCTCTAGCAAAATATCCATATATATTCTATCTGCTTTTTGTAAAATATTAATGCGTTCTTGGGTTATTTCTCCAATAATTCTAACTCCTAAGCCAGGTCCAGGAAACGGATGTCTATTAATAAGTTTACTTGGAAGACCAAGTTCTCTGCCTACCTTTCTCACTTCATCCTTAAATAATTTATCTAATGGTTCGACTAATTTGAATTCCATATTTTCCGGCAGGCCTCCAACATTATGATGACTTTTTATCACGTGTGAGGTATTTCCCTTACTTACGCCGCTTTCAATTTTATCCGGGTAAAGAGTGCCTTGTGCTAGAAATTCAATCTTACCTAAACTCAACGCTATGCGATCGAAAGAATATATGAATTGATTTCCAATAATTTTGCGCTTTTTCTCTGGATCCAGCACACCCTTAAGTTTAGATAAAAAGATTTTTGACTCATCATAAGCATGAATATTTACACCTAGACCATCAGAAAGAGCATCTACACACTCACTGACTTCATTTTTCCTCATGAGCCCATGATCAATAATAACTGCATGAGAACGATTACCAACAGCTTTATGCAAAAGTGCGGCAACAACGGTAGAGTCAACTCCACCACTTACTCCAGTTAGAACGCTACCATCACCAACAAAGTTTCTAATTTTTTCTATTTGCTCGTTGATAAAATTGCCTGCTGTCCAATTTGGTTGACAATCTGCAATTTTCAACAAAAAATTCTCTAACATTTTTAAACCATCTTTTGTGTGGTGAACTTCAGGATGAAACTGAGTTGCGACCAGACTTCTGCTTTTATTCATCATTGCTGCAATGACTCCATTTGAAGACTCTGCCAAAACATCCCAACCTTTTGGAACTTTTGTCACTTGGTCACCATGACTCATCCACACACCTGGAGACTTAATACCTTTGAAAAGATTTTCTGTTTCAAAAATATTAATATTCGCGAAACCATACTCGCCAGTACCCTTTGAAGAAACTTTCCCACCACTATAATGAATTAAAAGGTGCAGACCATAACAAATTCCTAGAGTTGGTAAATCAATATCAAGAATTTTCTGATCAAAGTCTGGTGCATTTTGATCATATATGCTGCTGGGACCACCAGATAATATTAAGGCCCCTGGATTTAGACTTAAAATTTTGTCCATACTTGTTTCAGGAGGTAATATAAAAGAATATACATTTAACTCTCTTACTCTTCTTGCAATAAGTTGAGTATATTGGGAACCAAAGTCGAGAATGACAACACCTCTATCATAAATATTACTCATCAGAATATTGATTTTTTAAATCATTTAAAAATGGTTCATGTGTCAACCTATAATGAATAGGGGTTATACTAACATAATTTTCTTTTATCGCCGCACCATCAAATTCAATTGATTTATCTTCATCTATCATTTCGCCTTTTATCCAAAAGTAATTACCATTCCGAGGATCAATACGTTCTTCAAATTCATCTACGAAGTATTGATTGCCCTGACTTGTGATTCTAACACCTTTAACTTCTTCTTCATTGCAATAAGGGACGTTTACATTTAATAAAATATCTTTGGGTATGCCATTAACAATAACTTTCTTTACAATTTTTTTTGCGAACTTCTTTACGACATCATAATTATCTGTTTCATAAGATGCTAGACTGATCGCTATTGAAGGAATTCCCATTATCATTCCTTCAGCTGCTGCTGAAACAGTTCCAGAATACATTATATTATTACCAAGATTCGCACCATGATTTATCCCGGAGATTAGAAGATCAGGCCTATCATCCATAAGGTTTCGAATCGCTAATTTCACACAGTCAACTGGCGTACCACTTATTGACCATCCCTTAAACCCATTCTTTCTTTGTACATTGCTTACTCTCAAGGGATCAGAAAGTGTTAGAGAATGGCTAGAAGCACTTTTTTCAACGCTTGGCGCAGCAATAAAAGTATCACCTAAATCTTCCATTGCTTCCCAAAGTGCATATATCCCTTTGGATAAAATACCATCATCATTGGTAATTAATATTTTTGGTTTTTTCATGAAAGAAGGTTGATAAGCAACGTTACTTTGTCTTTCATATTCTTGCGATCTACAATATGATCGATAAAACCCTTTTCTAATAGAAACTCTGATCTTTGAAACCCTTTGGGTAAATCCTGACCTATAGTTTGTTTTATTACTCGAGGACCTGCAAAACCAATTAATGCACCAGGTTCAGCAAGTATAACATCTCCTAGCATTCCAAAGCTTGCAGTAACGCCCCCGGTAGTTGGGTCTGTCAAAATAGGAATGAACAGACCTCCATTTTTTGAAAATTTTGCTAATTGAGTGCTGGTTTTTGCCAGTTGCATTAGCGATATAGCTCCCTCTTGCATTCTTGCTCCC
>NZXA02000023.1 GCA_002697665.2 bacterium
TGTACGAGCTAATGCAGATGATCTGGGCATAGAATCTGATTTTAATGACAAATCAGATATTCATGTCCATGTTCCAGCTGGAGCAATTCCAAAGGATGGGCCGTCAGCCGGGGTAAGTATGGTGACCTCACTTGTTTCGCTTCTTACGGGAGTTTCGGTGAAAGAAAAGGTTGCAATGACTGGAGAAATTACCCTCAGAGGAAATGTATTGCCCATTGGCGGAGTTAAAGAAAAAGTGACAGCTGCCCACAGATCTGGAATTAAAGAGGTAATCCTACCTGACCATAATAAAAAAGATCTTGAGGACGTTCCTCCAAATGTTGCAAAGGATATGATATTCCATTTTGCTAAAGAGATTAAGGACGTTTTAAAGGTCGCAATTCCTAATATTAATTCTATTGTAAAAAAATCTAATAATTCGTCCAAGAAATAATTAATATTCCCGACCCGTTATATGGGCGATTAGCTCAGTTGGTTAGAGCACTGCGTTTACACCGCAGGTGTCGGGAGTTCGAATCTCTCATCGCCCACTGAACTTTTTAGAAAAAATAATTATTTAAAGGAAAAACAGACAATGTCGGATAAAAAAGAAGGAACCGTTAAATGGTTCAATAATTCCAAAGGCTATGGCTTTATTCAGGTTGAAGGAGAGAAAGATTATTTCGTTCATATGAACGAAATCCTCATGGAGGGCTTTAAAACTCTTGCAGAAGACCAGAAAGTTGAATTTGAAGTAGGCGAAGGTCCTAAAGGACCAGTTGCTAAAAAGGTTAATCCACTTTAATCTTGGTTCCAAAAAGTAAAAAAACCACTTCTCAGGGAGTGGTTTTTTTATTTTGTCATACAGTTTAATTATCTTTTTTGTGGCACATAGAACTTTATATTCTAGATGCCACTGAACATAAATTGGGTTTCTGATTTAAGATGCGATTAAAGAACTTTAAAAATAAACTAATTTTTTCGTTGACAGGTATATCCTTGTCTTTTGGCCAGATAGAGTTTGATGTTAACTGGACTCCATATGTTACCTACTACCTAAGCATGGTTGATATAAATACGGGTGAGTCTAGTATGCCAATCTTCATGGCTGAGTTAAGTCGAGAAGAGGGTGCTCCAGATCAAGTAGATGTTGACATAGAATTTGAAATTATTATTGATTCTGATGCTTTAGATGTAAACAATGAAACCTTGGTTAAAGTTGAAACATTGCAACCTCTTCAGCTTACAGATCCAATATTCATCTCAAATATGGATTTAAACATGTCTACTACTGCTTTATATGATGTTAGTGGAAACCGGCTAGATCTTAACTTAGATATCTCTGAACAAATGGACATGACTGATGCAGAACAAATGATGAGCGCTATTGTCCAAACTGGTCAACTTCCAAACGGTATTTATACTTTTAGAGTTACCGCCACAGCCGCTAATGGAGAACAAATATCTCGAGAAGATATTCTCAATATATCTAACCCAACGCTACTACAGCTAATATCCCCGGGTGGTATTTTAGCTGATACAATAATTAATGAGATATATACATCTTACCCCGTTTTCCAATGGGAGTCCGATCCTTGTAACTATATAGATCCAAATTCTGGTGAAAGTGGCTGCGAATATTTTGTGAGAGTTGCAGAATTTCGATCAGATGAGCATTCATCAGTTGATCAAGCAATTGAGTCGGTTACTAGATTACCTCTTGATCAATCGCTGGGTTTTCAACAAATAGGTTATGGATTTACTACTTTTCAATATCCTACTGATGGAGGTGACCTAGAACCTGGAAAGGTCTATGTTTGGCAAATTAGAAAAGACCTTGTTACCACATCTGGCACTGAGGAAATACTTAGTGACATTATGGCATTTAAGGTAAAGGATTTTACCTCTACGGATGATAATAATGGAAGTGAAGATATTTCACCAGAGCTAATGCTACTACGTACAATCATCGGAGATGATCTTGCAAATAGAATGTTTGGGATGGGTGGACAGGTATCAGGAATGATTCCAAATGGTAATATCACCTTAAATGGAGAAAATATTGATATGTCAGTGGTCCAATCCTTAGTCTCAACCGGTATTCCCTTTGAGGACGAGGATGGGAACCAATCGTATCGTCCCATGGAAGTGATTAGTGTGGAGGTAATTGAATGACTCGTTACCTGATTAAAATATTTCTAATAAGTTCGTTTCTTTTCCCCTCATCAAAGGTTGCCATTGCTATCAAAACAAAAGGCGATGTTTCAGTAATATATAAGGGTTTGAATTCAGCACAGATATTAAAACCGGGATCACCACTTAGTAACCTAGATAAGATTAAAACTGGGGAAAATGGGTACATTGCAATAATGTATCTTGATGATAAAACNGTTGTAAAGATGCTAGGCANCTCTGATTTAACTATNNTGGGTGANCGNTCTGGNAATAAAATNAACAAGTCTCTTGANATTAAATATGGAAGAATTGCNGCAAATGTTAAACCACAAAAAGGTAAAGAATTTAGAATTTCTACTCCAACTTCCGTTGCATCAGTAAAAGGCACAGAATTTGCTATTCAATCAGATCCATCCTCTGGTGATTCCTTTACATTGATNNAGGGATTAATACAGGTNACTAACTCAATCACTGGCGAATCAACNCAAGTNCAAGAAGGTGAGACAGCTNTATCNACTCCAGATGGTTCTCTAGATGTTGCAGAGACTACAAGCGATGATTTAGATGGTTTTGAAGAAGCNAGTNTGGANCCACCAACTCAAGAGCTTCGTTTTGAGGTTGAAGATGAAAACGGAAACATCAAAGAAATTTTAATAAAGTTTAATTANAAAANTTATTAGTNGACCAATGAGAGCAGTATTTATAATTATTTTTACAACNGTTAATTTGATTAAAGCNCAGTCGGAGGTTCTTATCATGAGCCCTGAAAATGAGTCAGTGGTTAACAATGAAAGTGTNNTGATTGCTGCNTCATTANTGGGAGTACAAAACATCAANTCTGGTNCTGTNAGATTGCTTTTGGATGGNATGGATGTGACNAATCAGGCATACGTAGACTCAGATATGATAAGCTGCCTGTTAAATGANGTAGAGCCNGGTGATCATGAAATAAATCTCTTTGTAAATGGATCTCCTACTAGATGGGTTTTTANTGCAACAGCCANAGAATCTAATCTAAAATATTCTGGNAGAATTAGATCAAGCAGTAGTATGGATCAGATTGATGACCAAACTCTCAATATAAATAAAATGACCNTAGATTTTAAAGGTTCTGCATATGATTGGCTCAGCGTGAGAACNAATCTTAAANTGACTAGNCANGAAAATAGCCTNTACCAACCTAGNAACATTTATGGTCTTCAGCTGGGTTTAAAAGATNTTCTAACATTAAGNCTAGGCGACTNCAATCCTAGAGTNTCACATTTTACAATGAATGGGAAAAGAATCAGGGGAATGGATTTAGATTTTANCCTTGGATGGTTCAACTTTCGTTTTTTAAATGGTGAAATAAATCGTGNGGTNCAGGGTGACTTATCAAATGCATATTCATTTNATATTGATACTGATGAGTTTGGAGAAAAGTACATTTCATTAGANAGATCTGGATATACATTNACTCAGAATGTATCTTCAGCTAGGNTGTCATTTGGTAAAGGAGATATTTTTCANTGGGGCTTCAANTANATGAAAGCCAGAGACGACACTTCAAGCGTAGATCCAGAACTGATGAATGCACAAATATTTTATGAGTCCGATCAAACCGGTTCGGTGGAGGGCTTAAACTCGGGTACAGTATATACAATCAATGAACTAGGCACCCGTGCAAGAGTANTAGATGGTAGTGAATGGTCTGGAAGTGGACCNAAAGACAACCTAGTAGTTAGNAGTGATATTGGAATGAATTTATTTAATAAGAGGATTCGGCTTGANGGTGAGGTTGCATTTAGCATGACCAACAATAATATTTGGGGAGGTCCGCTTTCGCTTGCAGAATTAGATACTCTTATTGACGATTCCGTTGATAATAAGCTTTCTAGTTTTGATCTTAGTGAATTCCCAGACCCTTCGGACTGGGAAGAGTATCTGATTATCAATTCTAATCTCTCTCCTTTAGTCCCAATAGACATCAACGCATTTGGGGATAGTAGTAACGTAGATCTTATGGACGCTATTTTTTCAATGCCTTCTCTTGCTTATAGAGGGAGAGCAATCACTAACTTTTACGGAAACTATTTTTCAATCGAGTATAGCCAAACGGGACCAGAGTTTAATTCACTTGCAAATCCATATCTTGTTAAGAATAAAAGAGAGTGGGCTATTACTGACAAAGTTAAACTGTTTAGAAACAGACTGATGTTAAACCTTGGATACAAGCACCAGGATGATGATATCCTTACCAATGTTGAGAATGTCAAAACACAGAACACACTTTCTTTTGGTTTTAATGCGCTCCCAGGTTCAGGGCTTCCTACACTAAACTTTACCTATAGGTCTATTGATAGAAATAATGGAATCACTGAATTGGTTGTCTTACCTGATATGACGACTACTGACAATAGAGAAAAGACCCAAACAAATAACTTAATGCTTAATGTTAATCATCGTTTTGATCTAGTTTGGAATCATTCAATCAGTGGAACATTTGTAAGTATTGATAAAGAAGACAAATTCTCTGGAAGAGCAGATGATTTTGTTGACCCGTCTATGTCGACAAGCGTAATAAATGTCTCTCTTATTACCCGATACAATGTGCCTCTACAAACTTCATTGAATGTAACGTCTAATTCAAGTGAATTGAGTACTGGGCCTGGTCAAAGAGGCACTCAGGATTTTCTGACTGCAAATTTGAACGCGGAGTATCCATTCCTAGGAAAAAAAATATTGGCTAACGGCGGAATCAACTATGCTAATGGATCTGGAGTTGTCGAGATGTCATGGTTCGGAGTTAAGGGTGGATTTCGCTGGCGCGTATTAAATGATCTAAGCTTAAATGCTCAAGGTGAGTTTAGGTCCAAGGAAACAGCAGGAATTAGCAAAAACACCATTATCGCCAGAGCAAATCTTGAATATTCATTCTGATATTCTAAATTCATTTAAATAATTCTTTTTGCCATATTTCCTGAAAAAATCAGGACTTTTCATTCTACTTTTTTTATTTGTAGTTCTTACGGACCGTCTTTAGTCTTTAGCATAAGGTTATGAATGAATTAATTCAATTTTTTGCAGAAATTACTACTTCTGAAAGAACGTCAATGATTGTCTTTGGGTTACTGTTTTTTTTGTGTCTTGAATCGGGGCTTCCACTTTTCAAAATGAAATATAAAAAATTTGGGCATGGCCTCATAAATCTTACGTTTACAATAATTACTCTTATCATAAACCTTATCGGAGCTGTAGGTATAATGGCAGCAGTCCAGTTTAATCAATCAAATCATTTTGGAATATTACATATGCTTGAATTACCGAGTTGGTTATATGTGCTTATAGGTCTGGCGCTGATGGATTTAATTGGAGCTTGGCTGATTCATTGGCTTGAACACTCATTTGAGTGGATGTGGAGATTTCACTTAATTCACCATACTGATCCGAACGTTGATGTTACCACCGGCCTGAGACATCATCCTGGAGAAAATATTCTAAGATTAGTGTTTACTATTTTAGCAATTCTAGTTACTGGTGCTTCATTTGGTCTCGTTATGATGTACCAAACTATTTCGGTATTTTTTGCTCATCTGACCCACGCAAACATAAAAATACCAGTTTATCTGGACAGATTATTATCTTATGTTTTGGTGACACCTAATTTTCATAAAGTGCATCATCACTACTTGCAGCCTTATACAGATAGTAACTATGGTAATATATTTTCTATCTGGGATCATGTCTTTGGTAAAGTCAAAAAGATGGCTCGCATGGATGATCTCATTTATGGGGTTGACACTCATATGAAACCGAATGAGCATTCGAGTCTTAAGAATCTATTATTAATTCCATTTCAANCGCATCGGTATCCTATCAAAAAAAATAATTCAACCTAGCTTAAATAATGATGCCAAAAAAAATCAATATAAGAAAAAAATTTGATCGTTTTTCAGATTACTGGAGTCCTAAAGTCATTGCAGAGATGAATGACTATCAGTTCAAACTTGCCAGATTAAAAGGAGAATTTGTTTGGCATAACCATAAGGATACAGATGAAGTTTTTATTGTTATTGAAGGGAAAATGAAAATTGAGTTTCGCGATAAAACAGTACTTTTAAATGAGGGCGAAATGTATGTTGTTCCAAAAGGTATTGATCACAAACCTTTTGCAGATGAGGAATGTAAAATTATGCTAGTTGAACCAAAAGGAGTAGTCAATACAGGAAGCACAATTAGTGATCTAACTTCAGAGAATGATGTGTGGTTATAGGTTGAGCATGCAAATTGTACTCATTTTTAATGCTATTCTAATTTTTGGGTGTGCTAATGAGCCTATAAATATTTTAACAGATCTCGAATTAAACAATGGTCTTTACTATAAGAAAGATGAAAACAAGCCATATACAGGAAAAGTCTTCTCCAACTTTAATAACCAGATGCAAAAAACAAGCGGATATTTATTAGATGGTAAAAGAGATGGTTTATGGATTGAGCATTATGAGAATGGAATGATAAAATTTAAAGCCTCATTTAAAAATGGTAGGGCCCATGGTATTCGTCAAGAGTGGTATGACAATGGAGTAAAGAAACAGCAAGGTGATTTTAAGAATGACGAGTACGATGGTAGATGGTTGAAATGGCATCCATCTGGTAGCTTGAGTGCTGAGGGAGAATATAAAGAAGGTAAGGAGGAAGGAACGCACACATTCTGGTATTCGAATGGTAATAAAAAATCAGAAGCCATTTTTTCTAATGGCCAGATTACTGGTGGTAGAACTGATTGGTATCTTAATGGGCAAAAGAAAGAACATGGAACATTAGATGGTGTTTGGACACAATGGTATGAAAATGGATCAAAAAAAGCATACGGTAAATATAAAAATCAATTTCCTATAGGGAAGCATTTGCTTTGGTACCCCAATGGTAAATTGAAATCCTCTACAAACTTTATGAATGGCAGACCACATGGTCCAAGAATGGAATGGTACGATAATGGTGGGAAAAAAGAAGTTGGTCAGTTTTCTAAAGGTAAAGAAACTGGTACCTGGACTTATTATAACAAAGACGGCACCATTGATGGTACTGAAGAATATTAGTATTTAATAGTGAAAATAAATTATAGACACCTTTTCTATGCAGTATTCTTTTTTATCTCCATATCGCCTGCAAGAGAAATAAGACTCAAAAACTATGCTAAAAATACATCCCTTAATTTCCGTCATGATCATGGTGGCTCAAACCAATACTATTACGTAGAGTCCATTGGAGCAGGAGCATGTGTTTTTGACTATGATGGAGACGAAATCCTAGATGTTTATTTTCCTCAAGGAGCGCCCCTCCCAGGCTGGAAGAAAAAGACTCTACTTGAAAATAAATTATATAGGAATGATGGTAAAAAGTGGATTGATGTTACCCAGGATGCAGGTGTTGGAGACAGAGGTTATAGCATGGGTTGCGCATGTGGAGACTATAACAATGATGGTGCAATAGACTTGTATGTGACCAATTTTGGTAAAGATACTTTCTACAGGAATAACAACGATGGTACTTTTACCGACATTACTGATGAAATAGGTATAGACAACCCACATATGGGCATGAGTGCAGCATTCTTTGATAGTGATAATGATGGATGGCTTGACCTATACGTTACAAACTATGTTGAATATTCTATCGAAGATAATCCAGAGTGCACTAGTCCGATGCAGTATCCTAAAGATGGCCAGCTGCTTGCAAGATCTTATTGTGATCCAGATGTTTTTCTCGGTGTTGCGGATAAATTTTATTACAATAAACAAGGCGTGTTCAAAGATCGTTCAAACAGGTCAGGAATAGGTAGGTACGCATTAAGAGGAATGGGAGTTGTTGCAGGAGATGTGGATGACGATGGAAATACAGATATTTATGTGGCAAATGATAAAGATATGAACCTTCTATTTATAAACAATGGTAAGGGCCGTTTCACTGAGAGCTCGATACTTTTGGGGGCAGGTTTTAATGCAAATGGTCTAGCAGAGGCAGGAATGGGTGTAGATTTAGGAGATATTAATCGCAATGGTTTATTGGATATTTTTGTTACAAACTATAGTGGAGAGACAAATACGCTCTATCTGAATCAAGGGCATGGTCTTTTTTTAGATGAAACTAATTTTAAAGGACTAGGGAGACCCAGTTTTCATTTTCTTGCCTTTGGAACAAAATTTGTAGATTTCAACTTGGATGGTTGGTTAGATCTTTACGTTGGTAATGGTCACGTAATTGATAATATAAACCTCTTCAACAACCAATATAGCCATCGTCAACATGATCAAATCTATATGAATGAATCAGGTACTTTTACTGATCAGACAAAACTTATTGGATTAGACCTTCTAGATAAATTCGTTACTAGAGGTGTTGCAAGAGCAGATATTGATAATGATGGGGACATCGACCTTATTATCTCTAACAATAACGATGAAGCATCCCTTCTTATCAATGAGGGAGTTCCGCAAAATAACTGGATTGGATTTTACCTTAAAGGTGTTGAAGCTAATCGGCAGGCTATTGGCAGTAAGATAAAAATACACACAAAATCGGGGAGTCAGGTATCTTATGTAAATCCATCCGGAAGTTACCTGAGTTCCAACGATCAGCGAATAGTATTTGGTCTTGGAAAAGAGGAGAAAGTAAAAATGGTTGAGATATATTGGGCGGGTGGAATTGAAAAAGAAATATTTAATAACCTGGATTCTAATCACTATTACAAAATTATTGAGGGAGTCTCTATTTCAATCATTGCATATTGATATTATGAGGATGTATTACCTGGAATCTAAAAACACCACTATAAATAGTTTTTTACTTTTTAGTTTTTTGTACTGCTTATTTTCTTCGGGCTGTACTGGATTTTTTGCATCAAAGCTTGTAGAACCCA
This sequence comes from bacterium, assembly GCA_002697665.2. GTDB lineage: Bacteria > Desulfobacterota_D > UBA1144 > UBA1144 > UBA1144. Next base: position 9,053 of record NZXA02000023.1, read on the forward strand.
TAAAAAATGGGAAAATGAGTCAGGTCTCTCACAAAGGTGTTACTCTGCACTATATAGAAGTTGGTGACAAGCAAAACCCTCCCCTAATATTTCTGCATGGGATTCTCGCATTTACACAGTCCTATAGCGAATTCATTGAGCGGCTAGCTGAGAAGTATTTTGTCGTAGGAATTGACATGAGAGGACACGGACGTTCAACCATTGGAACCGAGCCATATTCGCATAAGCTTTTAGCAGATGATGTAATTCTTGTTGCTGATGAGATAGGGCTTGATAAATTTTATGTAGTTGGGCATAGCGCGGGAGGCTTTGCTTTACTATCAATTGCTAAATTGTATTCACATAGATTAATAAAGGGTGTTTCAATCGCCTCGCTATATAATCATAAGGGTATTGATTATAATGAAAAAAATGATGATTACCTTACAAGAACAGGGTTCATGGATAATCGCAATAATAGGAATAATTATACTCTAAAGATTTTTGACCGTGCTTATGAAAAGATCGGTGAGTATGACAAATTTGATAGTACTAAAAAAGTCATGGTTGACTATGGAAAGTCCATGTTCCCATCATATAACAAATCTGATTTAAGAGATATAAAAACCCCTATTCTTGTTATTGTAGCAGGAGGAGATGATAGAATAAAACCTGAACACACCATTCAAATATCAACGCTAATTGAAAATTCAAAGCTTGAGGTGGTAAAAGGCGCTACGCACTTTGGAATTGTTAAACGAAAAAAGTATATAGATATTGTAATCGGTCATATATTCAACTTTTTGTAACTAGTTACCCAACATCAAGGACATTAAAATGATTAAAAAGTTTTTGTTTATTCTTCTCATGGCTTCGCTAATGTTTACCGTACAGATTTCGTTCATTGGTTGTGAAGACAATAATGATAATTCTGGCCCGGATGTATCTGGATCTGCTGATCAATTTCCTGCCACAAATGATTATGAAGTTAATGCTCGTATTGTTGGAGTATTTTCTATTGGCGGCTTGAGTACATGTGCAGATATTCAAATTACAAAAGACGGAGCATTTATTGAAGACGCAATTGTTTTGGTAAACTCAGATACTATTCCGTACGATTTTGGTGTCTACCAATTATCTTTACCCACATCCAATAGTTATGATTTAACAATTACTCACAATGGAAATCTCATTGCCCATGGGGAAGGTGTTAAAACACCAGATGCCATACCTGTAATTTCTAATCTCGACTCAGGTGATGTTCACCCAAAAAATACTGATTTAACCGTTCAGTGGGGTTCTGTATCAGATGTGACTTCCTGGCAGGTGACAAGCACTTTTTATGGGTCACAGACTTATCAATCTGTTCTTTTACCCCTGGATGCAAGAAATCATGTTATCCCTGGTGCAAATTTTTCTCCTGGCGAACATGATATACAGGTCTCTGCAATTAATGGATTATATCCGGGTGATGACTCTGCGTTATCCAGTCCCGATGCAGGATATGATATTGAGGGTCCAAAAGGGTATTTTATTGGGATCACTCAGTCAGAAATTGTTGAAATTATTGTTAATGAGTAGCTCACGATAATGAGTCTCAATACCTATAATTTTTTTCATTTTAATTTATAATTTGTATATTTAGGAAATAAACATACCAAAAAATCCAAACTAAGGAGGATGAAATGAAAAAGGTATTATTATCGATAGCACTGCCCTTTTGTCTCGTTGTGGGACAAGACCAGCCTGAATTACCTGGTTGGGGCCTTTATGTAGGCTATGCAATGGTTGGCGCCTCAGGTGACTCTGTTGATGTCAGTGGTGCTGAACTTGAAACAGTGGGTGCACCAGGATTTGGTGTTAGTAAAGGTGTAATGTTAGGAGGTTTACCTCTTCAAGTTGGGGTAGGATTACATCCTAGAGGATATAAACTAGAGGTTGACATGGACGGCGCTCACTCGCATGTGGAGGTTAAAGCGCAGTATCTTGACCTATGGGCACAAATGCCATACCCGGTAGGTCCAGCTTTTGCTTCTGCAGGATTTAACGTTGGGACTCATATTGGTGGCACTAGTGAAATGGAAGCTGAATTTTACGGCGTAACAGTTAGTGAGGAAGCTGATCTGGAAGCTGGTGACTTTGGGTTGGATGTTGGATTAAATTTTGGATTAGGAATGCCTATAGGCGAAACTGGTGCCCAAGTTGGAGTTGTATATCTAATGTCTTTAAATGAGCCTAATGATGGATTAAGGTGGAACGGCTTATTCTTTAATGTTGGGTATTCCTTTTAATTTATTTTAGGTTGAATGAATAAAAAAACCTCACATTTTTGTGGGGTTTTTTTTATCTATTAATAAAAAGCATTAACTAAAAACTTAAACTTCTTTAATTTTCTTATTCCGGTCAGATTTTATTAAATTTAAAAGTGGAAACGTTACAAAAGTTGATCGAAAATAATCCCGGTCTTTTTAGAATAATTGGAATTGTACTTGGGCTTTCTTTAGGTTACGCTTTCTTTCTACTTTTCATGTCTTAGTTTAAGAATCCAAAAATCTTATTTTAAAATTGTAAAATAATTCAAGACATGGGCACTTTTAGATTACCAACTTTTCTATTTGCATCCCTCATCTCCCTATCGATTTCTTATTTATTTGGAGCCAACTATTATGTTGCTACTTCCTACGGCAGTGACAGTAATAATGGGACCTCAATAAATACCCCTTTCAAGACTATTGGCAAAGCTGCGAGTGTAATGTCATCTGGAGATAAATGTTATATTAGGCAAGGACGCTATCACGAAACAATCACTATTGATGACCTTGACGGGGCATCAGGATCTGCCGTAGTATTTACAAACTATAATAATGAAAGAGTAGTGTTAGACGGTACGACGCCGATAACCTCTACCTGGACGCAGGTTGGATCATCTAATATATGGAGAACGAAGCTTTCCGCTGATATCTGGCAACTGTTTGTCAATTGGGAAGAACAGGTTATGGCTCGATGGCCCAACGCAAAGTTTAGCGATGATACGATTTGGGATAATGATAATTATTGGGCAAAAGGCACNATTGANGATGANGAAAATGCATACACCAATGGTACNATTATCGATGATCCNTANACNAATTCNGCAGGAACANCTATTGANCTNANTGCNACNGGNTTTGATCTTGATGAAACGAATAAACAGGCCATTGCTATACTTAACCTNGGATCNTTTAAGACTTGGTCAAGATTAGTAACAAGTCANTCNGGAAATACATTTAACTATGCAACAGTTCCAACTTGGAAGACAAAACATCATTATTATTATTTAGAAGGTAGAAAGGAATTTCTAGATCAGGNAGGCGANTGGTGGTACGATACCTACAACAATGCTGATTCATTGTATTANTATGCNGCAAACGGAGTNAATCCTAATAGGNTAGANTTTAGNGGAAAGGTGCAGTCCTATGCATTTTCCATAACAGGATCACAATACGTTCAGATTAAGAATCTAGAATTTTTTGCGACNACGGTNTANTTTTCCAATGGAGANAATTGTTTGGTTTACGGGTGTAATTTTATGTANCCAAGCTGTTCGAAACGAATGCTTAGAACAGTAGACACTGAGCCAGAAATGACAAAGTTTGCTTCTGGAAGTTCNGGAAGCTCTATACGAAATTGTGCATTTCGTAATACGGATGGAATCGCGCTAGAGATGTGGGGAGGTACAGACACCGTTGACAATTGTTATTTTAATAAAATTGATTATTCTGTTGCTGACAACAGCAGTATCATGCTTACTATTAGAATGAACGGAACATCAAATGTATTTCGAAAGAATACAGTACATCGCACGGGCGCGTCTGCTACTGTAATGATTGGAGATGCTGGTCTGGTAGAGTACAATAACCTCTACGATACAGGTCACCTACAAAGCGACGGTTCAATGATACAATTCATGGAGGGACAACAGGATGGTGCTATTTGTCGATACAATTGGCTACATGATACGGAAAAGTATGGCGCCAGATTTGACCATAGCGGCACTGCCGATGGAGTAAATGGAATCATGCATCACAATCTGGCCTGGAACTGTGAAAGTGGTGGGATAATGGTNAAGGGAGATAANCATAAAATATATAATAATACGGTTTTGAATTCAGGGAGCAAGAATGATATCATAGTNCTCCAAATTAATTCAGGGGATCATTCATCCACTATAGTAAAAAATAATGCAGCGGATAAGATTGCAAACCATAGNACAAATAATGTTGCGATAGATTTTGGTACCTATACAAATAATTGGAACGGTTACAANGAGAGCGTTACCCTAAACAGCATACTGACAGACACTACNAACAATGATTTTTCTCCTGGAACATCATCACCACTGATTGATGCTGGTACAGCCATAACTGGAATCACTGATCAATACACAAACAATGGAAGCGCACCAGATATTGGTNCATATGAAGATGGGAANTCTAACTGGACGGCAGGCCATGACTGGAACCTCGGTACCACATTCGGAAATAGTTGGGTACCAATTCATGGTGCAACTATAAGCGGNAACTCCGGTTTTAGAATGCTCAGCAGCCCCGTTTCAGGTACAAACCTAAATGATCTGCTGGAAGAATTATGGCTTCAAGGNATTACAGGAGGTGATGTTACTGATGGTAGTGCAAATGTCTGGATGTTGGACCTTGCTAGCCAGAGCTGGTCTGCCGTATCTAATATCGCTTCTCAATCCCTTACCGCAGGGCAAGGCTTCTTGATATATGTATTTGATGATGTTGACTATGATGGTAGCAGTGATTTNCCTGTGGATCTATANGTGTCTGGAGCCCATAATACNGGAAACGTNTCTATTGGTAGCATTCCTCAAAATAGTTATTATCTTGCTGGGAACCCATATATTAAGACCATTGACTGGGATGATGTTTCAAAAACCAATCTATCATCGGTCATATCCGTCTGGAATGATGCTACTAATTCATGGAAGACATGGAACGGATCATCTGGTGATCTTAGCAATGGACTCATTGCACCATTCCAAGGATTTTGGGTACAAGCTAGTGGTGGGGTTGGAAGTTTCACTATTCAGAGCGATGATATTGCAACCAGTGCAGGCTCTTTTCTCGGCCGAACCACAAATGAAGAACAAACAGGTAGCCTGATCTTATCTATTTCAGCAAACAATTACATTGACAGAGTTTATTTAACGTTTAATGATGTCGGACAAACTTATCATGATATTGCGGATGCTGAAAAACTACTTCCTTTGAATCCCACGCCACGATTAGCAGCGATGACAATAATCAACAATTCTGCTCTTAAAATAAATAATCTTCCTCTCGAATATTCTGGAGTCATTTCTATTCCTTTAGAAATTTTATTTTTACAGATTGATTCATATGGGAATCTTGTTACCTTTGATGAGGAAGTCCATTTAATCCAAGAATATGAGAATTTACCTGATCGCATTACACTAAGCTTGCTTGATAGTCATACGGGAGTTGAATATGATATGCAAAATTCAGGTGGAATAAATCTTGTAACAGAAGAAAAGGGTAGTCTTAGCCCATCATCGAATTTGGCTATAGAACCATATCCAATCTTAGGTGAGCAAAGGTACCAGCTTTTAGTTCATTATGGTAATCTTGAAAAAGGTAAGGATAATCTATTACCAAGCTCATTTAAACTATACCAAAATTATCCGAACCCATTCAATCCCATAACAACGATAAGGTACGACATTCCAAAATTATCAGAGGTTAGAATTGTTGTGCATGATCTTATGGGAAGACAAGTTGCAACTCTTGTAAACACAATGAAGCCCGCAGGGTATCACAATATCAATTGGGATGGTTCTAACCATCTAGGAGAGAAGTTGTCTTCCGGGATGTATATATATTCAATATATACGAAGGAATTTAACTTTTCAAAAAAAATGATCTTATTAGAGTAATATTATATATGCTGCAAAACCTTTTAAATTATATAAATATATTTTAATAATTTAAAAGATGAAATTATTACCACTTTTATTCATCTTTTCGATATTGTCGGCCCAATATGACTTTTTTTTAGAAGATCTTAATCCAACTTCAGATCATTATGGAGATAATATTGGAACATCATTTTTTGAAGGTAAAGTCACTTTAAATTACTTCGGCTACTTTACCTGAGGAACCTGTACTGCCCGGTTTGGGCAGCTCAATAACTTGTATGATAGCTTCAAAGAGCAAGGTCTTCCGGTTGAATTAATAGGTATTGGAACAGAGACATACATATCAGGTCTAGATAATTGGACTAATAATAATAACGCTCCAGTAGTTTCCGACGAATCACCGTTTTCTACTTGGACCAGTTGGGGAGCATCACAAAGGGATCTATTTGTCCTTGACCAATCTGGGAATGTTGTTCTCGAGCAAAACATAACCTCAGGTTTACCTGATAATTTACAAGAATTAATCACAGACCTATTAGACCCTAGTGTTTCACCCTGTGTATTAGGTACTGTATTTGTAAGTGAGGTAAATAATTCAGGAACAACAGGAAACTTTATAGAAATCTACAATTCTGGTGATATAGATTGTTTATTAGAAGGTTTTAGACTTGGAAACTCAGATGATCCATTAAACTATTCTTTTGGCAACATTGTATTACCAGCTGGAGACTTTTGGTTAGGATATGAAGGACAAGACAGTAGCTTTACATCAGAAATCAATGCAACCGCAGATACTATTATCCTGTCTGACTCAAATGGTAATTTACTTTCTATTAACATAGATATGTTTCAAGAGTTGGATGGAGTAGCATTGTCCCAAAGTTTTAGTAGTGAAGGGATTGGCTGTTACACAAATCCTTCGCCTAGTTCTACCAATAATGCTTGTTTGGTACTTAGCAATGAAGAACAAAATTTTTTGCCAGAGCAAGTTACCTTATATCAAAACTATCCTAATCCCTTTAACCCCTCAACCACAATAAGATTTTTTCTTGAAAATGATGCAGAAGCTAGTCTAACTATATACGACGCGAATGGTAAGCTTATCTCAAATCTCTTTAAAGGATTTCAAATTGCAGGAACTAAGTCATATTCGTGGAATGGCACTAATCAATCAGGACAAAAAGTTACTACTGGTGTTTATATTTATAGTTTAGATGTCAATGGTGTAGCCTACAATAAAAAGATGATCTTTATAAAATAATCTTCATGATATTCTTCTAAGAAAAACCCCGTATTTGCGGGGTTTTTTTGTTTCATTCATAACTAATATATTCAAGAATGACTTTGGAACAATTTTATTTGTAGTCTTTTGACTACACCCTTTTAAATGCTATACACCTTCATACATAAAGTTGCGTTGTTAGCGCTTAAACTATTTTTTAATGAGGTCACTATTCAAAATAGAGAAAAAGTTCCTAAAAATAGTCCTGTGATCTTTGTTGCGAACCATCCAAACTTTTTCATGGATCCATTAATCGTAGGATCATGTTGCCCAAGAATTTTACATTTTTTTGCAAAGAGTACTATTTTTAGTTCAAGATTTAAAAATCTTTTTCTTNATAAGCTCAATCTAATTCCTATNTATAGAAAAATTGATGATGAAGCAAACATGGGAAAAAATGTTGATAGTTTTTTAAAAGGATATGAGATACTTGAAAAAAACGGTGCCTTTTTAATTTTCCCAGAGGGCATTTCAATGGGAAGAAGAGTATTGGAAAAAATAAAAACAGGAGCAGCAAGAATTGGCCTAGAGGCAGAAGCTAGAAATGAATTTAGTTTGAACTGCTGCATCATTCCGATCGGAATCAGTTATTCAGATTTAGTGCGATTCAGGAGTGACATAATGGTACGGTTTGGTGATCCTATTTTCCTTAAAAACTTTCAAAAGGAATATAACTCAAATGAGAAACAAACCGTTAAAAGCTTAACAGGGAAAATTGAGGATGCTCTTAATGAACTAACAAATTATGTTCAAAGTGAAGAGGTTGAGGATATTGTTGATGGGCTAGAACTCATATATAAAATGGAATTAATGACTGAAATGGGTATGGAGCTTGATGATAAGAATGATGATTTTTTGACCTCAAAGCTATTGACTGATGCTGTTCAATGGTACAACGAAAATGACCCACCATTGGTTGAAGAGTTTAGAAAAAAGCTCAATGCATATCTTGGTCTGCTTAGACAGTTAGACATCAGAGATGAGTTTCTTGATCCTGTAAGGCAAGAAGCTCAGAATTGGGGAAAAACAAAAACAATCATATTTTTAATTCTAGGTTCACCGTTTTTTATTTGGGGTTTAATTACGAACTACATACCATATAAAGTTCCCCGTATGCTAGTCGACCTAGGTAAAACGCACTCTTCAGAAATGGCAAGCTGGAAACTCGCATACGGTTTTATTATCTTCATAATATATTATGGATTAAGCGTACTGATAATCTGGAACATAACGGGGCATATAACTTTTACATTATTANTTTTAATAAGCTTAATTCCTTCTGGGAATTTTNNTNTATACTACAGTAAAAGTTTGATGAAATACAGACAACACGTAAAATTTTTATTTTTCTTTTATAAAAAAAGAAAAATCATCTTTGATACAATAAAGCAAAGGATTGATTTATTACAGTTCATTGAAGATTCAAAGGTTCGGTATCAAAAAACAGTAATAGGCTAGAAGTACCCTAATCTAAATCTTATCACCTAGGGAACTAATAAATTGTAAAGCTGACTAGGATTTTCCATGTCAGCTACGTATAAGATAGGAGGATAAAAGTTTTCTCCGGTACCNCCACCAGGTATNACAACATAAATATAATGACCATCTTGGAAAGGACTTTTTAGAGGATCTCCAAAAATTTCTATAAAACGATCGTGCCCTCTAATATTAACTGGACAACTACTACAATCTTCAACCCTATCATTTGCAACTTTAGAACCAGTTGGCATGCTGGCATCTGGGTTTCTCCTTCCAAAAACCGAACGCCACCATCCTCTTCGTTTACCCTTTTCATATGAGGTATATGATTCTAAATCAGAAATTAATCTTAATTCATCAGTATATTTCCCAACCGGAAAATCATATTTTTCCTGACCAGGAAATCTACCACGACCTTCTAAGTTTGATGTCTCTTCGTAAAACTTTTTTGATGCAAAGAGGATCTTATTAATATTCTCTATAGATTTTCTGACCTTGGTATCTTCAGTCAGTGAAGACATTTTAGGTGCAGCGGTGGCAGCTAGGGTAGCCATTAGAGCAGTGGTAACGGCAAATTCAATTAAAGATGCTCCTTTGGCACTAGTTTTGAGGTTACACAAAAACTTATTAATCATGATTGAATAGAGTATAGCAAAAATTGTACCAATATGGGTTTATAACGAAATTGATAGATTATTAATGAAAAAATATCAATTTGATACAATTTCGTGTATCAGTTTTAATCAATCAACCTTGGTTTTTTGTTTTTTATAATTACTAGATTATTCATGTTCACAAGTCATATTGGAGATCAAATGAAGCAATATTTCACAGGATTTTTTACAGCAATTTGCCTGACATCTAGTATTTTTATTTTCATGGGCAGTAAAAATAAAAACCTTGGTGACATAACGGTAAGCAGTATTTCTATTTATCCCGGTAAGAGAGGGGGGGGATATATTAAAACATACAATGACCAAGGTCATCAAACCGCCTATTTTGGAACAGGAGAAAATGGCGTAGGTCTGNTTGGTGTACATAATTCAGTTGGATCTCAGGTAGCATATTTAGGTGCTGGTGCATATGGNTCAGGCTTCTTAAATACCTATAANCAAGCTGGAATGAGAACCTTGTATTTGGGAAGTGGAGGTCAAGATGGTGGNATCTTNCAGACATTTAACCCCAATGGTAAACAGACTTCATACCTTGGGACTGCAGAGNATGGAGTCGGNGTAATTGGTGTCCACAACGCCGAAGGAGAACAAATAACCTACATGGGAACAGGTGAGCAGGGTGGTGGATTTTTTAGAACCAATAANTCTAAAGGTGAAATGACATCCTACCTAGGAGAAGGGAAAGATAGCAGAGGTGGTCATTTGCAAACTTTTAACATGAAAGGTGAAATGACATCCTATTTAGGAACTTCTATGCATGAAGCTGGTTCCCTAGAAATTAACAATGAATATGGCATCAAAGTAGGGTCCCTGGGTGCATCCTTTGAACAGGAAACATATAGGGGAGACGGTGTCATTATGCTCTATGATAGAACGGGTGAGTTTGGATGGATGACCGATGGTAAATCTTCAAATAATCATAAAGACTGAATTTTAATCCTGAGCTCAGAGGCTAAAGATTTTTAATTTATTTAATCTTCAAAACAGCAACATATAATNTTTTGTTCNTATTGCGGTATANTTTTTTATTCTCAATTTTGNTTTCAATCTTAGTTGGACAATCAAAATACGATATGAACATGATCTCTAAGTCGGGAGGTATCTGGTATCTAAAAGGATCNAAGAAACCTTTNNCTGGNATTGGATATGTTTTATCAGATACTTCTGGAAAAAAAATAATNGAAAGTAAATACCTTAATGGNCAGCTACATGGTCCCCATAGTGAATGGTGGCATAATGGTAAAAAAAAGACACACGGTAGATATAAAAAAGGAAAGCGTCATGGGAGGTGGGTCGAGTATCATAATAATGGAAATATTTTCACTGAAAATAGCTTTNAGAGTGGTGTCTATGACGGTTCTTCAAGTGAGTGGCATGAAAATGGGACTTTACATTTTAAAGGAAAGTACAAGGAAGGGGAAAAATTAGGTTCATGGGAGTATTGGGATGATAAAGGGAGATTAATTGAGTACGCATGNATCAAGACAAGATTTGGTGAAATTATNTTGGATTTTTTNGAAGACCATGCACCAGCTCATGTANAAAGCTTTAAAGANCANGTCCGTTCTAGATATTATGATGGNACNATCTTCCACAGGGTTGTGCCAGATTTTGTCATACAGGGTGGAGATCCTAATACTAGGCTTAGTAATCGNAAAATCCATGGTAAAGGAGGCGCGGCTGCATCATTNTATGGTATTGGNGCAAAGAGAGACTCTTCTTCNTGGAGATTACCTGCTGAATTGAATGAAATAATGCATGAAAGAGGAGTTGTGTCCATGGCTCGCGGATCAAATATAAATAGCGCAGGAAGTCAATTTTTTATCTGTGTAACAGATTTACCAAATCTTGATGGCAACTACACTGTTTTCGGAAAAGTATTAGATGGTATGGATGTTGTAGACAATATCATGAAGGTCTCGGTTGATTTTAGAGATAACCCAATTGAAAGAGTAGAAATGGAGATCTCTATCTGCAACTAGATTATAATTCAAAAATATTAACCAACTTCGTTGGGTTTTTTGTTTCTGTCATAATAAGTAGATTATGTAAATAAATAAAAAAATAACTTATGATCTTTACAGAACTTATAGTGGATATAGCAGCATCAGCGATCCTGCTCTTTTTCGGATTCTTATTTGGAAAATTTAGAGAAAGGAAAATGCAAGGGGGGAAAAATTTGGATGACTATGAATTTTATCCATTTGACCTAGATGAAAAGAAAAATTTATTTTTCGATGTAAAAAAATTCAATGCCGCTGTTACGTATTTTATCAGTAAAAGAGACAATACTGCAGCAAGGCAATTGATCCTGATTGGTGAACAAAATAATGTTGAGGGAAATATAAAGGGTCCTGAAAATACTAGTTATAAAAAACTATATAAAAAGTATGATGGTGACAAAATAATTGACGACACTGTTAAATATCTTGAAAATTATAAAAGGATCGTTCGGCTCATTGGCGACAGTTTTCCAGATACTGGTATGGAAATTCTTTTACATAATCTTAGCAATCCCTCCAAAGCGCTTTATCACATCAAGAATAACGTTACAGGCAGAGATATAGAGGCGCCTGCAACTAACCTAGTCCATGATTTAAAAATGCGAGGTATGCAAAATCAAGACAAGCTTAATTATGAACTAAATATTGGCTCTAGGAAATTCAAATGTACCACTATGCCCATTTATAGGGATGGGTATGGCCTAGTGGGAGCCATATGCATAAATGTAGATTATCATTATCTAGATCAGGAAGTGCGTAACAATCAGAAAAGGTTAAACGATTTTTTAGATTCATTTTTGAAAACAGATATGGTTTTGGATGAGAATATTTTAAGTAAAAATGAATACGAAAAAGCACTAGCAGGGAAAACACATTTTAGAGATGCCTGAATTCTGTCTTCGTCAACCATTTTAATGATAGTCATAGAACAATTTGCATGGATATAAATCAATTAATTTTAGATGCATCCTCCAGGATAAAGCCTTTTATCAGAAAAACTACTTTTTCCTATTCTGAGGTTTTTTCAAAATTAATAGATGGGGAGGTTTACTTTAAATTAGAAAACCAACAGTTTACTGGTTCGTTTAAGGCAAGAGGCGCATTAAATAAGATCCTCACACTAAATGAATCGGGTAAAAGTATAAGTAGTGTTATTTCAGCCTCAACTGGAAATCACGGAGCAGCTGTAGCATACGCTGCCAGGCAGGCAAAAATCGAATGTAATATTTATGTACCTGAAGGATCATCAAAAGCAAAGCTATCCAATATGAAAAATTATGGTGCCACTATTAACATTTTTGGAAGTGATTGCGTTGAAGCAGAGGCAAAAGCCAGAGAAGTATCTGAAAAAAATCAAGTTCCATATGTTTCTCCCTACAATGATTTTCACATTGTGGCTGGACAAGGAACTATGGGAGCAGAAATCAAATCTCAGGCTAATGAATTAGATGCTATAATTATATCCATAGGAGGTGGTGGGTTAATGGCTGGAACAGCATCTTTCTTAAGATCTGTATGGCCAAATATAAATGTCATTGGTTGTTCACCATCTAATTCTGCCATTATGATCCATTCTATGGAAGAGGGAAAAATTTTGGAACTCGAATCACTACCTACACTGAGTGATGGTACTGCAGGTGGTGTGGAAAAAGAATCCATTACATTTCCACTTTGTTGCAAACTAGTTGATGAAACAATTCTAATAAGTGAAAAAGAAATTAAGGATGCCATGGTATTTTACATTGAAAATGAGCATCAGCTTCTAGAAGGAGCTGCAGGAACCGCAGTTGCAGCACTTATCAAAATGAAAGATAAGCTCAAAGGAAAAAAAATAGGCGTTGTTATATGCGGGGGAAATATT
>NZXA02000022.1 GCA_002697665.2 bacterium
TGGCGCGCAAGACATAGGGCACCAATCTATCTTTTTATTTAATGATCCATCGAGCGGCTATTTTGGAGATATGTGGTTTAGAGGGAATACCCAATATGTTCTTGCTAATCCTAGCTCTGAGGGCCTGAAGCCAGAGTTTGGCCCTTACACATATCCATCTACACAGTCAAATAATGGAGCAAATTCCTATATAAAAATCGAAGAAATCAGTATTGCGCGTGATACCATGAGACTTGTAATCTCTAACCAGCTCATTGCAGATGGGTATCCTCAGGAAAATTTAGATATTAAAGCTTTTTATGATTTGGACCGAGATGGAACTAACGAGGTATTTGGAAGAATAGATTCATTATCAGTTTGGAAAATAAGTGATCCTTATAGTAAGGAATCTTTTCATCCAATTCTCTCAGAGAAATTTTTCATATCTTTTATTGAAAAAGATGATTACACTGTTATTGATATAGTTGAAAATTTTGCAAACTCTAGTTTGCATTCAAGATATCACTATAATTTGAGTTTAGAATCTTTCAGTTTTCAAAACCAGTTCAACGTTGATTCTTTAGTATTTCCTGTGATTGATGAGCAAAATAATACATTGGAACTTAAAGGAGAGTATGCATGGAATATTCATTCCAAAAGAATCTATTCTAATACCCACAGTTTTAGTATAGATCTTGGATTGTCTGGTATCACTGTTGAAAAATTTGGAGAAATTGAAAAAAAATGGGATTCCAAATTTTTCAATTATATATCTGGAATTGATCTTGATCTTGATAAGAACATGGAGGCGCTTACTATTGACTCTGTTGGAAATTTATATGGATTTAATTCAGATTTGATCTTAATGGCAGGGTTTCCATTTCAAAAAAAAGTTTCCCCTCCAGTTTTATCAAATGATATTTATGGGAATGAATTTCCAGAAATCATTGTAAGGTCCCTTGATCGGAGTTCATTATACATTTTTGATTCTAAAGGAGTTCTCATTGATGAGATAGCCTTAAATAAGAGGGATAGTTTGATTGGTACAGGCAATTACAATGGTAAGAAGGCTGTATATACTTCAACGACAGTGTACCAATTTGATAATATTACTTCTAATCCATATTCAGATAATTCTTGGTCCTCATTTAATGGAAATATGAATAACACTAGGAAACTTGATCTTGACTATGAATTCATTAGCCAGGATCAATCTATCATCCATAGGTCATACTGTTATCCAAATCCAATTAGAGACGGATCGGGAATCATTAGAATAGAAACAAATAGCGGAGAGAAAGTAGAGGTGATGCTGTACGATCTAGCTGGTTTTTATATAGATTCATACAGTTCAAATATTGAAGGCTTGGGAAATCAAATTTCTGAGTGGAGGTGGGACACGAAAGATGTTGAGTCAGGTGTTTACTTTGCGAATGTTGTTGTATCAGGAAACAACAAGACTGAGTCAGCATTAATAAAAATTGCTGTAATAGATTGATGAAAAGACTGACGATTCACCTCATACTATTATCCTCAATTTTTTCACAGGTTGAATACAATCACCCTGAACTAACCTGGCATTCCTTTGAAACCGAACATTTTAAAATACACTTTCATGATGAAACGGAGTCCACAGCAAGGGAGGCTGCAACAGTGGCCGAAGTTATNTATCCAAAAATAACCTCATTTTATGGATTTGAACCTCANCAAAAAACGCATTTANTTCTGCTTGANCCAGATGACTATTCAAATGGTGCNGCATATTATTATGATAATAAAATGATGATATGGGCATCGCCACTGGACTTTGAGCTGAGGGGCAGCCACAGATGGTTGCAAAATGTAATTACTCATGAGTTTGCACATATCGTTTCGCTTCAAAAAGCTATGAAAGCAGGAACTAGTATTCCAGGTGCTTATTTTCAATTTATGAACTATGAGGANGAAAAACGTCCTGATGTGCTTTATGGATACCCAAATACCTTNGTCAGTTACCCTTTGCCNGGAACCGTTGTGCCCCCATGGCTTGCAGAAGGGACCGCCCAGTATATGTACGATGATGCTGACTGGGACAATTGGGATAGCCACAGAGATATGATTCTTAGAGACAGAGTCATCAACGATAACTTACTTAGTTTCACTGAGATGAATACTTTTGGGAAAAAAGGTATCGGGAATGAGTCAACATATAATTCAGGATTTGCATTAGCGACCTACATAGCAAACGAATATGGTTCTGATGTATTAAGTAAGGTTATGGAGGAGTTGTCCTCTCCGTTCCAGTTCTCCATAAACAAGGCTATTTTAAACGTTACTGGTACAAGCGGAAGAGATATATACCAAGACTTTAAAACTGCCATAGAGGCAAAATATAATACACTTGTAGATCCAATAAGGGTCATGCCTGTACAAGGTGAAAAACTGCAGATTGAGGGAACCACAAACATTCATCCGAAGTGGCACCCNAANAAAAATGCATATTTATACCTNTCCAATAAGGGGAATGACTATTTTGGTCAAACAAATCTCTATTTTCATGATCTAAATACTGGAGAAGATAAAAAGATAAAAAGCGGAGTCTTTTCTGCCCCGACATGGCACAGTAATGGTGAAATAATATACTACTCAAGAAAGCCAAAATTCCCAAATAAGAATGGTTCAAAATTTTATGATATATATAGTTTTAATATGAAAAATGAAGAGGAGAAACGTCTTACAAGCGATTTACGAGCATTTAGCCCTGTTTTCATTGAAAGCGATAGCACGATTGCCTATTTGGCTACTTATGATGGAGGACAAGACATTTACCTTCTAGACTTGAAATCAAATAAATCAACAAAAATTACCAACTTTCAAAATAGACCAATGATTAGTCATTTAAGCTACAATAAAATTTCAAATAAAATTTACTTTGATATTACAGAGCACCANTTTAGAGATATATACTCTTATGACATAGATAGTAAAAAGATTGACCCTGTTTCAAANATTAGTTCTTATGATGAAAGAAATATCTCATTCGATGAAAAAGGTAGATCCGTGTTTTCCCAGGATAAGAGTGGTATCTATAATTTATATATGACCAGCCCAATCGATTCATCTGAGGGATATGTTACAAATGTTACGGGCGGTGCATTCATGCCTGATTTATCAGAAAAAGGAAGTTTATTGTATTCTCTATACGATAAGGGTAAATACTCCATTGCCATGCTTGAGAGGCCATTTAATATAGATGATGACTATATTGGATATGGAAAAGATTACCATCAAAATAATAAGGAATTTAGTCCTCCCATAGTTCAACAAGATGACACTGAAGCAATTTCCTACAAGGATCAATTTCCAAATATGTTTATTCTTCCAAAGGTCATGTTCGACTATGGCACATTAAAGCCAGGTCTTTACTTTTCATCAAGTGAAATAATTAACCGTCTTTCACTATTTGGTGGAGCATCCATTAACAAGTTAAATGACGTTGATCTATTTTTTGTTTTTGACTTCAAAAGATTTTATCCAACTATCTTTTTTGAGACCTACTATTTAACTCGAAATACAAGCGATAAATCTATGTATCAAGGAGCTTATCCAATTAAGGATGATATAAAATTCAGGCTGGTACAGTTTCGTTCAGGCCTTAAACTGCCTTTATATGGTAGCCAGTTGGAGGTATCCTTAACTAGACAATGGTACCGCGCGTTTATACAAGAGGAAATAATGACAAATGAGTATGGTAGACTAGATGCTGGAGCAGCCTATGACTATTTCCGCGGCTGGAGCATGAGCGGCGCCTGGTCAATTGATATGAGAAAAAGAACTCTTGATAAAACAATAAATCCGTCTGCTGGTTATACGGTTAATGCAAACATTGATCTAGAGAAAAATGACTTCATCGAGGGTCTTAATTTTTCTGAATCAGGAACGTTGTTGGAGAGTTTCAAGAATAATAATCTTGGTAGGTTTCAACTAAGGGGAAGTTATCACTACGAATTACCTTGGAAAAAACGATGGACTCTATCGTTGAGTGGGCAATTGGGATGGATTTCAAATAACAATGTTGATTCATTTTTTCATTTTTATCTTGGTGGAATGCCTGGGTTAAAAGGATACCCCTTTTATTCAATTCAAGGAACAAAAAGTAGTTTGTTAGATTTAACCTTCAGGATCCCAATATTTATGGAAAGGCACTACAAGTTAAACTGGATCATACTACAGAATAGTACAATAGGTCTGGTTATGCAGGCGGGTGATGCCTGGACTGATAATATGGATATCAAAAAATCCATTGGAATTCAATGGAGGTTGAATGGTTTTTCTTTCTTTAATTTCCCAACCGCAATTGAAGTGGAATATCATCATCCAATTGATAACTTTGAAAGAGAAATAAATGATGATATAATTAAATATGGAGAAAATGGTAGAACATATGTTAAAGTTCTTTTTGATTTTTAATCTATCTTTCATGTTCATTAACCCAGTTTTAGGTCAAATAAGAAATGATCAGGAAAAGGAAATATCAACAGATTCCACAAGTATAGTTGTTTTAAATGAGGAGATAAACTACCCAGGTAAACCGTTGATAATGTCATTGATTTTACCAGGTGCGGGACAATTCTACAATAAGTCACCCTTTTGGAAAACTGCATCATTTCTTGGAGTTGAAATTGGTAGTGTGTTAGCCTGGAATTACTACCAAAAAGAGGCGGAAAAGAAAAAAGATGCCTATCAAGAATTTGCTGATCAAAATTGGACACTTAATAATTGGGTAACCAATAGATTTACTCCACCGACACATATGCATGAGTCACAAGGATGGAATAATTTTGAGGCCTTGACAAAACTAACAGGAACTCATGATATGAAATTAATAATTTCAGGAGATCTTGCAAATGAGCTAAATCTGACAAGGGTTTCTTCAGATAGTTTAGACGCTCACCCAGAGTGGTTTTATTCCGGAGATATAGTGGTGGTGAGAGATAGGCACTTTTATGAAAATATAGGCAAATATGATCAATTTGTTGGTGGCTGGGAGGATGCATCAACCGCATGGTATTGGGAAGAAAAGGATGTAGGTGACAGCACTGAGATTGTCATCAAAACACCAATGAAACAAAATTTTATAGACCAAAGATTTGAGTCGAATCGAATGCTATCTGCGGCAAAATATAGTATTACTGTTCTTATGTTCAATCATGTTCTCAGCGGTATTGAATCCGTATGGTCAAATCAGAAAAATGCAAATTCAATCAAAAATCAACAATCCTCAAAGAGACAAACTGATTTAGGACTAGTTTATGATCCATCAGCAAAGCTTGGAGTTGGTGGTCTGAAATTATCGGTTTATTTCTAATGAAAAATCCAATTTATTTAATTTTATCATTATGCTTTCTATTCATTTTATCCTGTTCAGGAACTAATAGTGGAAGCGGAGTTAGTCTCCAGGAAAGATTTAATAGCGGAATGGAAAATCTAGAAAGAGAAAAATACCTGCAGGCTCAAACTGATTTTAAATATGTTGTAATGAGGGGGACTGGAACTGATCTTGGAGATGATGCACAATACTACCTTGGAGAGTCATATTTCAAAAACAAGGAATATTTATTAGCAGTAGCTGAATATGAAAAATTAACTAGAAGAATGGCATTTAGTCCATTTGTNGAGGACGCAAGGTTCAAGATTTGTGAATCATATAGAATTGAATCGCCAAAGTATTATCACGATCAAGAGTATACTGAAAAAGCNATTGAAAGATATCAGGAGTTNCTTGATGATTTTCCTGAATCAAAACTTAATGATGCTGCCGTTNAATCCATTGAAATTCTCAGAGGTAAACTNGGAAAAAAAATATATGAAACTGGNATACTTTATATGAANCTNGATGAGTTTGAATCAGCAAAAATGACTTTTCAGTNAGTTATGGATATGTATTATGATACTGAAATAATTCAACTNGCNTANCANGGTATGNTNGAGNCATTAGCNAGGAATAANGAAATTGATGAGGCAAAAAATTTATTAAGTGANCANGANAANGTTCTTGTTGANTCNGGATTGTACGATGANGCAGCAAAAACNATTGAAAAAATGCAGAAAACAATTTTNAAGGCTANTAATTGAAAATCTGTCTTTTTGGAGGAACATTTGATCCTCCGCATATAGGTCACTTATTAATTGCTCAGACCATTTGTGAGGCTGAAGGCTTTGATAAGATAGTTTTTATACCAGCCAATAAATCACCAAACAAAAAAGTTACTACTAAAACTCAATGCCGATTAGAAATGCTCAAGCTGGCTGTTAAGGGTAATCCTAATTTTGAAATATCTGATTTAGAGATTCACAGAGGAGGTATCTCATATACGATAGATACCCTTTTGGAGTATGAAAAACAATTGTCTAATCAGAATCACGAGATATCTTATTTGATCGGAAGTGATAGCCTTCTAGATTTTAAAAACTGGAAGCAGCCGAAAGAAATCATAAAAAAGTGTCAGGTTATTGTTGCAATTCGTCCAGGGTTTAGGCCAAGTGATATTCCATCATGGTTATTACATGGTATTCAATTTGCAAATATCCCTCGTTTTGAAATATCATCATCAAATATTCGAAAAAGGTGGATTGAGGATAAGACTATACGCTATATGGTTACATTGCCTGTATGGGAATACATAAACAGACATAATTTATATCATTAACCTGCAAAATCAAGGTACCATCTTACAAGATTGATAGTTACCAAAATGGCTCCCTCTGTCCTGCTTATCTTCCAATTAGTTCTTATCATGAATAGTGTTAACCCAACCATTAGGACCAGTAAAACAACACTTCCATGAATATATTGATCCAATCCATCAGTGGGATTTATCATGCCTGCTAGACCCAAAACCCCTAATAAATTAAAAAGATCACTACCAATAAGGTTCCCAACAGCAATTCCATGTCTTCCCTTTATAGCAGCCGTAATTGAAGTTGCAAACTCTGGAGCTGATGTTCCTGCAGCAACAATCGTAACTGCAATTACCCATTCAGGGACATCGTAAAATTCTGCTATAATGGTGGCATGCTCAACCATATAATGTCCTCCTGCAACAATCATAACTAATCCAGTAAAAAAATATAAATAAGACATCAAATTAGCTGAACTCGGATGAACCTCTTCAGGAGGATCTTTTTTTACAAATAGAAAAATAACATAACCAATTAGTAATGCAAAAAGCATAGATCCCTCCACCTGAGAAAAGGAGTCAGTGTCTGTCCATCCATTTATCCCAAAGAAAAGAAAATAAATAAAAATAGTTGTAGCCAACAAAAATAGGCCATCCCGCTTAAATAATTTTTCACTGGTTGAAATTGGTCGAATCATTGCTGTTCCGCCAAGGATAAACCCTAGATTGAAAATATTGGAACCAATTACATTTCCTATCGATATATCTGTTTGGCTTGTAGCCGCTGCGCTGATGGTAACAGCAAATTCGGGTGCAGATGTACCAAAGGCAACAACGGTCAGCCCAATAATGAGATCAGAAATTTTAAAAGTGTGGGCTATCTCTGCAGCAGAATCAACTAACCAGTCAGCGCCCTTCCAGAGCATTATGATAGAGACCACAACAATTACGAAACTAAATAATACGTCCATATTCACCTATGATTTTTACCTTAGATTTTAAAGTATATCAAACTACATTAAAATTATGAACAAATATAATTCATAAACCCGTAGAGATTTCCATTAGTTTTAATAAATAAAAACCATCATTTAAGCATCTATTATCATTATTTTTGGATGTTAAATAACTCTTGTATCTCTAATGATTGAATTTAAAAATGTTTCTTAT
>NZXA02000031.1 GCA_002697665.2 bacterium
ATAACTATTGTATCCAGGCTCGTTACGCATAAAAATATTGAAAAAATAATTGCCGCAATATCAGATCTAAATAATTCATTAATTAAATTGAATATTATTGGAGATGGACCTGAGCTAAACCAACTTCAAAGTATTGCATTAAAATCTAATCACAAAGAAAATATAATTTTTCATGGAAAACTACAAAGGGATGATATTAATAATATTTTTTTGAATAGTGATATTTATGTCCAAGCATCGAATTATGAGGGGTTGCCACATTCCTTACTTGAAGCCATGAGTTATGGAATACCTGTTCTCTGTACTCCTGTTGGGGAATGTAAAGAGCTATTAGGAAATGAAGATAGAGGATATGAATTAGAACTCCCCGTATCGAAAGATAATATTAAATCAAAAATTAACGAGATTATGAGCGAAAAAAATACAGCATCTAAAAAAGGTGAAGATGGTAAAAATTTCGTCACTGAAACATATAGCTTAACTAATACTTTTAGTCTTTATAAAAATCTTTTTACAAATCTACTTAAGGAAGAACATTCATGAAAAAAGTCCTTGTATTAAATATATCTACAGATTCCAATAATACGTCCCTGGGATTTGCAATATCATGGTTAAATGCATTTGCAAAAAAGTTTGATGAAGTACATGTTATTAGTCTCAGTAAAGGAAGTGATGATGAATTAGAAAAAAATGTGATTGTCACCTCAGTTGATAATGAACTTGGAAGAATTTCGAAAGTAATTAATCTTATTAAAATAATCAGCAAATTAACAAAATCAAATAAGTATGAATTTTGCTTATCTCATATGTCATCGTTGATGATAATAATTTCGTCACCAATATTAAAAATCAGAAAAATTAAATCAATATTTTGGTACACCCATAAAGGTCCTAATGATTATTTAAAAAAATTATTTTTGCTGAAAGCGTCAATTTATTCCAACAAAATTATTACAGCATCAAAAAATTCATTCCCTTACAAAAAATTTTTTAATAACAAAAGTAAATTACATGTAATTGGGCATGCAATTAAATTCAATGAGTTTTACAGAAAAGTTAATAGTTTCGATGGGAAAAATTTTGTAATCATCTCAAGAATTTCTAAATCAAAAAAGATAGACGAATCAATATCAGGGTTTCTCAGTAGTCAAAAAGGATCTAGTCATAAATTATCTGTTATNGGAGGNCCTCTANCATCTGANGATAAAATNTATTTTGAAAANNTTAAATTAAAATATGCTTCNCATNAAAATATAAGTTTTTTGGGAAGTATGCCNCANAANAACTTNATAAATGANATTTCNGANTTTAGTTTTCATATTAACAATACGGANNAAGGCTTTTATGANAAATCTGTTCTTGAAACNATGTCACATGGACTTATTAATTTTTATTCTAATTCTGACTATGACGAACTTTTNCCTGAAGAATATCGAAACAAATTCAAATTTGATGGAACACCTGAAAATCTATCAAAGAAAATTACAGATTTTGAAAATTTAAAATTAGATGAGATAAATAAGATTATAAATTTTTCACAATCCAAACTANAAAAGCAGTCTGTTAAAAGTCTTGTAGAAAGAGTTTTGACAATTATTTAGATAATTGTTCTTCTACCCATGTAATTGTTTTTNTTAATCCTTCTTCAAGTT
Organism: bacterium; assembly: GCA_002697665.2. Taxonomy (GTDB): domain Bacteria; phylum Desulfobacterota_D; class UBA1144; order UBA1144; family UBA1144. The sequence goes on from NZXA02000031.1 coordinate 1,653, forward strand.
TAACTTTTGGCTCCCAATTTAACTTNGTTTTAGCTTTCGTNATATCAGGTTTACGCTGTTTTGGATCGTCATTTGGAAGTTCTAAATATTTTATTTCAGATGTTGAATCTGTTAATTCAATAATCTTTTCAGCTAGCTCGCCNACTGTCATTTCAGTTGGATTACCAATATTAAAAACATCATACTCACTTGAATTCATTAAAGATATTATTCCTGCAACAGTATCTTCNACATATGAAAAACTGCGTGTTTGTGATCCGTCACCATATATTGTNATATTTTCATTNCTTAATGCTTGTGTGATAAAGTTTGTTACTACTCTTCCATCATTTAATTGCATTCTTGGTCCATATGTATTAAAAATTCTTACAATTTTAGTTTTGAGATCATATGATCTTGAGTATGTTGCAACTGCTGCCTCTGCAAATCTTTTTGCCTCATCATACATACTTCTCTCACCATTAGGATTTACATTTCCCCAATATTCTTCNNTTTGAGGGCTAATTAACGGATCTCCATAAACTTCTGAGGTTGATGCAAGTAGGTATTCTGCATTATGNTTTTTAGCTAAACCCAATGTGTTTATAGTGCCAACGCTACCAGCTTTAAGAGTATTTACTGGATGCTCTGTATACGCTTTTGGTGAAGCAGCACTAGCAAAGTGTAAAACGTAATCAACCTTGTTTTCAATTTCAATATGATCCTGAACATCGTGCTCAACAAACGAAAAATTTTCATTNTCCATTAAATTTTTTATATTTTCGGTAGAACCTGTCAATAAATTATCAATAACAATAATCTCGTGTCCATCGTTTATAAGTTTTTCACACAAATAAGATCCGACGAATCCCGATCCTCCAGTAATTACGATATTCATAACGACCACGGAGTATAAGTTATTGATTTGGAATTTTTAATAATTTGATTTAACCTTTCAAGTGTTGTCTCCTTAACAGGATACATTAAAACAAACAAATGAGGAGAGTTAAGANCTTCAAGATAATCAAAGTTAACTAAATCTTCATTATGAATTATTTCATCAAAAATAATCACATTTTCAATTGAACTTTTAAGGTTGTTAAAAATNTCTGTTGTGGGAGAATTTCTCAAATCATCTGTATCTTCTTTAAANGCTGCACCAACAAGGATTANTCCATCTAATTTTTCTGATTCATATAAGTCTCTAATATTCTGAGATGTCCAATCTGCATGAATATCGTTTGAACTTAAGATGTTAGAAATAATTGGAAGACTTAGTTTTTCACGATCATAAAAATTATTTACTTCAACAAGATCTTTAGGGAAACATGAGCCTCCCCAAGATGGTGAAGGTCTGAAATAATGCTGTCCAATTCTGGTGTCTAAACCAACACCTTTTAAGACATCATTTAAATTTCCTCCGGAGTAATCAATTAACCTCGTTGCTTCATTTACAAAAGATAATCGAAGTGGAAGATATGTATTAGCAAGATACTTTATCAATTGAGAGCTGATCGAATCAGTAGTAATAATTTCGCAATCAAAACCACTATAAAGTTCTTTTAATTTGTTTAATTTTTCTTTGTCAGTCCCACCAAGAACAATCCTATCTGGCTTAAAGAAATCTTCAACAGCTGTCCCCTCTCTTAAAAATTCAGGATTGAATGTTAATTTACTTGAATCCATTCCAACTTTCTCACATACTTTTTCTATTTCGTAGGGAGGAATTGTCGATTTTACTGTTATGACAAGGTCATCATTATTTACGTTGTTTATTTCTTTTATGGCTGATTCTAAGAAATTGGTATCTACTGAATTTGTTTCTATATTATTTGGTGTTTGAACACACACAAACACAATATCAATGTGTTCCCATTCGATGCTTGCATAATCTGATGAAAAAGACATTCTATTAAATGTTTCATCATCATTGAAGTATTCTTCAAGTCCAGGCTCATAAAAGGTAATTTTTTTACTTGATAAATTGCTTATTTTACTTTCATCTAAATCAAGAAAATTGACGTGATTTCCAAGATTAGCCAATCCTACACCAGTGACTAAGCCTACATACCCTGTACCAATTATGACAATGTTCATATTATGCAATGTTAACAATTTTAACACTTAAAATGTTATTAATGATTGTTTATTTAGCTCATTGGGATTGGATATTAACTCAGTCAAGAAAAGANATTGTATCTAATATTAAAGATTCAAAATTTAAAGCTATTTGCCCTATTGATGGAAATAAAATTTTACTTGAAAAATATTATGAGGAAACAGTAAATTGGAAAGTCGACAGAAAAAAAATTTTAGATTTTTATGGAATAAGAAATCTCAGAAAAATTCTAGAATCACTTAATTCTGATGATATTGTTCATGTATTTACTTTAAAATCTGGTTTACTTTTCGCTTTTGCAAACCTATTTAGACATAATAAAACCAAAAATATATTGACTATTACAGGTTTAGGGTATCTATTTAGTGAGAACTTTAAAGCTAAAATCTTGAGAATAATATTGAGCTTATTAATTGAAAATTTGATAAATAAAAACTTTGATTTTTTGATGTTTCAAAATAAGGAAGATCAAAAAACTTTCAATGATTATTCAAACTATCAAGGCCAGACCTACATAATTCCAACATCTGGAATAACAGTGAAGGATATTGAAATTAAAAATGACTACCAAAATTCTAACTTAAAAGTAATAATGGCCACCAGGTTAATAAAAGACAAAGGTATATTTGAATATCTAGAGCTCGCTAAGTCCATGAAAAATACAAATTTTGAATTCTATTTAGCTGGAGATGTAGATAAAGGAAATCCAGATTCATTGAGTGAAGTTGAACTAGATAAAATTAAAAAAAATAGCTTTGTTCACTATTTAGGACATATTGATATAAGTAAAGAACTTTGCAATTTTGATATAAACATAGTTATGTCAAAGTATGAAGGTTCTTCAAGAATTCTTTTGGAGTCTTTGTACGTAGGATTGATATGTTTATCAAATAATATTCCCGGAACAACAGAATTTAGCTCAAAATTTAGTAATACATTTTTTATAGAAGACAATAATATTCAAGAATTTGAAAGAAATCTTAATGAGATATCTAATTCAAATGTTATTTTTGAAGATTTTGCGAAACATAACAGAGAATTAATAATTGAAAACTATACATCTGAGAAAATTGCATCTGCATATAATAAAATTTATCAGTACTTAAGAGAAGATATCGAGAGCTATNNAAGTGAATTTAACTAACTTTCAAGTCTCCCTAACGAATGCAGCAATAGCATCAATNTTACTATCTATACTTTTAAATTGGGTAACGTTTCGCAGAACAAAATACTTTGTCCCGAGAGTAAGAAAAAATGAAAAAAGACTTTCTTCAAAATATGTTCCCCCATTTGGTGGTATTGCATGTTCTATAGCGTTTTTAATATCTTCAAGACTTCTAGGACAAGCTGATGATAATTTNATATATATTGGATTTTTTGCAGTGATAATTTCAATTATTGGCTTACTAGATGACTTATATAATTTTAGTTGGTATATCAAACTCATTTTCCAAATAATCACTGTTTACGTCCCTTTATACAATTTGAATATTTTCATAAATTTTGAATCACTGATTGGGATAGAAGTTAATAATTATATAAATTACATAGTTTCAACGATTTGGATTATGTTGATAATGAATGCAATTAATTTTGTAGATAATATGGATGGGCTCGCCGTAGTTGTATCTTCAGCAATATGCTTACAAATAGCAGTATTAACAAATTATTTAAATCAATATAAATTGACAGATATATCTATTCTTTTACTTTGTGCAATTGGAGGNTTTTTATTCTTTAATTTCCCACCTGCTAAATTATATTTTGGAGATTCAGGCAGTTTGTTTATAGGTTTTTGTCTTGGATTTATGAGTATTTTATATAATTGGGCTCCAGAGGAGACTACAGTTTATACATCTACTCTCAGTCCAATCTTATTAATATTTTCGGTGCCNCTTATTGATTTCCTAGTTGTCTTTACTTATAGAATAAGAATGGGAAAATCTCCAGCGATAGGTGGAACAGATCATATCTCTCATAGACTTCTAGCAAGAGGCTTTTCCGAAAAAAAAGTACTTTTAATATTTCTTAGTTATAGCCTTGGAACTTTTGTAATCATTTATTTATCTCTTTTTACCTCAACACAAATATCATATTTACTGATTGCAGGATTGTTTGTAATATATATCTTTACATATTTAATAACAATAAAACTGAAGGTTTTAAGGTAGTTTTTCTTCAAGTTCNATGATTCTATCTGGAGTACCTGCATCAATCCACCAGCCATCAATAACAAAATTNCTACAAGTATTTTCCTGCACATAGATATTACAAAGATCTGTAATTTCATACTCACCTCTTGAAGAAGGAGATAAAGTACTAATTTTTTCGAATACTGTTTCATCAAAAATATAAATACCAACCACAGCAAGATCTGATTTTGGAGCAATTGGTTTTTCATCTATCGAGACTACATTCCCATTGCTATTCATTTGAGCTACTCCAAATTCTTGTGGATTGTTTACAGATTTTGTAAAGATGTATGATCCTTTTTTATATTGACTGAAATCAAAATCAATAATTGGATTTTTTTCAAAAAAATTATCTCCTAATATAAAAAGAATTTTTTCATCTCTATCGACATGAACTTCAGCTTGTTTTAAAGCATGAGAAATGCCTTTTGGCTCGTCTTGTGTTGCAAATTTCAAATTTAAACTTGGAAATGCTTCAGTTGTAACTTTTTTTATTAAATCTTCAAACTCTGGATTTGTTATAATTACAAATTCTTCACACCCCCAATCAAGAAGTTGGATAATTTGACGATTTATCATTGGAATACCGTTTACATCAAGTAAAATTTTCGTTGATTGATTACCCCTGAAATTTTGAAGTCTTGTACCTAAGCCACCTGCCGCTATGACAGATTTTAAATTTCTCACAACTAAAGAATACATTGTTATATTATGTAATTTGGTTACAAATGAAAATATTTAACAGATATACCTACTTATTTTTAGGACTCCTCGTTATAGCTGCTTTTGTACTCATAAATTTTATCCCCAATCTAGAAACTGAAGAATTTGATCAGCAAGTTATCGACAATATTATTGAAGGAGTCACTACCACAACAGAACCAACTCAAAATCAAGACGTTGTTTCATCTGAACAGACAACTGAAAATATTGAGAATGAAGAAAATATCATAATTACTGAAGAAGATTTACCAAAAATTGAGGACCTTTTAAAATTTAATGAAATTAATGAAGAGATTACCAATTTTGATGCATACTTACTAATTGGGTCAGATGAAAGATCAGCTGAAATAGCTCAAACTAGAGGTGCAATTCAAGGTAAAAGAGCCGATGTAATTATTCTTGGACTAGTCGAAAAATCAACAAAAGAAATGACACTAATTTCGTTTCCAAGAGATTTACTTATTCAAAATAAATGTACTGGAGAATATGAAAGAATTAATGCATCATATACAAAAAATAACTGTGGTGGAAGGGCAGAAAATTTAGCAGCTGCCATTTATAGCATTTCAGGAATTAGAGTCACAAATTTTGCAAGTTTTGATTTTGAAGGTTTTGAGGAGATAATTGATTCTGTTGACGGTATAGAAATATGCGTTGACAAAACCCAAAGAGAAGGTTTTAGCTTTGAATTGCAAAAAGGGTGTCAAAATGTCCAAGGACTTATTGCACTAAATTGGATAGTTTCAAGATCAACTGAAGTCTTAGTCGGGGATAAAGTTATTGATGAAGATGGAAATGATATTTCAGAATGGAAACCAATGCCAGGAGTTAGCGATTTGTCNAGAATAGATAGACAGCAATACGTTGTCATGCAATTAATTAAAGAGCTCAGAAATTTTGAGTCTATAAATGAACTTAGTTCCTTCGTTAATGCACTAGAGAATTCTTTTATAATTGATGAGACCCTTTCGATTAACAAAGCTGTGGAGCTTTTATGGACTTTTAGGAATATTGAACTAAACAATATAACTAAATTAACTACACCTGTTGACTTTGTTACTNTAAATGATGGAAGACAAGTTTTAGTTTTAAACAAATCAATAAATGACTTTTTAATTTCTAAATCAGTTATCGACTCTTAAACTTAGTTTAAAAAAGTAAATAATTAACAACCATATGTAAATTGATGTGTCTGGTGCATAAATTAAATCATTAGATAGATTTTGTAAAAGAAACATTAACAATAAACCAATTTCAAAAAAGTTTTTTCTGTCAAAATTATCATAAATCAGATAAAAAATTGAAAAAACAAATATTAAAACTATAAATAATCCATATTCAACTGCCATTGTCAAAAAACCATTGTGCGAAGTAGTTATCTCNTCATATTGTGAAAGGGTAAAATCTGAGACAATTGAATCAAAACCACCATTATTTGATATTAATTTACCTGACCTGAGACTTTGTCCGCCAATAAATTGGGAATACCCGTAAGTAATGTCTTCAATCCAAAAGAAATACATTCTTCCATCAATAATTGACCATTTCCATGATTGATTGTTAAATTCTTCATTAATTCTTAGTATTGAACTTTGACTAAATATAGTTTCATGCCCTTTAGGAATTGATTCAAATTCAACTTGTAAAGTAATTTGAAAATCTTTCATAGATAAATTTGTCTCATTAGGTATAGCTATCCAATAGTCTCGCGGTCTATCAAGTCTTATAGAATCAGTTTTATATTTAACTTCACTTTCATAATTGTTTTTAAACTCTGGTGTCAAGATTAAATAGTCAATATCTCTTTTAATCTCAGAAAGTTGAAATATGCGTTTATAATCAGGTGTTTCTATTACTACGTTTTTAACATAGCCACTTAAAAATTCTCCACCAGGAGATTGTCCGTCAGACCATCCTCCAACCTCAAAAAAAGAATC
>NZXA02000030.1 GCA_002697665.2 bacterium
AAGTAATGAAATATTTTTTAATTTAATTCCCCCATCAACCTGTATTGGAAGATCTATATTATTTTCTTTAAAAAATTTACTCAATCTTTTTACTTTATTGATACATTTAGTAATTATATCTTGTCCAGCAAATCCTGGCTTAACTGTCATTATTAAAGCTAGATCAATATATTCAACATTCTCAATAATTCTTTTTATTGATGATTGAGGACTAATAGCTAATCCAAATTTAATATATTTTTTCTTGTAATTTTTGAAAGCTTTTTAATATCTGCGCATGTCTCTGCATGAACTGTTATGTTCTTTAATTTTCTATTTTTAAACATTTTAATAAAATTTGGGACAATAATATCTGGATTTGTAACCATAAAATGAATATCAATTTCTATATTTGTTTTTTTTATTAATGAGCTAAGCTCACACGATCCAACTGATATATTAGGCACAAAATGCCCATCCATGATATCATAGTGAACCCATTTAACTTGAGTATTATCTAGTTTTTTAAACTCTTTTGATAAAGACCAAAAATCAGCTGCTATAAGTGAAGCTGCTATAAAGTTTTTCATGATTGATGATTATAACACGTACATACAATCCATTAGTAGTTAATTTAAAAATTTTATAGTATTATACAAGCTGAATGATTAACAATGAATTTATTTTTTCTTCTGAATCAGTTACTGAAGGACATCCCGATAAAGTAGCAGATCAGATATCTGATTCTATCTTAGATGAAATTATATTAAATGATAAAAACTGTAGGGTCGCTTGTGAAACTCTTGTTACAACAGATAAAGTCATTATTTCCGCAGAGATTTCAACTAGTTCTAATATAGATTATGAAAAAATAATAAGAAATACAATTATCGAAATTGGCTATGATGATCCATCTTTAGGTTTTGATGGAAATACATGTAACGTTGAGCTTTATATTGATAAACAGTCAAATGATATATCTATAGGTGTTGACCAAATTAATAATGATATTATTGGAGCAGGAGATCAGGGCATAATGTTCGGTTATGCAACAAATGAAAATAAAAATTTAATGCCTTACCCTATTCTTTTATCCCATAAATTAACTAAATCACTCTCAGATAATAGAAAGAATGGAAATTTAAAATTTTTACGTCCAGATGGCAAATCTCAAGTATCAATTAAATATAAAGATAAAGTAGCACAATACGTAGATACGGTTCTAATTTCGACNCAGCATTCNNATGATGTAAAAGATGAAGACCTAAAAGAGGGAATAATTGAGGAAATAATAAAAAAAGAAGTTCCTTCAAATCTTATNAATNAGAAAACAAAATTTATCATAAACCCTACAGGTCGTTTTGTAATTGGTGGTCCACATGGNGATACNGGTCTAACCGGNAGAAAGATTATAGTTGATACTTATGGTGGTTGGGCAAAACATGGTGGAGGTGCTTTTTCCGGAAAAGATCCATCAAAGGTTGATAGAAGTGCATGCTATATGGCAAGATATATGGCAAAAAATATTGTTGCTTCTGGTCTGCTAAATGAATGTGAGATTCAATTAGCATATGCGATCGGTAAACCTGATCCCGTATCCTATTATATAAATTCTTCAGATATTGATTCTTCTAAAAAAATTGATAAAATTTTAAATTCCATTACAGAATTATTTGATTGTACACCAAAAGGTATAATTGAAAACTTAAATTTATTAAAACCAATTTATAAAAAGACTGCATCGTATGGTCATTTTGGAAGGAACGAATCTGAATTTGCTTGGGAAAAAATTGATAAATCAGAGATTATTAAAAATTTATAGTTATTATTATTAAGGGGTATTTTATATGTCAGATATTAAAGATTCAAAATTAAATAAACAAGGAAGAGATAGAGTGGAATGGGCTTATAAAGATATGCCAGTTCTTCAAGAAATAAATGGCTCTATGTCCAAAAGGAAGCCATTAAAAGGTATGAATATCTCTGCATGTCTTCATATAACGACTGAAACGGCAAATCTTCTTATTACCTTAAAAAATGCAGGCGCTAAAGTTTCATGCTGTGCATCAAATCCTTTAAGCACACAAGATGATGTTGCTGCTCACTTATCAAAGGATTATGGAATACAAACCTTTGCAATCAAAGGAATTAACAATAAAGGATATTATAAGCACATTATTGACTCATTAAAAATTGGCCCAAATTTAACTATGGATGATGGTTGCGATTTAGTTACAGTTGTTCATAAATCACATAAAAAGTATCTTCCTAATATTATTGGTGGAACAGAGGAAACTACTACAGGTGTCATAAGATTGAAAAGCATGTCAAATAATAATGTTTTGAAATATCCAATCATAGCTGTTAATAATGCTTTCACTAAACATTTATTCGATAATAGATATGGAACAGGCCAGAGTGTTATGGATAGTATTATGAGGGCAACAAATAGGTTAGTTTCTGGAAAAAACTTTGTTGTATGTGGATATGGATGGTGCGGCAAAGGGCTTGCTATGAGAGCTCACGGACTTGGTGCTAATGTAATTGTAACAGAGATTGATCCAACCAAAGCTTTAGAGGCNAAAATGGANGGNTTTAGAGTAATGTCAGGNAATGANGCNTTTATGATNGCNGACTTTATTTGCTCTGTAACCGGNAATTTAAATGTTATCGATAAACATCATTTTAAAAATATGAAAGATGGCGTAATTGTTTCAAATGCTGGTCATTTTAATGTTGAGATAAATATTGATTCACTTAAGAAAATGTCTACTAAAAGAAAAAAAATTAGANATGACATTGAAGAATATAGTATAGGGAAAAAAAAGATTTATTTATTATCNGATGGGAGACTTGTAAATCTTTCAGCNGCTGAAGGGCATCCATCNAGTGTAATGGATATGAGNTTTGCTAATCAGGCTTTATGTTCAGAGCATATGGTTAAAAATTATAAAAAATTAAAGAATGATGTTTANGATGTTCCACTCGAACTAGATAANAAAGTNGCTCAAATTAAATTAAAATCAATGGGTGTTGAAATTGANAAACTAACAACTGAACAAGATGCNTATCTTAATTCATGGGAAAGTGGAACATAATAATTTATGAAAGAAATTGTAAAAAATTTCATTAATCATAAAAAAATTACCAGTTCTAGTGCAACCCTTAATACTTCTGAATCATATCAAAGAGATTTAAATATTTTTTTGGATTTTCTATTTATAAATAAAATTAATTCATTTACCCAAATTAATAAATCTGTTGTAGAGTCTTTCTTAGAATCAAAAGCATTTAATACTTATGTTAAAGTTTGGAAAAATAAAAATGGAGAAAAAACAAAAGAGGCATCTGGTATTAGATCTGATTCATCAAAAAAAAGATTTTTACATACACTTTCTAGTTTCTTTAAATATTTAATATTTAAAAAAATTATACAATCCTCACCTATTCCTACCATAAGATCATCAAATCCAGAAGATCCTCAATCTTTAACTTTGAAAGAAATCAAATTGATTATGACTTACTGTGATTCAGATCATTTTATTGATGACTTTAATTATCCGCTCAGAGAGAAATCTATAATCGATAGTTTATATTATTGTGGNTTAAGAGTTTCAGAATTAATAAATATTCAAATGAAAGATATAAAATTTAACAACTCTAACCCATATATATTAATTCATGGAAAGGGAGGAAAAAGTAGGCAGCAACCCTACCCCACATATAAAAATCTCATTAAATATATAGAGATTGATAGNGNATCNATCTTAGANGGNAACATTTCAAATTTTCTTTTTGTAAGTAATTATTGGAAGAATAAAAATAAAAGTTCTTCAAATGGTATCACTAGACAGTTTGTTGATAAAAGAGTTAAAGAAATATGTATTAATGCGTTTAAATATAATGATAATTATGATAATTATAAAAATGATAATGATTTTATTATAAGAAATAATGGAAGAAAAAAATATAGGATGATAAGCCCACACATGTTTAGGCATTCAATAGCTACTCATCTTATAGAAGAAGGTATTGACCTAATAAATATAAGAGAACATTTAGGACATTCATCCATATCTGTAACAAGTAGATATTTAAAGAGTTTTAGAGAAAAAAAGGATATCTTAAAAAAGTTTGGTCCTCTAAGTAAAGGTGTAGAAAATAGTGATTGATCCAATATATTTTATTATAATTCCAATAGTGTTATTTTCACTTACAGTTCATGAATATAGTCATGCTCTTGCTTCATATAAGCTCGGTGATGACACTGCTAAACGATTAGGTAGATTAACTTTAAATCCATTAAAACACTTAGATCCGTTAGGTACACTAGCTATTCTTATAATTAAATTTGGATGGGCTAAGCCTGTTCCAGTCAATATTAATCGCCTAAAGCGGGGAAGAAAAAGCTTATATGTTGTTGCGTTAGCAGGCCCATTATCAAACTTCATAATAGCACTTGTATTCTCTGTATTGTTTTATTTAATAGGATTAGATGAAATAAGTTCAAATACCGTTCTATATGATGAAAACTTTTTAAATATTGGGAAGTTCATGTCTTGGATGATATATTTGAATATAATGCTGGGAGTATTTAATCTCTTGCCAATGCCACCTCTTGACGGGGGAAATATAATATATAGCATATTACCAGATAGCTTGGCTGATAAATTTAATCAAACAATGTCTAATCCTTTTTATAGTATACTTTCAGTAATATTAATTATTTTTATAATTCGTAGTTATCCATACTTGCTGTTAGCTCCAATATTTTTTATTTTGAATTTGTTAGCTCCTGATGCTATTTTGTATTTAAATGGATAATTTTAGTAAAAATAGCGATTCTACTTATTCCTTAAAACTTGATATATTTGAAGGACCTTTAGATCTACTATTAACATTAATTAGAGATAAAGATCTGGACATATATGAGATTTCTTTAACTCAGGTAACACAACAATATCTAGAATATGTTGACCTTTTAAAACAAATTAATTTTCAAAATATTGCAGACTATCTTGTTGTTGCTGCAGAATTAACAAGAATTAAATCTAGATCTCTTTTACCACAAGATGAAGTTGAAGAAGAAATTGAAAATGAAAATGAAATTGATCTTATAGAGATGCTAAAAGAATACAAAAAATACAGATTATTGTCTGAAGATCTTAATAAAAGAAAGATTCTAGGGCGTGATACCTTCAAGCGATCTCAAAATGAAGAATTTAAGTCAGATGTTTTATGGGAGGTTGAGAAAACCAATATATGGAAACTTGTAACTGCAGTAAAAAATATTCTAAATTATGAAAATTATAAAGAAATTCCTGATCTAGATATAATCCCTGATAATATCAACTTTGAAGATAGAAAAAAAGAAATTTTAGAGATTTTTGATAAAATACAAACAGTTGAATTTGATAAAATATTTTGCATAAAAAACTCAAAAGAAAAAAATATTGCATCATTGCTGATAATTTTAGAATTAGTAAAAGATTCTATAATCGATTTTAATTATCAAGATAGTAATGAAATTAAATTTTTTAAAAGGAGTTAATATGAAAGATTTAAAATCTAAAATGGAAGTGTTAATTTTTATAAGTGAAAATCCAATTTCACTTAAAAATATCTCGGAATT
>NZXA02000021.1 GCA_002697665.2 bacterium
GTCAAAAAATATTTTCTTCTAAATTTTCTTCTAGATCTGATCTTAATGTTTTTGTGGTAGAATTTGAAAGTCAAGCGGATTTAAAAGTATACAAAGTTGATTATAAATCTCAGGCAAAAGGTAATGAAGGCCTATGGTATTTTGTAGATTATCAAAGTCAATCCGATAAAAAAATATTTTTTGTTGACTATAAGTCTCAAAGTGATTTAAATATTTATTTTGTTAAGTATAAGTCCCAAGCAGGATGGAGAAATAAGAACAAAATGCATCTTCTTTATTAGTTTTCTATTTCATATTGAGCATATATTCTGGCTTGCTTATAGTTTTCACTCAAGTCATCTAATAATCTTATATAATCATATCCATTTTGTTTTCCTTCAGAAAGTAGTCCATAAAACTTATTCGAAAGATAAAATTTTTCATCAAAAACATAACTCTTTATAATTGGTCTTCCATAAATTTCACCTTCACTATAATTATATTCTGAATTGATTCTAAAATTTTGATTTATTTCTTCACTAAGTTTAATTGCAAATAAATCTATTTGGTATGATGTAGCATAATTCCTATTAGTTTGATGATTATAAATTTCTAGTAGTAATGATTTTAATTTTTCATTTTCAATTAATTCAAAACTTCCAGTTGCTATTAATTGATTAAATATACCTTCTCTTGGGAAAAATGATATTCCGATATTATTTTCAGTTAGTAAGTTCATTATCTCTGATTTTGATAATGACTGATTTTTTGAGTCTATATCACTTAATATCATATTAAAGTTTTTTACAGCACTCATTACAATAGTATTGATGTAATTTATTTGTTCAAGATCTTCGTCAATTGTATTTATTAAATCAGTTATAAGTTTATTTTTATCAGAGTTTTTCTGTGCAAGGTCTCTTTGTCCTTCAATATAAAATGATAGTATTATACTAAAGAAAATAACAAGAGATTCTAATCCATACTTCTGTACTTTTTCAACTCCNAGCTTCATAATTTATATACTAAGNTTTAAAGATATGAAATAATTTCTTGGTAAACCTGGATAATAATATCTTGGATCTCTACCTCCAAAACCTCTTGCATTAATAACAATACCCGAAGCATATTTTTTATCAAATAAATTTTTAATTCCTGATGATATACTTATATCATAATTATTAAATGAAAAATTTTTTAATATCTTAAAGTCAACCACTGAGTAAGCATCAGAAAATAATTCGTTAGCATCATTCATAGGAATTTTTCCAATGTTTTGAAATGAAATTTGAGCGAGATAATTTTTTAGATTAATATTAATTTTAGAGAATATNGTATGGGAAGGTACTCCTGTTAATTTATTTTGAGAGTAGTCAGTTCCTCTATTANTAAAGTCTTTAAAAATATACCAATATTTAGAAAAATTATTTGATGAAGTAATGTTTAGATTTTGACTTTTTAATAATTGAAGATTTATTGTTGTTTCTACCCCGGGGTGAGAGGTTCTACCTGCATTAACCCCAGTAAATNTATCGAAATCTGTCCTTTGGGCTACTAATAGATTTTTTATATCCATATAATACATATTTATATTATATGAAATGTTATCATTTTTTGAAGATCCCAATACTCCTATTTCATAATTTATTCCTGTCTCAGGTTTTATATCTGGATTAACTAAACCATTTTCATCTAGGGTCTCATCAATGTTTGGTGGTGAGTATCCATGGCTAATATTAATAAAATAGGACTTATTATTTTTTTCAAAGTTATATGATAATCTAGGGGAGATGACATTTTTATATTGATAGCTTAGTTCTTCAATCTGGTTATTATTACAACATGTCCAATTATATTTAATATTGTTTAAGCTAATTCCAAATATTAATTTAGAAAAATCTTTAATTGGTAAATTATATTGAGTGAAAATATTATAGTTATTCCTTTTTTGAATCTGTTTAGTTATCAATACCTGATTATCCTCTCCATAATTATCCCACGTACTGAATGTGTAGTCTTCTTTAGAGTAATCAAAACCATAAATTAGCTGACTTCTTGATANATTAATTTTTCCAAAGTGTCTTATTCCAAAAATTTTACTGTTCTCATCTAAGAAATTAAATGGCCTCATTTCATCATTAATAAATGATTTGTAATACGCTGAAGTACTTTTAGAATATACATAAGGTATATTTAAGTTATAACTTAACCCTGTTAATTGCCTTTTATAATTTTCACCTCCATTTACGTTTTTCCATGAGAANGCNGCTGAACTGGGATTTTCAATATAATTAGANAAACTTAATGATGAGGGTATCAAAGCATTTGCATCATTGTAAAATTGAATAAACTCAATATCAGAAATAAAATTAATCTTATAATTTAAATTTAATATTCCCCTAAGATTTTCATAGGTGTTATTTTCTCTATAACCCTCACTATTTATCTTTTCAATATTAAAAAACATCTTAAAATCATTAATTTCTTTGGATAGAGATAAATTATTCTGATAAGTGTTAAATGATTTTAATGAACTATGGAAATTAATTAGATTAGAAAAATCGCTATTGGTTCTTAGTAAAATATTTCCTCCTAACCCTGAACCATATAAACTTGAGTTGGGACCTTTTAAAACTTCCACTTGACCTAGCATTTGTATCCCAAAATCTTCAAGAGATATTTCACCAATACCATTAGATAAAGGTATATTATTTAGGTATGCTTTAATCTTGTTAGTTGAGTAGGGTGATCTAGATCCCATCCCTCTAATTGTAATCCTATTAGTATTATAGCCTGCTGAATGAATATAAAGTCCTGAGATTTCATTTAAGGAATTGATTATAAATTCACCATTTTTTTTTCTTAATTCTATATCATTAAGTACACTAGTAGATAATGATATATCTTTCAATGGTGAAGAAAAAAGTTCTGATTTGACAATAATATCTTCAAGAATAATTCCCCTTCTAGTTAAATAGATTTTGAGCTTATCTGAACTATTGGCAGTAATTTTTTTTGTGTAAAATCTATCGTCATTAATAACAAAATCAACCGGGAATTCAACTACTTCATATTTAAAATTACCATTTTCATCAGAGTATGTTTTTTTACCATCAATAGATATCTCAACATTATTTAGATTGAAACCATTTGATGCATCAACTATTTTAGCCTCAACATAATTTTGTGAGTGACTTGTAAATGGTATTATTAATAAAGTAAGAATTATATGTATGACTTTAATCATAAATTAAATAAATAAATGGCAATCAATAAAATTGAGACTATACCAATTATATACTTAAATAGTTTGAAAATGTTTAGTAATATTTCATTCTCTGTCATATTAGCGAATGCACCTAAAGAAAAGTAGACCATCCACATTAAAAAAAATATTCCTATTATTGATGTTATTGTAAGATTCATTAATAAGTTTTTTATAAATTTAATGATCTTATGCAATACTTAGTTTCATTGTTACTTTTTTTTATATTGATGTCTTGTTCAAATCAGGATGTACCTAAATTTTCTGGGGACTGGAAACTAGAAAGTTTAAACGCTGATGAAGAAAGTATTCCATTTCCTGAACCCGGACCAATTACCTCTTTTCGTTCTAATAACCTAGTATTTTATTATAATACACTAATGAAATATGAGATAAAAGAAGATTCTTTAATTCTCTATGATGAGCAAGCTGGTACTATCTCTAGGAGGTTTAAATATGAATTCAATAATAAAAATGAGTTTATTTTAAATTTTATCAGAAGAGTTAGGGTAGACTCTCTAGAATTTCTTGATATAAAATATAAATCTAAATGGATAAAAGTAGATTAATCTCTCTAATACTTATTGTTATATTATTTTCTTGTCAAAATACAGTTCAAATTAGTGAACTTGAAATTATTGAAGGAGAGTCATTTTATAATGGAGATAAATATTCTGGAATAGCTATAAAAAAAGATGATTTAGATAATATAAGAGTCGAAGAAAAATATAATGATGGAATAAAATTTTATACTAAACTTTTTTATTCTGAAGGTTCAATACAAAGTGAATGGATTTACGGAAATTCGAAAATAACTGTAACTAGATATTATAAAAGTGGTAGAATAGAAAGTAAGGAAAGTTTTGATAAGGAGATGGTCAGAAATGGCACATCGTACTTGTATTATAAGAATGGTAATATTAAAAGTGAGTGGAATTTTAAGAATGGATTGAGAGATGGATTACAAAAGAATTTCTTTGGTGATGGCACACTTTCAGATGAAACAGAGACAGTTAAAGGAGTCCAAAATGGTTTTATGAAAATTTACGATAGAGATGGTAAACTTCTTAAAGAAGTTTATTTTAAAGATGGATTACAAGTAAAAATCTAGTTATGTTGACACAGTTAAGATATCATTATCTCTAGTTGCTGTAAAAGAATCTAAGTCACTATTTGCAGGTCCACTAACTAAGGTTCCATCATTAGTAAATATTGAAGTATGACATGTACAGGTAAAATTGTCATTGGAATATTTCCAGCTTGATCTGCATCCTGCATGAGGACAGCTATTTGAAAATGCTCTTATAACATCTTGTCCTACATTTACTAATAACATTCCACCTTCATTAAATAATAACCAGCCTCCGGTTGACTTTAAAATTGAAAACGATGGGTGATCTAGTTCAATTGTGTAGATATTCCCATCAACAGTAAATCCATTTCCGGAGCTATTATTTTCATTATTATCATCAGGATTGATAACATCTTCAGTGTCATCGCAGCTTAGAAAGAATGATGAGCCTAAGCTAGCAAATAATGCAGTTGATCCTGCATTCTTTAAAAATTTTCTTCTTTTATTTTTCATATTCAAGATAACGTCAAAAATTAATTTTTGTTATTTATAAGCTTATTAGATACTGAAATTTTATAAAAAACTGAGATCTGTCAGTAAAGTATTCTTGCTCCTTGATTAAGTTTTGATTTCCTCCTACATAAAATATAGTGAAAGGATTTGGTGTCCATTCAAAGAGAGGTTGTAAGAAAATGGATTCAGAAAAATCATTGTATTCAGCAGCAAGTCTTAGTCCAATAAATTTTGAAAATTGATATTTTGTGTCTAATCTATTTATAAAGCCTTTATAATAGTAATCAATAGTATTCATCTCTTTTAATCTTGAATAACTAAATAGATTATTAATAGAAAGATTATTATTTAGTTGTAATCTTAATGTAGCTCTGAAATTAAATTCTTTCCCTAACTCAGGGTTTTCATCATTATAAGCAACATCCTTACCAAAACTAATATTAGAATCAAATGAAATTAATTCAACAGGACTAGTAGAAAAGCCTATTCTTGTTGAACCGTAATTTGAATATTTTTTATCTAAATAATATGAGACAAAATCATAATCATGGGTAATTCCAATATTAGTGTTTCCTTTGAATGAGGCTTCAACTCTTCCATCTAAGCTTATAACATCCAGTTGGTTATCGAAGTTATGTAACATGTCATATTTCAATGAGTAAGATATATTTCGAAGAAATCCTTCATCTTTATAGGATGTATAAGATTGAAAATATGTTAGCCATTTCCTATCATTTTTTACGGCAAAACCAACATCTGCTCTATACTTAGGGTCTATATACTTGTAGCCTAGGTACGAGTGCCAATTCTCAGTTGTTCTTGATAGTCCGA
>NZXA02000039.1 GCA_002697665.2 bacterium
TAATGAGCCTACTTTTTGTTGTGATTACTATATCCTTTTCTGATTTGTGGAGTATATCTAGGATATTCATGGTCACTTTTATGACAATCATGTTACTCTATGAGCTATTTGCAGCCTTATTACTGAAACTTTATTTAAAAAATTCAGGTATAAAGATATTAAATATTGAAGAAACAAAAGATCATGCAACCCAGAACAAGTTTTATTTAAAATGGATAATACCAGGCATACTCCTTCTGCTATTAATTTACATGGCTTTTGTATATCTTGAACGTGGATCATTCCATTATGATATTTTACAGGAACAAAATTTTCTTATATTGATTACAGCTTGGGGGATAGGTACCT
This sequence comes from bacterium, assembly GCA_002697665.2. Lineage (GTDB taxonomy): Bacteria > Desulfobacterota_D > UBA1144 > UBA1144 > UBA1144. The sequence continues at coordinate 349 of NZXA02000039.1, forward strand.
TACTAACCAATCGCTATAAAGAACCTAATTCCATTAATCATTATTATGAAATCGCCCCATATATTAAAGCATCAATTTTAACGTTCCTCTTTCTAACATTTTTTTATTACTCACTTAGAATAGATTCAAAATCTATAGAACTAATTTATAAAGCTGGTTTATTGCATTCTGGTATAGAAATCATAGCCTTCTTCCTTTACTTTTTTGGGCAATCAAAAAAAAATGGACACAAAAAAAATTACTCACAAAATCAAATAAAAAAGATAGATGGACAAGAAATACTTTCATTTGATCAGACAAAAAGTAATAAAAACGGAACCTATGATTGTTCTGAATTACTAAATAGTCTTAAAACCTTTAGATCTGGGTATGAGGTTGAACTAACTAGTTTCATTTGGCAAACAATTGAAAGAGAAAAAATATCAAAGGATAAGGTCACAATTCTTAATACATCTTCAAATATTAATTTTGAACTTTTATTCGATAATTCAAGAGAATTACTAGTTAATATGCATCGATTAAATGATATAAGAAAAATTAATCAGCATTTACTCACGGCTTATTCAAAACTTGAGAGCGGTGGACTTTTTGTTGGAAACTTTATTCCTCTTGAAAAATTAAAAAGTCACTTGCGATCTCAGATGCCTCATTTCCTCTATTCAATTGTTCTTCCATTTTATTTTATGTTTCATAGAGTATTCCCCAAATTAGCAGTTACCAAACAAATTTATTTTATAATTACTCGAGGAAGAAATCGTGTATTATCAAAATCTGAAGTGTTAGGTCGTCTAGCTTTTTGCGGATATGAAATCTTAAACGAAATAAATATTGAAGACAGGTTTTATTTCGTATGTAAAAAGAAAAAGACTGTCTCAGATGAAGAATCACCGTCATATGGTCCCATTGTAAGATTGAAAAGAATTGGTTATAAAGGCGAACCTTTATATATCTATAAGTTAAGAACTATGTATCCTTATAGTGAGTTCATACAGGGTGATATATATGAAAAATATCATTTAGATAAATCTGGAAAAATGAAGGGAGATTATAGAATTACTTCCTGGGGAAAGATTTTTAGAAAGTATTTTATTGATGAGATACCACAAATTTATAATTGGATAAAAGGTGATATAAATTTAGTTGGTGTAAGAGCATTAAGTGAACATTATTTTGGATTATACCCCTCTGATTTGCAACAAAAACGAGCTAATTTTAAACCAGGTTTAATTCCACCATATTATGCTGATCTTCCAAAATCATTTGATGAAATTATTGAAAGTGAGCGAAATTATTTAAAACAAAAGGAATCCTCACCAATAATTACTGACATACAATACTTTCTAAAAGCAATGTCAAATATTTTCCTGGGCGCAAGAAGCAAATAATGCACCTTAAAAGATATATCTATTTTTTACATTTTTTTATTTCACTTACTTTTTCAGATGATATAGAAGTAAAACCAATTATTTTTACTCTACATTCGTCAAATGGCAGTGATTGGGTTTATGATAAAACACCTCTAACATCTTTTGGCGCTGGTTTTAGCTTTGAATATCAAAATCCCACTTGGTCAGTCATAGTAGATTATATACAGCTTGGTTTTGTAGGCCAAATAAATCATAGCCTCTATTCCTTTTCATCAATTAAAAGCCTTCCATATCTTGACAAATCAAAAGATGCAGATGGTTATTGGAGTGAATATGTAAAAACAAAAATCGCATATAAATTAAAATCGGCAGAAATTCATTTGGGTATATTTGATTGGAATGTGGGACATGGGGTTAACTCAATTCATATTTCAAGAAAATCGCCTTCATTTCCTCAGATTGGATTTAATTGGCAAATAAAGAAAAATTTGAATTTTATTTATTTTCATGGATTTTTAAATAGCGGTATAAATGATTCATCACGATCAATATTTTATGAGAATGAGATAAGTCAACGCATAATTGATGCTCCTAGAAATATTGCATTTCATAGAGTTGAATGGAAACCAATAAATAATTTTGTATTAGGCTTTAATGAATCAGTTATTTACTCATTGAGAAATTTAGATTTTCACTACCTAATTCCAGTTGCTCCATTTTATCCCATAGAAAATTATTTGGGTGATACTGATAATATTCAGATGGGATTTGATTTGTTATATATGTTCACAACTAAACAAAGTTTTTACATTGGATTCTTCATGGATGAATTAACACCAGAGTGGATCTTTAATTCAAAAAATCATAATTGGTTTGCTTATCAGTTAGGATATGGAATAGATGATTTAATTTTTCAAAATTCATCTTTCATAGTTGAATATAATTGGATAGACCAACGCGTATATAAACATAAATATAAGATAAATGACTTTTATAGTCATGGAGAGCCTCTAGGGTTTTGGGCAGGACCACATTCTGAGGAATTATTAGCTAGTTATTCATTGAGGGCAGATTATTCTGAAATAAGCATAGATTATTCCATGGTAAAACGTGGTCTCATTTCTGATGAAACTACAATTACAAACTATAATGATACATATAATTCAAGATATAGTGATGGATATGAATTGAAAAATTACTTTTCAGTTAGACTGCAAATCGCTTCAAAGATCCAAGGTTTGAATTATCTATTTTGTATAAATCAAATTAGGTTTGAAAATAATGGCCTGATTAATGATTTTTCTAGTTCAAATAAGTATTCTATAGAACTAGGTATTTTTTATAATTATAAATCGATAAGGGACTAGTATTTTGGTAAAAGTTTCTGATATTTTAAAAACGGAAGACTGTCGTCCTTTTTCGAAATTATTGGAGAATTATTCCCCCAATCAACATCAATATTTTTATCATTCCATCTTATACCATACTCATCATTAGGGTTATAAAAGTTTGTACACTTATAAGAAACTATTGATTTATCCGATAAAACTAAATATCCATGCGCAAACCCCTCTGGAACATATAACATCTTTTTATTTTCAGCAGATAATTCAACTGTTATATATCTACCATATGTTGGAGAACCCAATCTAATATCTACTGCTACATCAAGAATAGTTCCAATAACTGCACGAACAAGTTTACCTTGAGGAAATGCTAATTGATAATGTAATCCTCTAAGTACTCCTTTTTTAGAGGACACTTCATTGTCTTGAACAAAATGGGTTGGAAGGCCNTTNTCTTTAAAANTTTTNNATGANTATGATTCAAAAAAGNANCCCCTATTNTCATTATGAACTAANGGATTAACCACCTTAACATCATTTATTTNAGTNTTTTCAATTAACATTATTNNTANTACCTCNACCTACATTGTCAAAAGTAAATTTATGCTCNTNCAATTTTTTAACATCNANTATGTTTCTAGTNTCTAATANGATAGNNTTNCTCATTANTTGTTTTAATNGTTTAATACTCATTGAGCGAAATTCATTCCATTCTGTTANAATTGCAACTGCNTCTACANCTTTNCAAGCTTCTTCCCAGGAATTGAAATAATTNATCTCNTCAAAAATTTTTCTCATTGATTCATTTGCAANAGGATCATAAGCATTAATAAGTCCACCATCATTTTTTATTGCGTTTATCATTGTTATCGATGCAGAATCCCTAACGTCATCGGTATTTGGTTTAAAGGCAAGACCTAAAATTGAAATTCTTTTACCTCTAAAACTTCCACCAACAAGTTTCTTTATTTTGTTGACCATTCTTATTTTTTGGTTCTCATTGGATTGAATTGAAGCTTCAATAGTATACATCACTTCCCCATTTTCTTTAGATAATTTTGCAAAAGCTTTTGTATCTTTTGGAAAACAGGAACCTCCATAACCTGGACCTGGATGCAAAAATTTTGAACTAATTCTACCATCTTGCCCCATTGCTTTTGCAACATCTTTTACATCAGCACCTAAGGTTTCACATAAATTTGCAACTTCATTGATATAACTTATTTTTAAGGCTAAAAAAGAATTTGCTGCATATTTTATCATTTCAGCAGTTGCAATACTTGTACTTAAAATTGGTTTATCATTGATATATAATGGATCATATACCTCCTTCATTATATTAAGGGATAATTTATTTTCTGAACCAATTACAATTCTATCAGGCCATAAAAAGTCTTTAACAGCTGAGCCTTCCCTTAAAAATTCAGGATTCGATACATAATCAAATGGTATATTATTAAAATTGTTCTCTGATATTATACTCTTTATGAGATTTCCTGTTCCAACTGGTACCGTACTTTTTGTACAGATAACTTTATATTCATTAATGTTTTCTCCAATAAGTTTTGCAACAGATTTAACTGCGGTAATATCTGATTTTCCATTCTTTCCTTCAGGCGTCCCGACTGCAATAAAAATTATTTCTGAATCTCTGATTGCTTTTTTTATATCGAAAGTAAAACTAAGTCTGCCAGCATTAATATTTTTTTTTAATAATTCAGTTAATCCTGGCTCATAAATTGGTACAGAACCATTGTTCAATTGTCTTATTTTTTCTTTTGATATGTCTGCACATATAACTCTATGTCCAAAATCTGAAATTGCTGCTCCACTAACTAACCCGACATATCCCGTCCCAATAAACGTGATTTTTTTCAATTTACTTACCTCAATTTTAGGTTAAATAAGACCATTCTTTCTTCTGTATAACCACTCTAAAGTTAAAACAAAAATTATTATCAAGAATAATAATCGACTATTGTGTAAGATTATTTTACTCTGAAATATTTCTTTATTTGTTTTTTTATTAATATTATCAAGAACCAATAACCTATCAGCCCAATTAAAAAATGAGCCATTAGTTGCATCTGATAACCTTTGTAGAAGATTTTCGTTTAAAAAAACATTGTTTAGTTCAATTTGGCTTTCTTGGACTAGAACGCTTCCTTCACTAACTATTAATGACTTTTCACCATAAAGTAATTCAATATTATATTCTAACTTACCAGATTTTGATGCCCAAAATTGTCCTGTGTAAAATCCAGTTTTATTATTGTAGGCTAGTGGCTTTGAATTGATTTTCTTTCCATCACTAAAAATATGAATCATAGCGTCACTGGATTTTTCACTTTCTTTAATTGGCCTACCAATTATTGACACTTTTTCACCCTGTTGATAAATATTCTTCCCTGATCTAAAGTAAAAATCTTTCCCATTTCCTGTTTTCATTAACCAGCTAAAAAGAGTGTTTAACATTTGATAAGTTAAATTTTTGTAATCTTTATTTTGAGCTTTGTAAAATAATTTATGTAAGTCTGGCGAAGAAAATACTAGATACCTTAATGGATCCTTTTCTGCTATTTGAATAAGTGGAATAGTGACATCGGATATTTTAAAACTTGCTAAAACCTGAGAATTGGAAGTATCTATTTCAGTATTTATTGATAGTGGTGGGTGATCAATGATTTTTTCATCTGTCAAATTATTTTTCTGGAATGGAAAGATTGCTTCCCAGTTTTTCGAAAATTTCCAATTATAACTAGACCCTGAATCAATTAATGGTTGTTTAATATCCATATCCATAAGATTTAGAAATGGCTTGAGCGAATTTTCATCGATATCATTTCCTAAAAAAATTGCAAAGCTTGTTTTTTGGGATAATATTTTTTTTGCAAAGATTCTTAAAAGGGATTTCCACTCCTCTTTATTTTCACTGACAGGATGATTGTCAAATAAAATTAAATCATATTTAGTATCCCAAAAGTTTTTTAATGGAGGTAGATATCCATTTTTTGTTAGAAAATAATGATCTATTTGGAAGTTGTTATTTTCTTTTAGTGTATTTTTTAAAATGCTAGTATTAAAATTGGGAGCACCAGTTATTATGGAAATTTTATATTCATTTTTTAAAACTTGAATAGGTAGTATTTGCTTATTATTCAAAATATTTACCTCATCAGGGAGTGCATTGACTTGAATTTTATATTCTGCCTCACCAGTTTTATCAGGATTTATCATAAACCTAATTTTGTCAATACTGCCCTCTCCGGATAGATTCAAAGTCTTTGAACCCAGTAATTTTTCTTTAGAATGTATTGTTACATTCACTCTTTGATTTTGAACACCAAAAGAAGATAATAATACCTCAATTTCAACATTTTCACCTTTTATAACTACTGGTGGTGCATTTATCGAAACTATCGAGACATCCACTAATGGAATTTTATCTCCAATTCCAATAATATGAATTGGCTTATTTTTATCAAGATTTATGCTTGTTATATTGANNCCTTGATTCGCCTGACCATCTGTNATTATCAAACTGCCTGCAACCCCATAGCCATTATCTTGATTCATNTGNTTNAGAACTTNTCCAAGATTAGTAGANGCATCATTGATATTTCTTTCTCCNAANACCCAATTAGTATCAATTTNAGTTCCAAAATTATATATTTTNATAGGTANATCTTTTTTNTTAAGTCTGTTNANAATATCATCTATACCCNGNAANAAGGAATTTNTTGAGGGACTGGAGTGATATGACATACTCAATGATTTATCTANATAAATATTCCAAAATAGATTGCTTTNTAGTNAAATCAGTTTTTGTAATTGATGGGTTTAAATAAACTACTAGTGCAATTAAAAAAAGAAAGATTCTAAAAATGAAAATAGATCTTAATTGTTTTGATACGAATAACCATTTATATGCAAATAGTGTTGTTACAGCTATAGCAATAAAAACTAACCAAAAAAGTTGGTCAGGGTATGAGAACACTAATCTCAAAATTAATTTAATTTCATATTTGGCTTGATGCTAAAATTTATATTATCATCCAATCCAAATTTCAATTTTATTTCACCTAAATAAGCTATCATTGCAGCATTATCAGTGCAATATGACAAATCAGGAAAAATAATTTCTGTTGATGGTAAAGTTTTGATTAATTCATTTCTTAGATATTGATTTGCTGCGACACCTCCAGCAATCACACATGTTTTAAACTTTGTTTTGTTTATTCCTCTTTTTACTTTTTCAACAAGAACATCAATTATTGCTTTTTGATAACTGGCAATAACATCAACACGTTTGA
>NZXA02000016.1 GCA_002697665.2 bacterium
CCAGCCAAGTTGTTTTTAGGTGATTCCGGTGCCCAAACTCTTGGATTTATTTTAGGAGCAATTGCAATTGTATATAATCCTAACACTGGATTTCAATCTTCTTCGTGGTTTTTACCAATTATGATATTTTATGTGCCATTGTTTGATTTAGCTTTGGTTATTTTTTCAAGGTTAAGAAGAAAGAAACCCATTCATAAAGCATCTATGGATCACACATATCATCGTTTATCAAAACGAGGCATATCCATAAATCATTCCGTTCTTGTACTCCACGGGGTATCTCTGATCATGAGTATGATTGGTTATTTATGTTTAAATTTGCCAATTATTTACGCTAATATTGTTTTCTGTCTCACTATTTTATTAGCAATCGCAATTTTCTTTAAGTTAGATAATAACTTTTAATGAATTTATGACAAAATTTTATTTAGAATTTGAGAAACCTCTTAAAGTTATTGATGAAAAAATCATATCATTTTCTTCAATGACAGATTTAAAACAAGACGATATTTCATCTCTTTCAAAGTTAAAAGAAGAGAGAACGCTTTTAATTAGAGAAATATTTTCAGGATTGTCAAGGTGGCAACGTATCCAACTTGCTCGTCACCCGGATAGGCCTTTTTCAATGGATTACATTAACTATTTGTGTTCAGACTTTATCGAACTACATGGAGACAGACATTTTATGGACGACTCTGCAGTTATCGCTGGTCTTGGAAAAATGGATGATCGTAAGATAGCTTTAATTGGACAGCAAAAAGGTAGAAATACTAAGGAAAATCTATACAGGAACTTTGGAATGATGAGACCAGAGGGGTATAGAAAGGCTATCAGAATTATGAAACTTGCCGAAAAATTTAAGCTTCCAGTTATAACCTTAATGGACACGATAGGTGCTTATCCCGGTATTGGTGCTGAAGAGCGAGGTCAAGGAGAAGCAATTGCTAGAAACTTAATGGAGATGTCAGGGCTGCAGGTACCAATTATTAGCGTAGTAATAGGTGAAGGTGCAAGTGGTGGAGCGTTGGGTATTGGTGTATGTGATAGAATGCTTATGATGGAGAACTCATGGTATTCAGTTATCAGTCCTGAGGGATGCGCATCCATTCTTTTTAGAGATGCAAAGCGCGCTGAAGATGCTGCAGAAGCGCTCAAACCAACACCTGCAGATTTAGAAAAAGTTGGAATATGTGAAAGAATAATTGAAGAGCCAAATGGTGGAGCTCACAGAGATTTCGAATCCTCCGCAAGTTTACTTAAATCTGCGTTAATTGATGAGTTAGATAAATTATCGAATGTTAGTCCAAATGAATTTTTGGATAATCGTATAAACAAATATGACGCTCTTGGCTATTTTGAAGAGGGTTGATGTTTAAATACAATCATTTGATTAAAGTCTATTATAGAGATGTAGATCAAATGGGTATTGTTTACTATACAAGATATCTCGAATATTTTGAGGAAGCGAGGACAGAACTCCTGAATTCACTAGGTCTTACTATCTCTCTGATCGAGGACAGAGGAATACAGTTGCCAGTTATAGCTAGCCATTGTGACTATAAGAGAGGGGCAAAATTAGAGGATAAACTAGTCATAGAAGCATCAATTGCAGAAATTCCCAAAGTAAAGCTTAATATTAATTATAATATTTTTGATAAAGTGTCCAATAAACAATTAGTTACAGGTTATACAAAGCACGCATTTACGGATAAATTTGGTAATCCAAAAAGAATTCCCAAGTTCATTTTTGATAAAATAAATATTCACTTTCAAAAAAAGTAAATTTGAAATTACTTATTAATTAGATATACTGCATATATTCCCAATATTCCTCCAAACAAAGTTGAGGTTTGAAGAGGTTCTAATAAAATTATCATTGCAAATCCCATTGCACTTAAGGGCACTAGAAAAATATATGCGCTGGCTTGTTTAGGTCCCAACTTAGAAGAAGCAAGAAAATAGATAGAAGTACCAAATGACATAGCAATGCATGAAAGGAAAATTAAATTAATCCAAAAGATCCAATCAAATTCAAAAACTGACAGCAGATTTTGTTGAAGTGCTAATGGGATACTTAATAGAAATGCAAACGAAAAACTCCAGAAGCTATAACTCATAAATGATAATCTTTCTCTAGAATAAGATGTAATTATGGTTACACATACCCAAGAAATTGATGCAAAGATAAAAAATAGATTGCCAGATTGAAAAAGACTCTTAATATCTTGTTGCCAAATACGAATGATAAGTCCTCCGCCTATTATACCAAATATCAAACCAAATATATCCTTTNTTGAGATCTTAGTATNATAGATGATACTTGAAACTAATAATGTAAGGACCGGGTTTAATGTTGTAACAAGAACTCCGCCTGTACCNGCAAGTCCAACCTGAGTTCCNTTAAAATAAAAATAATTGTAAGATACCATNAANAGGGAGTTAGAAAAAATAAGNAAAAGGTCTNTTTTCTCAATNNAAAATGAAATTTTAGTTATTAATAAAATGGGCGCAATTGAAANAGCTGCTATTAAAAATCTCCAAACCATTATAAGTNGAGCATCGGCATATTGCCCAACTAATTTTGCATTAGTCCANGANAAACCCCATGATAACATTGCNAGTATCATCANAGTATTTAGAGTTANGTCCTTGCGGGATAACATCTAATTTAGTTTACATTCTAAAAACNGGGAAATTTGTATCAGGTATGGGNTTATGCTGAATTGCCTCAAGCGCTAAAATTAANTTTTCTCTAGTTTCNGTTGGACTGATTATGCCGTCATCCCACAAACGAGCNCTTGCATAATATGGACTTCCTTCTTTTTCATATTTTTCTAGAATAGNANTNCTTAACTTATCNAGCTCATCACTTTNAATNGGCTTCCCATCAGANTCNGCTTGGTCTTTTTTAATTGTAGACATCACATTTGCTGCNTGGTCACCACCCATAACTGANATTCTTGAATTTGGCCACATCCATAGGAATCGTGGTTGATAAGCGCGCCCATTCATTGCATAATTTCCAGCGCCAAAACTTCCACCAATAAGAATTGTAATTTTAGGAACTTTAGTTGTGGCAACAGCCTGGACCATTTTTGCTCCATCTTTTGCTATTCCTCCAGCTTCAGCTTTTTTACCCACCATAAATCCGGTAATGTTTTGCAAGAATAGTATTGGCGTCTTTCTTTTGCTACAAATCTCAATAAAGTGTGCACCCTTTAAAGCTGTTTCACTAAACAAAACGCCATTATTTCCAACTATACCAATAGAAAAACCACCTATCTTAGCAAATCCAGTTACAAGCGTTTTTCCATAGTCAGATTTAAACTCTTCAAAGTTGGATTCATCTACAATTCTAGCAATCACCTCATGTACATCGAATGGGGTTTGATGACTTTTACTTAAAATTCCAAAAAGATCATCTTGATCATATAAGGGATCTGCGAAATCGTATGATTCCTTTTTCTGTTTTGGCAAATGATCAATTATGCCACGTAATTTTGCAATCGCATCATGATCATTCTCAGCAAAGTGATCTGCTACACCACTTATGCGTGTATGAAGTTTTGCACCTCCTAGTTCTTCAGCAGATGCATCTTCACCAATCGCAGCTTTCACTAAAGGAGGTCCACCCAAAAAAATAGTACCGGTTTTGTTTACTATAATAGCTTCATCGCTCATTGCAGGAACATATGCACCTCCAGCAGTACAAGAACCCATTACAACTGCAAATTGAGGTATCCCTTTTGCACTCATTTTAGCCTGGTTATAGAAAATTCTACCAAAATGATTTTTATCTGGAAAAACCTCGTCTTGTTTAGGAAGAAATGCCCCCCCGCTATCAACAAGGTAAATACAAGGAAGACGATTTTCCAAAGCTATTTCCTGAGCCCTAAGGTGTTTTTTTACAGTTATAGGGAAGTAGGTTCCTCCCTTAACAGTTGCGTCATTTGCAATTACCATGCAGGATTGATTATAAACTGTAACTATTCCAGTAATGATTCCGCCTGCAGGAACATCATCATCATATAATTTCGTTCCTGCAAATTCAGATAACTCTAAAAACTTGGAACCTTTATCGATTAATAGTTCGATTCTCTCTCTTGCTGTGAGTTTTCCTCTAGCTTTATGTTTTTCAATATTATCAGGAGAACCCATTTCTCTGACTTTTTGGATTNTTTCACTCAAAATGTCGGAAAGAGTTTTNTGATATTCAAAATTTGAAATGAATTTATCTGAGTCTTTGTTAATCCTAGTTTTTATNATNGGCATTTCTATTAAAATATCTACTAAAAGTTTGGCAAAAATAGACTTTNCATTGAATTTGTNGAATTNACCAATTTGAAATGTTATGGTTAAAAATAATATTTTCTATTATCGATTATTTCAGAATTGTCTTTTAATCCATTTATCCATTCTTGGAATAGTTGTCCCTGCTTTCTTGTGAAAATATTATCTCTAATTTGAGAAAGCTGACTTTCATATTTTATTGAGTCAAATTCTTCAACGCTAACTAATTCTACAATGGCGTGACCTCTATTTGTTTCAAATGGGCCAAGAACCTTTCCAGGACTAGAATCCATTAATGCACCATTTATATAATGACTTACGCCTATAGATGTAAACCCTTGTGAAAGAGTTTTTGTTTCATTTTCGAAACTGTCTTTGAGNTTTTCCCTTTNGATAAAATCGCCAAGCGAGGANCCACTACTCGAAAGTTTAATCAAGAGATTATTTGCTTCCTCTAAAGTGGCCTGNTTAGTTTTTTCTTGATCAAGCTTTCTGGAGATTTGAGATTTCACTTCCTCAAAGAATTTAATACCTGGAGGATTAATCGAATCAATTCGGCAGACCGCAAAGTACTCATCATTCTCAAGTATATCTGAAATTTCATTCACTTTACCGTTAAATGAAAATCTGATGGCAGATCTCAATCCACCAAGGCCAGATATTGAGTAAATGGAATTATCGAACCTATTAAAAGTGTTCACCTGTAAACCGTGATCCTCAATTGCTTTTTCAAAACCAAAATCTTGTGCATCATATGAAAAGAGAGTTGCTTCTTTTTTGATATTAGATAAGGTTGAAGGGGAGATCTCTGTTTGAATTAAAATATGTGATGCAAGGACTTCTTTTTCACCATCATCATTTTCTCTGGAATCACGTACAAAAATCACATGATAGCCTAAGTCTGATTTTACAGGACCAACTATTTTATTTTTGCTAGAACTAAATACTGCTTCCTCAAAAGGTTTAACCATCCTGCCTTTTTTAAACCAACCCAGGTCACCACCTTTTGTATTTTGATTTCCAGGATCCATTGAAAATTTATTGGCCAACTCTGCGAAGTCTTCGTCAGAATTTGCCCGTAGGTATAGATCGTTTGCAAGTGATGCTGCTGCATTAGAATCAGATTTTGAGGGTTCTTTTTTCCAAGAAACATATGATATTGAACGCAAACCCTCATGAGAATATTTTGATTTAGATTTGTTGTATTCAAATCTTAAATCTTCTTCATTCGCTTTTGAATCTTCCTTTGACACTAGTGCTTCAGTAATGTGTACACCATTTAAGGTGAATTTTAAATTGCGTTTAATGTATTCTTTCTTAATATCGTCCTTTGTGATAATAATACTCTGGTCGATCATTTTTTGCAGTTTGTAATTTGGAATGTACGTATCTCTCATGAATGATTCTATTGGTGACCATTCATTACCTTGCGGGTTTGCTAGTGCCTGTAAATACTTTTCTTTATCAAAAACACCATTCGTTTGGAATGAAGGATTCTGAAGAAGAAAGGGTGGAGGG
>NZXA02000041.1 GCA_002697665.2 bacterium
AAACTGATAATGAAATTTTTGATGACTCTACTGCTATATTAATGGATTTTAGATGTGATCAATCTAATGGCATTCAGTTTATTTATTTGCTGCCTATTACTAAAAAAATGGCTTTAATTGAACCTACTATTTATTCTTATAGAATTGAAAGTGATGAATTCTATTATAAAAGTATGGAAAAATATTTAAGGGATATATATAAAGTTAATAAATTTAAAATAATTAGTGAAGAAAAAGGCGCTATCCCTTTAGCCTCTTTCAAAAATGATTATATTCCAAATGTTATAAATTTAGGACTTAAAGGGAATGCAAATAGAATTTCGTCTGGATACACATTTTATTTTATTCAAAAACAAGTTAAAAACCTAAGTAGAAAAGTTAATTTATCTTATAAAATAAATAATTCTAAAATTCATTCAAAATTAATTAATTTTTTGGATAGAATTTTTATTGATGTTTTAAAATCTAATCCTTCTAAAGCTCCACAAATATTTCAATCTTTTGGAAAGTCTTTTAATGGTGACGATATGGCTTTTTTTATGTCTAGTAAAATAAAAATTATTCCAATATTAAAAATGATATTCAACTTACCAACAAAAATATTTATTAAATCCTTTATAAGGTGCCTCTTTAATGATTGATACTGTTACCTTAGTCTCACTTCTAATGATAATTTTAATTGGACTACCTCATGGTGCTTTAGATGGTGCTGTAAGTATATGCTTAGATATCAAAAATGATTTTTTTAGTAAATTTTATTTTTTTCTCATTTATATTGGATTAGCTATATTTGTTACAATTCTATGGATTAATTTTCCACAAATCAGTTTAATTTTATTTTTATTAATTAGTATATTTCATTTCGGGCTCGGAGACTTCAATTGGAGCGATAAAAAAGAGAAATATATATTAGGCTTTATTAATGGGGGACTCATTATTTTCGGAATTAGCATTACAAGCCCCACTCAAGTTGATATTATTTTCAAGTCATTATCATTTGAAACTAATTTTGTATGGTTATTTATAAATATTGGTTCATTAATATTGTTATGTTTTTTACCGTGGCTATTTATAAATTTAGAAAAACTTTCTACAATTGATATCCTAAGATTATTTTTGATTATTTTATCAGTTTTATTCCTTCATCCGTTACTAGCTTTTGCTATTTATTTTTGTTTCATACATACAATTAATCATTTTATGAGAATTATCCCTTCATTAAAAAAAAGAATTTCAAGATCTAAAATAATAAAATTATTTAGCCTTTTTACTTTCACTAGCTGGGCTATCGGAATCATTATATTCAATTTATTCCGAGATAGTTATGGGGATTTAGAGTTAATTTATAGAATTATATTTATTGGCCTTGCCGCATTGACTGTTCCACATATGATTCTAATTGATTTTTATTTTAGACCTAAGGAAAAAATATAAGTTGAAAATTGATATTAAGAAAATTGATAATGATAATTTTGAAGTTAAAGTTTCAAGTAGAACTTCCACTTTACATAAAGTAAATCTTAACGATAATATTTATAAAAAAATGACAAATAAAAAGATTAGCAAATTAAAATTGATTGAACTAAGTTTTGAATTTTTATTAAAAAGAGAGCCTAACACGTCTATACTGCCCGCTTTTGAATTAAGTATCATTAATAATTATTTCCCAGAATTTGAAAATGAAATTACAATTAAGATTAAGGAGTGAATTTTGAAAGTTTTAGTAATTGGCTCTGGGGGAAGAGAGCATGCGATTTGTTGGGGGATATCCAATAATAAAAAAATAGATAAAATCTATTGTGCACCAGGTAATGCAGGTATCTCTAATATTGCAGAAATCGTTAACATTAAAACTGATAATCTTGAAGGACTAGTTAATTTTGCAAAAAAAGAAAATATTGATTTCACAATTGTAGGACCAGAGCAACCATTATCACTGGGAATAGTTGATCTATTTCGTGAAAATAATTTGTTAGTATTTGGACCCTCTAAATATTCGTCTCAGCTTGAATCAAGTAAAGAGTTTTCTAAATTATTTATGAAAAGAAATAATATCCCAACTGCTTCATTTGAATCATTTACTAACTACGAGAACGCAAGAAGTTATTTAGAGAATTCTCCAATTCCAATAGTTATTAAAGCCGATGGATTAGCATCAGGTAAAGGTGTTAAGGTCTGTTTTTCAAAAGATGAAGCCTTTTCTTTTTTGAAAGAAGTTATGCAAGATAAAGTTTTTTCAACTTCCGGAGATAAAGTTGTTATTGAGAGTTTTCTAAAAGGTGAAGAGGCATCTTTTTTTGTTTTTTCCGATGGTAAAAATATATTGACTTTGGATTCGTCTCAAGATCATAAAAGACTTCTGGATGGAGATAAGGGACCTAATACAGGTGGGATGGGTGCGTATTCTCCTGCGCCAATAATAGATGAAATTACCAGACAGAATATTTTAAATGAAATTGTACACCCAGTTTTTGAAGGATTTAAAAAAGAAGATTTTGAATATACTGGAATTTTATATATTGGTTTAATGATAGATGATAAAAAACCCAGTGTTGTAGAATTCAATTGTAGATTTGGTGATCCTGAAACTCAACCATTACTCTTTAGAATTAATTCCGATATCTTTGACCTTTTTTATTTTACAGCATTAAAGAAGATTAGTGATTATAAATTAGAGTGGAAAAGCAAAACAGCTGTTTCTGTGGTGCTGGCATCAAAAGGATATCCTGCTAGCCCAATAACAGGAGATGAAATAAAAAATCTTAAAGAAATTGATCTCTCGAGTGATGAATTTATCTTTCATGCAGGAACAAAGTTGGATGGAAATAAAATTATTATATCAGGAGGCAGAGTTTTAAATGTTACTGCTCTGGGAGATACACTAGAAGAGGCAATAGATAAGTCATATGAATGCATAAATAAGATTGAAACTAAAAACTTACAGTACAGAAATGACATTGGAGTTAAAGGCCTTTTAAAAAAAGCTAAATAGCTTGACATAGATTAAAAGTGTGGCATATTTCAAGCATTAAATATGAGGTTTTTATGCCAACAATAAGTCAATTAATAAAGAATCCGCGCTCTGTTGAGAAGAAAAAGAGTAAGTCTAGAGCTATGGAAAAGAATCCACAAAAAAGAGGAGTTTGCACTCGTGTTTATACAACTACTCCCAAAAAACCTAACTCTGCTCTAAGGAAAGTTGCTAGAATTAGACTTACAAACGGTTTTGAGGTTACAGGATATATTCCTGGCGAAGGACACAAACTTCAAGAGCATTCAGTTGTTTTAATAAGAGGTGGAAGGGTCAAAGACTTGCCAGGGGTAAGATACCACATAGTTAGGGGGTCCCTCGACACCGCCGGTGTAGACGGACGTAAACAATCAAGATCTAAATATGGTACAAAGAGGCCTAAGGCTAGTTAGACAATGGCAAGAAAAGGTCCTATTAAAAAAGCAGAAATAATTGCTGATACAAAATTTAATAATAAAGTAGTATCAAAATTTATAAATGCAATAATGTTGGATGGTAAAAAGAGTGTCGCAGAGACAGTTATTTACGATTCTTTTAAAATTATAGAAGATAAGGCTAAATCAGATCCTCTTGAGGTTTTTGAAGAAGCAATGAAAAATATTCAACCACCTGTTGAAGTGAGGTCCAGAAGAGTAGGTGGCGCAACTTATCAGGTTCCTGTTGAAGTAAACCCAGCTAGAAAACAATCATTAGCCATTAGATGGATACTTTCTGCTGCAAAAAAAAGAGCGGGAAAAAGCATGTCATCTAAACTTGCTGCTGAATTTATGGATGCTAAAGAAAGCAAAGGTGGCGCTTTTAAGAAAAAAGAAGACACAATTAAAATGGCAGAGGCTAATAGAGCTTTCTCACATTATAGATGGTAGATTGGTAATATGGACGATTTAAATAAAGTTAGAAATATAGGTATTGTTGCCCACATTGATGCTGGTAAAACCACAACCACTGAGAGAATTCTTTTTTATACTGGAAAAAGCTATAAAATTGGTGAGGTTCATGACGGCGCTGCTACAATGGATTGGATGGAGCAAGAAAGAGAGCGTGGAATAACCATAACATCAGCTACAACTGCTTGTAGTTGGAACAATCATGATATTAATATTATTGACACTCCTGGTCACGTGGATTTTACAATTGAAGTGGAAAGATCACTTAAAGTTTTAGATGGAGCTTGTGTTGTTTTTGATAGTGTGGGCGGTGTTGAACCACAATCTGAAACAGTATGGAGGCAAGCCGATAGGTATAAGGTCCCAAGAATGTGTTTTGTAAATAAAATGGATAGGACCGGAGCTAATTTTCAAAGGACTGTTGATCAAATAAAATCAAGACTTGGCTCAAATCCAGTAAGACTACATATTCCATATTTTAAAAGTGATGTTTTTGAAGGCATAGTTGATTTAATTGAAATGAAATTGGCCGTTTGGGATGGGGAATCACTTGGTGCAAAGTTTGAATTAAAAGATATTCCTGAAGATATTTTAGATGAAGCCAATGCTGCTAGAGATAACATGCTAGAATTATTATCTGACAATAATGAATCCATAATGGAAGATTATTTAGAAGGAAAAGAAATATCTCGAGACACAATTATAGATGCTGTAAGAGTTCAAACAATTGATTTGAATATTGTTCCAGTCTTATGCGGATCAGCTTTTAAAAATAAAGGCGTCCAGCTATTGTTAGATGCAGTTGTTAGATATCTTCCGTCACCTTTAGATATTCCTCCTGTGTCTGGCGTATCTCCTGATAACGAAGAAGAGGTAATGAATAGGAAAGCTGATGATAAAGAACCTTTATCAGCACTTGCTTTTAAAATTATGACCGATCCTTTTGTAGGTACTATCACTTATATAAGGGTATATTCAGGTGTATTAAATTCTGGTACGCAAGTTTATAACCCATTAAAAAATTCTTCTGAGAGAGTGGGAAGGCTGCTAAAAATGCATGCCGATAAAAGAGAGGAAATTACAGCTGTAGGTGCAGGCGATATTGCAGCAGCAGTAGGTTTAAAAGACACATATACTGGCGAAACCCTATGTGATAAAAATAATCCAATTATATTAGAAAGTTTAAATTTTCCTGATCCTGTAATTTCTGTTGCCATTGAGCCTGAGACTAAGGCAGACCAAGAAAAGCTTGGTATGGCATTAAATAAGTTATCAATAGAGGATCCGTCTTTCAAAGTTAAGGTTGATCATGAAACAAACCAAACAATTATTTCCGGAATGGGAGAGCTTCACTTAGAAATAATTGTGGATAGATTAAAAAGAGAATTTAATGTTGAAGCAAAAGTTGGTGCACCACAGGTTGCCTATAGAGAAACTATTAGAGGTTCAAGCGAGGCAGAGCAAAAGTATATTAAACAAACTGGTGGTAAAGGTCAGTATGGACATGTAAAAATTAGGATAGAGCCAATGGATACTGGTGGGGGATTTGAATTCGTAAATGAGATTAAGGGTGGAGCAATTCCAAGAGAATTTATACCAGCTGTTGAAAAAGGAATTCAAGAGGCAATGTCTTCTGGAGTTGTTGCAGGATATGAAGTTGTTGATGTTAAAGTTACCCTCTACGATGGTTCATTTCATGATGTTGATTCTTCAGAAATGGCCTTTAAGATTGCAGGTTCTTTAGCATTTAAAGATGCTGTAAAAAAAGCAGGCGCTGTTGTTTTAGAGCCAATGATGAAAGTCGAAGTTGTTTGTCCTGAAGATTTTATGGGTACAGTAATTGGTGATTTGAGTTCAAGAAGAGGTAAGGTTCAAGGAACAGAATTAAGAGGAGAATTACAAGGTGTACAGTGTGAAGTTCCTTTGTCAGAAATGTTTGGATATGCTACTGATGTTAGGTCCTTGACAGAAGGTCGTGCAACATTTACAATGGAGTTTTCAACTTATGCTGATGTTCCAGCTAACATATATGAACAGTTGAAATTAAAAGAAGCGTAATTTTTGTTTTATAGGAGGGACATTTAAATGTCTAAAGAAAAATTTGAGAGGAATAAGCCACATTGTAATATAGGAACTATTGGCCATGTTGATCATGGTAAAACTACACTTACAGCTGCTATTACTATGACTTTATCGAAAGCTGGTGGTGGAGAGTCTATGTCTTATGAAGACATTGATAATGCTCCTGAAGAGAAAGAAAGAGGTATTACTATTAATACGGCTCATGTTGAATATGAAACAGAAAAACGTCATTATGCTCATGTAGATTGCCCTGGACACGCAGATTATGTAAAAAATATGATTACAGGCGCTGCTCAGATGGATGGTGCGATTTTAGTTGTTAGTGCTACTGATGGACCAATGCCACAGACAAGAGAACATATCCTCCTTGCCAGACAAGTTGGTGTACCGAGACTAGTTATTTTTTTAAACAAAGTTGACCAATTGGGTGGTGATAAGGAACTTGTAGAATTAGTTGAATTAGAAGTTAGAGAATTATTAAATGAATATGGATTTGAAGGAGATGATACTCCCATAGTATCCGGTTCCGCCCTTGCTGCCGTTGAAGGTAGTGATGCTGAAACAGGCGAAAAAGCTATACTTGAACTTATGACACAAGTTGATGAGTGGATACCTCAGCCAACACGTGATGTTGATAAACCTTTCTCTTTAGCTATTGAAGATGTTTTTTCCATATCAGGTAGAGGTACTGTTGTAACTGGAAGAGTTGAACAAGGAAAACTAAATGTAGGAGATAAAATCGAAATTGTAGGAATTAAGGATACTATTGAAACTACAGCTACTGGAATTGAAATGTTCAGAAAACTTTTGGATTATGCTGAAGCTGGAGATAATGTAGGTGTTCTTCTGAGAGGTATAGAGAAAGACCAGGTTGAAAGAGGCCAAGTTTTATGTGCTCCAGGATCAATTAAACCGCATCAGAAATTTGAGGCTGAAGTATACGTCCTGAAGAAAGAAGAAGGTGGGAGACATACCCCATTTTTTAAAGGATATCGACCACAATTTTATTTTAGAACAACTGATGTTACTGGATCTATTGAATTAGGTGAGAATGTGGAAATGGTAATGCCAGGAGATAATACTAAAATGAATGTGGATTTAATTTGCCCAGTTGCTATGGCAGATGGATTGAAATTTTCAATTCGCGAAGGGGGAAGAACAGTAGGAGCTGGTGTTATCAGTAAAATAACAGAAAAGTAAAAATATTATGGAAACCGCGCCAAAAGTAAGAATAAAGCTTAAATCGTTTGATCATAAGCTTTTAGACAAGTCAACTTTTGATATTGTTGATACGGTCAAGAGAACCGGAGCTAAGGTTGCAGGTCCTATTCCGTTACCGACGGACATTTCTAGAACATGTGTACTTAGAGCACCTCACGTTTATAAGGACTCTAGAGAGCACTTTGAAATGAGGACCCACAAGCGCCTTGTTGATATTCTTGAACCAACTCAACAAACAATTGATTCGTTGATGAAGCTAGACCTTGCATCTGGTGTTGAAGTCGAGATTAAACTACAAGGTGTATAAATGTCAGAAGATAAAACAGAAGAAATAGCTGAAGATGTAAAGTCCGATAATTTAACAGAAACAGATGAGCCTGAAGTTAATAATCATCCTTCTATTAAGCTCAGTGGTTTAATGGGGACAAAGCTTGGTATGACACATTCTTTAATGGATGATGGAAGAGTAGTTCCTACAACTTTAGTCCAACTTGGACCCTGTTATGCACTGGAAAAAAGTCTTAAAACTAAAAAAACTTCTTTAAAAATTGGATTTCAGGATGTCAAACCTACATCTTTAAATAAGCCTAAACTTTTATATTTTTCAAAATTAAAGGTTAAGCCAGTTAAGTATGTAAAGGAATTTGATCTTTTAGAAGATACGGAGATCAAGCCTGGCACAGAAATAAAAGCTGATATCTTTAAAGAAGGAGATATAGCTGATGTTACTGCAAATTCTAAAGGTAAAGGTTTTTCAGGCGTTATAAAACGTCATAATTTTGCTGGACTGAGACATACTCATGGTACTCCTCAAAATCAAAGATCAGGAGGATCCATTGGTGCATGTGCGTATCCTGGTAGAGTATGGAAAGGTCAAAAAATGGCTGGAAGATATGGTGGAAAAAAATCTACAATTCAAGGTTTAGAAGTAATCAAAGTTGATATTGAAAAAAATCTTATATTTATCAAAGGATCAATTCCCGGCTCAAATGGATCTTTAGTATTTGTAAATCATACAAGGAAAGGAAATGGATTTAGAAATAATTAATTTAGAAAATAAAAATGTTGGAAAACATTCTGTTGATATTGACAGCAATAAAGAAATTAATAAGTTTGCTATTAGTCAGGTAGTAAAATGGCAATTAGCAAAGAAAAGATCTGGAACTGCTTCTACAAAAAATAGAGCTATGGTTAAAGCAAGTGGTAAAAAGCCTTTTAAGCAAAAAGGAACCGGTAATGCGAGAGCAGGAACAAGAACCTCTCCGATTTGGAGAGGAGGTGGAGTTATCTTTGGGCCATCTCCTAAAGACTGGTCTTTTTCAGTGCCTAAAAAAATAAAAAAATTAGCTCTTAATAATGCCCTAGTTTACAAGTTAAAGGAAAAAAGTGTTCATTTAGTTGATTCCTTTGAGCTTAAAGATAACAAAACAAAAAATTTATCAAATAAATTAAAAAATATGAACTTAGGAAAAAAAGTATTAATTGTTAATAAAGAAGAAAATATAAATTTGGAACTATCATCACGCAATCTTTCAAATGTAAAAGTTGTAAATCCCGAAGGTCTCAATGTTTATGATTTATTGAACTCAAATTCAATCCTTATTCATAAAGATTCTATTGATACTATTTTAGCGAGGACCAAATAATTGAAAAAATTTATTTCTGATATTTTAATAAAACCTTTGATGACTGAAAAATCAGCTTCACTTAATCAAGCACAGTGTTACGTTTTCGAAGTTTCAGCGAAAGCGACCAAAAATGAAATTAAAGATGCTATTCAGAAATTTTTTGATGTTAAAGTTGAAAACGTTAGAACCTCTATCAAACCTGGCAAGGTTGTTAAAAGAGGTGGAAAAGTTTCAGGTAAAAGGTCTAAGCAAAAGAAAGCTTTCATAACTTTAAAAGAGGGAACAATAGAATTTATTCAAGGAGTTTAATAGATGGCGATTCAAAAATATAAACCAACCAGTCCTGGAAGACGTTTTATGACATCAGCTGATTTTGATGAAATAACCACAAAAACTTCTTATAAACCTTTAGTTAAATCTGTCCATAAGAAAAAGGGTAGAAATAACAATGGTCGCATAACTTCAAAAAGTAGGGGTGGTGGTGCAAAAAGACTTTATAGATTAATAGACTTTAAAAGAGATAAGCATGACGTAGTTGGGACCATAAAAACAATTGAATATGATCCTAATAGGTCAGCTAGAATTGCATTGGTAAATTATTCAGATGGGGAAAAAAGGTATATACTTTCTCCTCTAAACCTTAAAGTTGGTGATAAAATAGTTTCAGCTGATAAAACAGAGATTGTTAATGGTAATTCCTTATTATTAAAAAATATTCCTGAGGGAACCTTAGTTCATAACATTGAGATTGCTCCCAAAGGCGGTGGTAAAATCGCCAGGTCTGCTGGTGCATATGCGACTGTTTTAGGAACTGAAAATAAATTAACTCAGATTAAATTGGCCTCAGGTGAAACAAGAAAATTACTTTGTGAATGTCGTGCTACAGTGGGTAAGCTCGGAAATGAAAAACACAATCAAGTTGTTATTGGTAAGGCAGGCCGTAAGAGATATTTAGGCAGAAGACCAATCGTAAGAGGTGTCGCAATGAATCCAGTTGATCACCCACATGGCGGTGGTGAAGGTAAAGCAGCACGTGGTAATCCACATCCTGTATCAAAGTGGGGATGGATAACAATTGGAAAGAAAACAAGGAATAATCCTAAGTCCGACAAGCTAATAGTTAAACGAAGAAGGGTTGGATATGGAATGGATAAGAGGTAAATAGTATATGGGTAGATCAGTTAAAAAAGGGCCTTTTGTAGATGATAAATTAATGAAAAAAGTCATCAAAGCAAAAGAAGAAGATAGTCAAAAAATAATTAAAACTTGGTCAAGAAGATCTATGATTGTCCCGGATATGATAGGTTTAACATTCGCAGTTTATAATGGGAAGAAATTTGTACCCGTCTATGTTACAGAATATATGTTGGGTCATAAGCTTGGAGAATTTTCTCCTACAAGAACGTTTGTATCGCATGCTGGTGGCGATAAAAAATCTAAGGTGGGTAGATAATGATTTCTAAAGCTGTAAATAAATATATCAGAAGAACCCCTAGAAAAGTTAATACAGTGTTAGATGTAATCAGAGGGAAAAATGTTGATTATGCATTTATGTTATTGAAAAATATCAACAAAGGTGCTAAGGAAGAAGTTTCTAAAACTTTAAAGTCTGCAGTTTCAAATGCTTATGAAAAAGGATTTACTGATACTTCAAAAATATCTGTATCAGAAGCTTATAGTACCGAAGGTCCAATATTTAAAAGATACAAGGCAAGAGCTATGGGAAGAGCAACAAAAAGATATAAAAGAACAAGCCATATAACTATAATTTTGAAAGAGGGAGTTAATTAATGGGTCAAAAAGTCAATCCTATTTCATTAAGAATTGGTATAACAAGAAATTGGAACTCTAATTGGTTTATAGCCAATAAAATTAAATATAAGGATTTTCTTCATGAAGATTTGAAAGTTAGAGGTTATGTAAAGAAAAAATTTTTCCAAGCTGGAATATCAAAACTTGAAATTGAAAGATCATCAGAAGATAAAATGAGGTTAGTTGTCTATTGTTCAAAACCAGGACTATTGATTGGAAGAAAAGGTATTGATATTGAATCACTTAGAAAAGATTTAAATAAAATGGTTAAAAAAGATGTGTATATTGATATTAGAGAAGTTAAAAGACCAGAAATAGATTCTCAGCTTGTTGCAGAAAATATTGCATTACAATTAGAGAGAAGAGTAGCTTATAGAAGAGCTATGAAGAGGAGTATGTCATCTGCATTACGACTAGGTGCGATAGGAATTAAAGTTATGGTGTCAGGTAGATTGGGTGGTGCTGAAATTGCAAGAAGCGAATGGTACAGGGAAGGAAGAGTACCCCTTAGTACTTTAAGAGCTGATATTGATTATGGTTTTGCTGAGGCCAAAACCACATATGGAATAATTGGTATTAAAGTTTGGATTTTCAAAGGTGAAGTTATAAAAAGAAAAGAAAAAAGTAAAGGAGTAGAAAATGCTTCAGCCTAAAAAAAGCAAACACAGAAAAATACATAAAGGAAGAGTTAGGGGTGTTGCGACAAAAGGGAATAAGGTTTCTTTTGGAGAATTTGGGCTTCAGTCGTTAGATTTTTCTCGTATAACAGGCAGGCAGATTGAAGCAGCAAGGATTGCAATTACAAGAAAAGTTAAAAGAGGGGCAAAGCTTTGGATTAGAATTTTTCCTCATAAACCTGTTTCTAAAAAACCTGCTGAGGTCAGGATGGGAAAAGGGAAAGGCGATATTGATAGATATGTTGCTCCGATAAAAAAAGGGACAATGTTGTATGAGATCGCTGGAGTCGATGAAGATTTAGCGAGAGAAGCATTAAGACTTGCATCAGCAAAGTTGCCTGTTAGAACTAGAGTTGTTGTAAGAACAAGAGGTTTATTAATATAATGAATATGCTAGAAATTAAGAAATTAGATACACCCGAGATTGAAAATAAAATAAGAGAATTAAAAGATTCTATATTAAAGGCTAAAATATCTAGACTAAACCAAGGTGATTTTGACACTAACTCATTTACAAAAATTAAGAAGGATATTGCAAGATGTATGACAGAACTTAATCTTAGAAAAGAGGTGAAAGGATAATGACTAGGGGAAGAATGCGAGAACTAAAAGGGGTTGTTATTAAAAATTCTGCTGATAAGACTTTAATGGTGCAGATTGAGACTTCATCTAAAAATACTACATATAATAAGATTGTAGTTTTAAAAAAGAAATTTCATGTCCATGATGAAAAAAATGAAGCCAAAGTTGGAGATAAAGTTCGAGCAATTGAGACTAAGCCAATAAGTAAAATAAAAAGATGGAAGCTGGTTGAGATTATTTCTAAAGGAGAGGCATTATGATTCAAACCGAGACTCAATTAGTTTCTGCAGATAATTCAGGTGCTAAACAACTAAACGTAATTAATCTTAAGGGCGGTTCTTTCAGAAGATATGCAAGGATAGGTGACATTGTCACTGTTTCTATTAGAGCGGCAATTCCAAACTCGAAAGTTGAAAAAGGTAAAATATTTCAAGCTGTTATAGTTAGGACAAAAAAAGAACTAAGAAGACCAGATGGATCATACATAAGGTTTGATGATAATGCAGCAGTTTTAATAAATAAAGAAAATCAACCTGTCGGTACAAGAATTTTTGGTCCAGTTGCAAGAGAATTGAGAAATAAGGGTTTTATGAAGATAGTATCATTAGCCCCGGAGGTTATATAATGGCTAAATCTCTAAAACCGAAAAAAGGCCTAGAGGTAAAAATAATTGCTGGCAAATATAAAGGCCAAGTAGGAAAAGTTTTAACAGTTTTCCCTAAAACAAATAAATTAATTATAGAAAATATAAACGTTGTAAAAAGACATAAAAAGCCAGATCAGCAAAATCAATCAGGAGGCATAATTAATAAAGAAATGCCAATTGATATATCAAATGTAAAGGTAATAGCTAATGGATAATCTAAAAACTCTATATAATAATTCTATCGAAGATATTCTTAGTTCAGTTAGCTTGTCTAATAAAATGCAAGTGCCTAAGCTAGTAAAAGTTTCAATCAACATGGGTCTTGGTAAAATGTCTGATGCTGGAAAAGATGGAAAATTAATTGAGGAAGCAGTAGACGAATTATCGAAGATTGCTAATCAAAAAGCTGTAGCTACTAAAGCTAAAAAATCTGAAGCAGGCTTTAAGTTAAGGGAGGGTTCTTCAATTGGTGCAAGGGTGACTCTCAGGGGTAATAAAATGTATGAATTTCTTATGAAATTACTACATTTGGCATTACCAAGAGTAAGAGATTTTAGAGGAATATCCAGAAAAGCATTTGATAAGAGAGGCAATTACAATTTAGGTATTCAAG
>NZXA02000013.1 GCA_002697665.2 bacterium
CAATTGAGGTCTTGGCTC
Source organism: bacterium (assembly GCA_002697665.2). Lineage (GTDB taxonomy): Bacteria > Desulfobacterota_D > UBA1144 > UBA1144 > UBA1144. The sequence continues at coordinate 19 of NZXA02000013.1, forward strand.
TTTCCTCACCAAGTAATAATTTAAATAACTCAAGCAATAATTCTAACAATTCAACTTTTCATGATGTAAATAATTCTAAAATAATATTTTCCAGTGCCTTTGGTAATAAAATACCAAAAAACAATATGTTGACGAAAAATGTCAATTTAGCAGAAAAATTTTCTGAAACTGTTGTTGTTTTTGATACTTTTGATAATGCAGCTTTTTTCGTTAATTTAAATTCTTTCATTGATACAAGTGAATATAGAGATATTAATTTAGAGAATCTACTTTTGTTAAATGATATATCTGAAAAAAGAATTTTTTTATCGCAAAATATTTATGTTGATTTTGTTGAGAATCATAATAAATATATTGATAATATAGCTACTGATTTGAATAATAATTATTTCAATAATCTAACATTAAATTACACGAATGAACGTTTTAAATTATCTTATAATTACAGTTATGATAAAGAATATTATTTTTTATTTTCTGAAAAAATAACAAATAATATGTACAAAAATAATGCTTTTATAAATCCGTTCATCGCCATAAACGGCGAATCTCATAGCTTAGACTATAAGCATAAAATTTTTGATAACGTTTCTTATAGTTTATTTGTTGAAAAACAAATACCCTACGATTATTATAGAGATAATTTTAATCAAAAAATGTCATATTTGGTGTCAACAAAAATTAAATTTACCAATAATAAAAATATATTTGAGACTGATTATGGGTTTTTTAATGAGCCAACATCTTTTATTGGAACAGTCTCTTCAGGGGCATTTGATATTGAAAAATCAAAAACAAATTTTTTAGGTCTATCGTACTCTTATAAATCTAAAACTAATCGAATTTTACTCAATTATTTTTATGCTGATACAAAAGTTAAAATTGATAATAAGTCTATGTTCTCAAATTTTAATAATATTAAATCAACCTCTTGGTCCATTGGACTAGAAAAATTCTTAAATAATAATTATGATGAAATGATTTCTTTTTTACTTTATCAACCTCTTAGAGTTGAAAGCGGTTCTTTTTCTTTATATATTCCAAAATATTCAGATTCTCTTGGAAATATATTTTATTCAGAATCACAGTATGAATTGGAAGCTGATAAAAAAGAATTAAATTATGAGATTTCATATAGTTGTAATAAAGAAAATTTTGAATATAAACTCGGAACTCTTATTATTTACAATGGGGGACATATTAAAAATAATAATAACAAGATCTTTATATTAGAGGTTAAAAGCTATTTATAAAATAATTTTTTTTAGTATGTTTTTGATTCTTTCTTGTAATAAAAATGTGCTATTGGAAGAATATTCCTCTGAAAATAATTGTTCAATAGAATATAGTGATAGAAATATAGTCATAGAGGGTAATAGGGTAGTAATTTTTGATGGAATTAGGCCAAATCCAAAGTACTTGTTTAAATTTATTTCGTATGAAATTAAAAAAAATATTCTATATATATATTTAAAAGAAGAAAAAAAAGAGGGAACATTTTTACAAGTAGAATCATATCCTTGTATAATTTTCAAAATTAATTCTATTCCCGATAAAATTATGGTTGATATAAATTATTTAAACAAAAAAGATAAATAATCCACCAAGTATTAACACAAAAGACCAAATATAATCAAAGTTTATCCAACTTGTTCTTAAAATTCTAAGACCAATTAATTTATAAACTAAAAAAGCTATGATAATTGATGTTATAAGCATTGCTAAGGTATGGATTCCTAATGCAAAAAAACCAAAATGTTCTAAATGATGAATCATGTGATCTCCTTCATAATTAAAACCTGGTATTAACATTAGTCCTGCACCATGAGAAGAAGCCATTAAAAATGACCATATAAACAAATCAAAATTATTAACATTCATTTTTACCCAATTAAAATGACTTCGGTCAATCAATTTATAAATACCAAAACCAATTAATAATAATGCAAAAAACAATTTACTTGTTTCAGGCGTTATAAAGTCTTGAATAACGTAATATACTAAGATTGTAACAACAAGAGATAGTAGATGTCCTATTGCTATAGGTATATGACTTATAAAAATAGTTTTTGTTGATTCTCTCTGCATTGACAGGGCAACACTAAAGAGCCAACCCATTCCTGGGTTGACTCCATGATAAAAACCTAAAATTATAAAGAAGCTATAGTGTATGTGATCCATTTGAAGAAATTAGTTTTCTTCATTAGGGAAACAAAATGAATCAGATGAAGAATCTCCGCCTTGTAATCTAACTTGGTGAGTTCTTTGGTCACCAAAATCCATAAAGAAATCTTTATCTATTTCAAATCCACCATTAAGATCGATATCAGCTTTTACAAACCAACCCTTGATATCATCATAGAATTGATCATCCCAGCTACTGTATAGAGAGTTTGTAAAATACAGTCTTTTCCCGTCTCTACTAAGTTCAACCATTTGTGGTCCGCCAGATGCAGCCGCACCAGATGGATGTGGTTTTTTCTTAGCGACTCCACCAATTTCAATCAACCCAGTTTGTTTAGGGTTGAAAGGATCTGAAACATCATACTGGATAATCTCACCAGTACCCCAACATGAAACATATAAGAATTTATCATCTAAGGATAAATTAATATCTGTTATTAGTGGAGGAGCTGCACCAAATTGTTTTAGTGGAGCAGGAAGTTCTTCAGCCGCAGCTGGTTGCGCAGGTATTGTGATAGTTTTTTGAATTTTCCATTCTCCTTTATCAAGATACCAGGTCCAAATAGATGCTGATAGATCTTGAGTATTGACAACTACTCCAACAAATCCATAGGTATTTTTTGGATTTTTTGATGGTCTTAATTCTAAAACCATTTGATTTTCTTTTCCTAGATCAAGCTCTTGGAGGTGATTGTGTGTTTTAAGATCCCAAACATGAAGTTTATGACCATATCTACCACCAACTGCAGCCTCTAAGTTCAATCCATTTTCAAATAAGTCTGGTGTTGCCCATTCTGAAGTAACAACCCTGTCATGTCCTAAGTGCCACCAAAAATCATATGCATAATATTGAGGTCCACGATCATTTTCCCATTGTCCTTTTATATCAAGTGTTAAATGATCAATTAAGAAAATTCCGCCAGGTCCTTCACCACTTTCACTTCCACCACCAAGAGCACTAACATAAATTCCTTCAGGTCCGCAATGTATTGTATGTGGTCTGCTATAACCAGTTTTTTCCATTATTTCCTCTGGTTCAATTGTTTTAATAATTTTTGGCTCTTTAGGATTATCTTTAGTATCAACTATATATAATCTTGAAGAACGTAATCCAGGAATTAATAAATATCTCCTTTCTACATCCGGGTGGGGTGCATAAGGGCATAAGTGTGCACTACACGCATTCCATCCAAAATGATGAAGTTCGTCACCAACATTAGGCAAGACTAATTCACTTACAGTTTTTTGATAATCTGGCGAATTTGGATTTACATCAACCGTACATAATGAATCAGGTTTTCCATGAACATTTAATGTTGCAACGTATGCTAATTCTTCTGCTGGCGCTTCCATAGCCATTTTTGCAGTAGGATAAAAAGTTTTATCTGCTGTTAATCCCATAATTTCATCTCCTCTGATAAAAAAATATCTTTAAAATAATAGCAGTAATATCAATAAAAGATAGTAGTATAAATAAAGTAACATACTTACTAAAAAGATACCGTAACTTTAAGGAGTATAGGGTAGGGACGAATGATGTAAGTTGATGAGAATTCTATTGTCATCACTTTTAATGTACCCAAATGTATATTCAACTTTTGTAATTTTTGATTCCGCATTTGTAAAAAAATAATTACCCATAGCTAAAGCTGTTTTTTCAAATATGATAATATTTGAATTTTCAAACCTTACGTTTAACCATGGTTCAATTGCAAATCCTGTATCTTCTTCACACACCTTGTTAGTTGCTACAAAATAAGAAAGTGCCTCATCAAAAGTTGATCTAAATTGTACTTTTGATACTTTTGTAGGTTTAAATAAAACTTCTGAAAATTCATATGCATATAAATCTTTAATGTGTTTAATTGCCCTAGATTCATAATCTAAATTCTTTGAATATTGATCACCAATTTCAACAATACCTTTTCCCCAATTTTCTTGAGCAACTAATATCTCATTTTCATTTATATTCATCATTTTCTATAAAAATATTAAATCTAAAATTTAGCGATTTCAAAAACAATTGCAAACATGAACATGTACTGATGTTTAGATCCCTGATCTTTTACAAGTGGACTATCAGCAGCATTTCCTCTCAGTCTTTCATATTCTATATTAACAAAAAAAGACATAGATTCTCCTGCTGGAATCACTGACATATTGCTAATTGATGTTGAATAAAAACCACTTTTTGCAGTATATTTAGAAAATTTTGAAGTTGAAGGTGTTGAGAACCATTCTTCCATCCATTCAGAATTTCCATAATTCATTGAAATTGATGCTTCATTGATGAGTGGCTGTGAAAAATTAACCCATATAAGTTTATTATGAGTTAATGAAAAACTCAACGTATTTTCAGTTCCTGGATCAGAAACTCCAGTTTGGTATTCAAGGTCAAGAGATAAGTTAAAAGGAATTTTATATGCAAAATCAAATCCCATATTAAAATGAGGGTCAATATCTTCAAGAGTCTCTAGAGAATTATCATCACCACTTTGCCTACCAAAATCATACTCTCCTACCAAATTGAAACTTAATATATTTGAATCGTATACAGATAGTGAAGCAAAAGGACCAAACAAATCAAAAGAGTTGAAATACTCTTTTTCGGGGTCGTTATATTGGTAGGTGACAGTGGGAAACCAAACAGTCCTTATGCTACTTGAACCTACATATGTTGGTTTATAAATAAATCCGCCACCAATTCCTATTTTATGTTTTTCTTTAGGCTTCAAATACTCTAAATCGTCTTTAATATCTGTGTTTGCATTAATATTATATGCACTCATAAAAATTAAAATTATTAATATTGTATAAGATTTAAAAAAACTCATTTCAATTTCAGCTCCCAATTATTTTCAATTTAGCTACTAAAAAAATAACATAAAATACTAATAACTATACTGTAGTCCAATAATAGTTAAATAATCGGGTTCAAGTTGAACTGCATTTACGTTATTATATAAAGGTTTTTTTAATTCAAAAGCTAGTCTTAAATTATTTAAATCATCAAATATATGATTTATTCCTATACTTAAATCTATTCTTTTATAGCCTGTGGATTCTTTATCTTGTGCAAAACTCATAATTGAAGATATATCTTTATGTGACCCATCAATTTTTTCTTGAAATTTAAATTCTGAACCTATAGAAATGGATGTACATCTATTATTTAAAGGCTTTGCAATCCACAGATTTGATTGATAGATATCACCTAGAGTATATTCTTTTGAATTTTCTCCTATTCTTTTCACACCTGATATTTGAAGACCGTAGGAATAATTATCTTTCATTTTATTGTAGGTTAATCCATGTAATAAATCATAGGTGCCAGATCCTAATTGCATTCCATAGCCCAGAGTTGCTCTAGAGCCCGAAAACATAGTATCTTTTTTTGATATAGAACCAGTTGGAAGACTCAAACCAACATTAAAATGAATTTTAGTATCATTTTCAGCAAACAGTTTTTTTATTAAATTAAATTTTAAATCTCCCCATCCACTAGACTTCATTTTTTTCTTCACTCCATTTGAGTGTTTTTTCATTTCCATCTCATTATCAAAATAAGATCCCATCAGCATTAGAGTTATATCATCTGAAATTGCATACATACCACCTAACATATGCATAATCATTGTCATTTCTAACGGTACCACCATATAGTTAGATCCATTAGGTTTAGTTCTTGCATCGCTATAATTAGCATCTGATGAACCTTTTGAATATCCATCCATATTCATGTTCATGAATCTGTAAGAAAGCATAATTTCATTTTTTTTATGATAATGATCGCACATAACATCTATAGGGGCATGAGAATCACCTCTTAGTTTTTTTTCATCTTTAAACTCATCTGCAAATGAGTTCATACTAATAGTAAAAATTAATAAAATAATATTCCTTAATAATTTCATAGTATAGCTCCTAAATCTTTATGGATGAGATGATATACTATGCCTTTGAGATTTATAGTAGTATATTTAGAGTAACTAATATATTTTTAGTAACTTCGATAATTAGTTAATATTTTTGTAATGTATCAATATATTTTAAAAGTTTTAATATCTGCTTCAATAATAGTTCTTGCAACAGAAATATCTAAAAGGTCTTCTATACTTGCAGCTTTTATTATTGCTTTGCCACTTGTTTCATTATTAACTTTTTGTTGGATTTATTATGAATCAAAAGATACTTTGAAAATCGCAAATCTTAGCTATGAAATTTTATATTTTGGACTTGCAACTGTTCCATTATTCCTTTTATTGCCATATATGTTAAAAAATGGTTTTTCTTTTATAATCTCCATGATTGTCTCTTGCTCATCAACTGCTTTAGTTATGCTTTTAGTGAAAATTTTATTTTTAAAAAATTAAAATATATTATTTAATAAGATGATTATTAATCTTTTTGATTTAGAGAAAGAGTTTCCAAATAAGCTGCCAGATGCTATTGAAGGATATTATTCTTCTGGAGCTAGAGATGAAGTTACTTTAAAAAGAAATAGATCTATATTTGATGAATACGAATTATTGCCTAAATTTTTAAAAGATGTTTCAAATATTAATACAAAAACTAAAATATTAAATTTAGAAATTGATAGCCCTATATTATTGGCTCCAGTTGCAATGCAACAAATGGCCCATGCTGATGGTGAATTGGGAACCGCAAAAGCTGCAAATAAATTCAATACAATTATGACGCATAGCACAATCGCAAATTTTGGTATTGATGATTTGTCACCTGTTCATGATAAATTATTTTTTCAACTATATTTCTCTAAGGATAGAGATTTTACAAAAAATATTTTAATAAAATGCAAGAAAAAAAATTATAAAGCTATTGTTTTTACTGTTGATGCCCCAAGATTAGGAACAAGAGAAAGGGACGAAAGAAGCTCATTTAAAATGCCTGATAATTTAAAACTGGGAAATTTTATAGGGACAAAATTTGAAAATTTTAATAATATTGAAAATTTAGAGGGCTCATCAATGTCTATACATTCAGACCATTTATTTGATCCTACATTGACCTTTGAAATAATTGAATGGATTAAAGAAGTATCAGAGCTTCCAGTTTTAGTAAAAGGAATTCTAAGACCAGATGACGCCCAAAACGCACTAAATCATGGAGCCGATGGAATTATTATATCTAATCATGGTGGTAGACAGCTTGATACTGCTGTGCCCACATTAAAACAAATAGAGCCAATCAGAAAACAAATAGGAAATGAACCTTTACTGATTGTTGATGGAGGAATAAGGAGAGGAACTGATATACTAAAATGCATTGCTCTTGGTGCAAATGCAGTTCAAATAGGTAGACCTTTGTTGTGGGGCCTGAATCATTCAGGTCAAAGTGGAGTTGAGCTTGTATTAGATATAATTAATAAAGAATTAATAGAAAGTATGACCTTATCAGGTTGTAGGGATATAGGTGAAATAGATAGAGATTTAGTTTTAATTAACAGGTAAAATTTTTATTCTTCTAACTCATAATAGCTTTGTAAAACAAAGTCCATTTGGTTTAATTCTGTTTTGTTATAATAAGGGCCACAAATTTCAATAATTTTTTCTCTTTGAGTATTTGCTGTAGCTGAAGATGCTTCAAAAAATTTTGTTCCCCATACTTCTTCCCAAGCAACCTCAAGCTCGCCAACTCCTAATTCCCCATAGTATTTTTTAAGTATGGATAATTGTTCTTCTACTACTTCATTTTTCATCTGAACAGCTTCTTCTTCCATACTAAAGTTTAAATCTGATATTCTTGCAGTTGTATCATTTAATAATTCTATAAAATCTCTGCATGTTTGCTCATGAGTAGCGGATGCAATAGACTTGGTTGTCCCAATTATATTAAATGAAAATGAAAGTAAAAATAAATAAATTAAAAATTTCATATTTGATTTTACCATGACAAATTTCTATTTAAAAATATCAAAAAAATTAATTTTTAATATTTGAAATTATTTTATTAATAAAGTCTTTAGTTTTTAATTTTCCTCCCATATCTTTCATTCTATTCTCTGGAAAAGATAGAGTATAAAGAACTGCCTTATTTAGTTTTACTGCTCCCTCTTTCATACCAATATGGTTTAACATCATTATTGAAGATAATATCGTAGCTAAAGGATTTGCTATGCCTTTACCTGCAATATCTGGTGCGGTGCCATGAACAGGCTCAAAAACAGCATAGTTCGAACCAAGGTTTGCCCCTGATGCAGCACCTAAGCCCCCAACAAGTCCTGCACAAAGATCTGAAACAATATCGCCAAATAGATTTCCTGTCAAAATTATATCAAATCTATTGGGATTCATTACTAGCTGCATACAAGCATTGTCAATTATCAACTCTTCATATTCTATGTCCATGTAGGCTTTTCTTCGGGATATTCTTCTGACTCTATCTAAAAATAAACCATCAGTTAATTTCATAATGTTTGCCTTGTGTAGAACAGTAACTTTCTTTCTTTTATTTTCTAAAGCATATTGAAAAGCAAACTTAGCAACTCTATCAGAAGCGGCAGTTGTCACTATTTTCATAGATTGAGTTACGCCTTTGGCTATTTCAAGTTCTTTGCCTGCATATAAATCTTCTGTATTTTCTCTAATAATTATCATATCAAGATCTTTATAATTAGTTTTAAAGCCTTGGAGTGTTTTAATAGGTCTCACATTTGCAAATAGTTCAAATCTTTTTCTTATTTCAACATTGATACTTCTAAATCCTTCTCCAACTGGTGTTGTCAGTGGTCCTTTTAATCCTACTTTTGTAATTGACAATGATTTTTCAAGCTCTTCAGATATTCTCTTGGTTTTATCATCCATAGGGGTTGTTACTATATCCCACTGTATATTTAATCCAAGACTATCTATTATCTGTTTAGTGCCAAGAACTACTTCTTGGCCTATGCCATCACCAGGTATTAATGTTATTTTTTGCAATATTAATTTTCATGGCAATATTTGAACCATTTTAGTAAATTAATTAAAAAACCCTGAATATTTGATATAATTTTTGAAATATTCAGGGTTTATAGAGTATTTAACATTTATTAATGATCGTGATGGTCATGACCTGCATGTCCACCTGTTGGCCAATCAAAAACATATTTAAGAGTTATTCCAGCTATTTTAGAAACTTCATTAGAAGCCTTTTTTCTTTTATATCCCAAGTCCACTTTGAATTGATCAGTTACAAAATAGCCTATAGAAAACTGTCGAACACTATCATTTACATTTTCATCGGCTTCTTCAGCATCATTGTCTTTCAGAGTGATTGTTCCGCCCAGCGTAAATTTATCATATTCAAAATTTGCACCGTAGGTTGTGTAGGTTCTATCATGACCTTTTTCACCACCAAGCTTTTCGATATCCATGTATTCAAAAATTAGCATCATAGTAACATCCTCAGACAAGTATGATTTATGGGAAAATCCAACTGAATATCTTTTTTCATCAGCTTCTCCGCCTGTACCCTTAGCTTGTTTTGCATGTCCAATTTGATACATAAAACCATCTAAGAAATTATTATCAAGAGAAAAGAAATCTTTCCCTTGTAATGATATTGCATAAGATGACAGATCTTCTGTATTTGAAATACCACCATCTGCCTTACGAAGTTTACCGCTATTATTTATTCTAGAATGGCTTAAAGAGGATGTATCTTGATAAAAGCTTGATATATTGAATTTATGGGTACCAGCATCCTCTAGATCAGCAGTGTATTGCCCTCCTAGTCCAACTTTTTGGAGTAGGGCATAACCTTCAACTTCTTGATAGCCGTAAGCCCCAGGAAATTTATGAAAATCTATACCCACAACAGGTGAAAATTTACCAATATAAAAATTAAAATCTTCCGCATTTATATTTAAATAAAGTTTATTTACTATTGTTTTATGTTCTTCGAAAAACTTATCTTTTGGAGTTTCTGATTCTGATTCCCCATGGGAATGTCCATGATCACCACCTTCTATTTTAATATCCGAAATAATAGAAAACATTTCATTGAAGTTATATCCAATCTCAAAATGTGAATGAGTAGATGCTTCATCAACTTGTTCTTTTTCTTCTTCTGCATCAAGAGTTTTATCTAGATGAATTCTTATACCCGAATGAATATAAAAGCCCATTTCTCCTCCGTGATCAGAATGATCATCGTGACTTTCATGACCCTTTGAAAATGAATCAAGTGGTAATAAAATTAATGAAAATAGTACAAATGATAAGAATAAATTCCTCATTTAGTCACCGCCTTAAAAAAAATTTAAATATGTTATAACATAACATTTATTAACATCAAGTTAATTTTTTTTAAATAGTAACAAAACAAGAATAAATATTATTGTTAGCACTAATATTATTGAAGGACCAGTCGGTATATCAGCAATAACTGATAAATATACTCCAAAAAAAATAGATATTATGCCAAGCATTCCAGAAACAATTGCCATTTTGCCGGGAGAGCTAGTAATTTGTCTTGAGGTAGCAGCAGGAATTATTAACATTGAGGTTATTAATAAAATTCCAACAATTTTTACACACGTTGCAACAAATATTACTAAAAGAATTAAAAAAATAGATTGAATAATTTTTGTATTTATATTATCAGCTTTTGCAATATTCTCATTAATTGTCATCAAAACAAGTTTTTCCCAAATAAAAAATAAAGTACCAAAAACTAATATTGCTGCAAAAATAAAAAATTTTATTTCCTGATCGGTAACTGTCAATATGTCTCCAAATAGGTATGCATCTAAATTTACATATTGATTTGATAGGCTAATTGCTATTATTCCAATTGATAAAGATGCATGAGCAAGAATCCCTAAGAGAGTATCATTTGAAAAAATGTTTTTATTTTGTAAATATGTTAAAAAACCTGCAAAAACCAAACAGGTTATAAATGTCCCAATAGTTGAATTAAATCCTAATACGATTCCTAATGCTATTCCAAATAAGCTGCTATGGGATAAAGAGTCACCAAAGTAAGCCATTTTTTTCCATACAATAAAACACCCAAGCCCTCCTGCAATTATTGATACACATATTCCAGCTATTAATGCATTAACTATAAAGCCATCAATCATTAGATTCCTCAATATGATTATGATTGATATCGTGTTTATATAAGGACATCATATTTGCAAAATCATGGCCAAATAAATTAGCAAACTCTGGATCTTTAGTAATTGTTGATGGCTCTCCTGAACAGCATATATGATTTGATAAACAAATAACTTTTTTTGTGGATGACATAACCATATGTAAGTCATGGGAAACCATTAATATACTTATATTTCTATCCTTATATATTTGATTTAAAAATTTATAGAAGTTTAATTGACCAGACACATCCAAATTCTGAGTTGGTTCATCTAGAATTAATAAATTTGGATTATCAACTAGGGATCTGACAATTAATATTTTTTGTAATTCACCACCAGATAATGTCGATAATTGTTGTTTGAGAATTTTTTCAATTTTAAATTCTTGAGAAATTTCGGTTATTTTCTTATTTTCAATCTTTTTATTTAAAGTTATAAAATCTAAAGCTGTAATTGGAATAGATTTATCAATTGTGAAATCTTGAGGTGTATAAGAAATTTTTAATCCTGGTGATTTTATAATTGATCCATTATCTGGCTTATAAAAACCTAATAGACACTTAAGAAGCATTGACTTTCCAGCGCCGTTGGGACCTAAAATTGTTATAAAATCTTTTTGATTAATAACAATATTAATATTTTTAAGTATTTCTTTTTTATTTCGAGTAACTGATATATTTTCAGCTTTAATTAACATGTTCTTTATTTTCTGTTATCTAGGCAGTTATTACAAGTTCCATTAATTTCAACGGCGATATTTTTATGACTAAATTTATTTTTGTTCATTACAGATTCAATTGCGTTCGTTATTCCTTTATCACTACATTCTTCTATTTCGTCACATGAAGAGCAAATGATGAAGTAACATTGATCATTTTGAAGTGGGTTAGGACATCCAATATAAGAATTTAAACTATTAATTTTATGAATAAATCCATTTTCAAGTAAAAAATCTAAAGCTCTATAAACCGTAGGGGGTTTTGCAGAAAAATTCATTCCAGATATTTGATCTAATATGTCATATGCCTTAGTTGCTTTATGGCTTTGCCATATTATTTTTAAAATTGTTTTTCTTATCTCAGTAAGTCGAATATTTTTTTGCTGACATATTTTTTCTGCCTCTGACAGTGCAGAATCAATACATATTTTATGGTTTGAGCAGTTTGACATTAAATCTCCAATTGTTATATTATAACACTATGAAATATTTATACACTTTTATAATAACTATTATCTTATTAAATTTTACCCTCATTGCAAACACTAAAGAAAAAAAAATCGTTACCACTATAAAGCCTATTCATTCGATTTTATTAAATATAGTAGATTCTGATGTTGAACTTCTATTAAATAATAATTCATCTCCTCATGATTTTAAACTTAAGCCTTCTGACATGAAGAAAATAACAGATTCAGATGTTTTAATTTACATAGATGAATCAATTGAATCTTTTATTGAAAGACCTCTTAATGCATTAGATGAAGATATAAAAACTATAAAAATTTTAGGTAATGCAGATTTATCATTACTACCCATAAGAGAGGGTGGTGTTTGGGAAGAGGAGGCCCATGGTGATCATCATGAACACAACCATGGATCTTTTGATGCACATATTTGGCTTGGTAGTAAAAATGTAATTAAGTTAACAAAGTTTTTTGTAAAAGAGCTATCAAAAATATCGCCTGATAAAAAAAATATTTATAAAGCTAATGCAAAAGAATTCATAAAAAAGGTATCAAATAAGAATAAAGAATTAGCTAAGGAGTTAATAAATATCAATAGTGAGCCATACATAGTATTCCATGATGCGTATCAATATTTTGAAGCAGATTATGATCTTAATTCAGTTGGATCAATATCATTAAATCCTGAAATTTCTCCCACCCCGAAGAGAATTAAAGAAATTAAAGCAAAAATTGAAAAGGACAGCGTAGTATGCTTGTTCAGAGAGCCTCAATTTCCATCAAGAATTGTTCAAACTGTAATACAAGAGACTAATGCCAAAGAGGGTGAACTCGATCCTTTAGGCTTTGATTTAAAACCTGGAAAAAGTCTTTATTTTGAATTAGTCACTAATCTTTCAAAAAATTTGCGTGAATGTTTATCTAAAGGAGGTTAATAATTATGAAAATAGCTTACGTTTTTGCCAATGATATGGCAGCAACTCACAAATTATCATCAATGATATTGCCGCAACTTGAGTCGGATAGTCATATTGTCCAAGTAGTTGGAATGTTCTTTTTTGACGATAATGTATTTTCTCTTCGAAAGGGTGATCCAGTAGGAGAGCGTCTTGCTAAAATTGCTGAAGAAAAAAATATTCTTTTAATGGCATGTGACCAGTGTGCTTTAAGACGTAATCTTGCTGAAGGAGAATTCAGTCAATGTGGAACCGGCGAAGTTAAACCCAAGGATGTTGTAAATGGAGTACATGTTGGTTGCTTCCCACAATTATATACAGCACTTTCTGGTAATCCACCAGATCAAGTAATTACTTTATAATTTAAAATAACTTTATAATCTAAAATGAGCTTTAAAATTTAAAAGCTCATTTTAGATTAAATATTTAGCAAAAAATGCAAAGAATAATCCAACTAAATATATAAATAAACTTGAATAGAGTATTTTTTTATTAATTTTTTTGAGATTATTACATGACATTGTTAGTGAGTCATCAAGCTCACAAGAATCTATTTCATCTTTTCTCTGAGTCCAAAAAGCAGTAATTATTAATAAGCCTGATATGATAAAAACGATTTCTTTATTCTCACTAATAGTTATTAAAAAAGGAATATTTGAAAAAAGGCTTATTAATGCACCTGTTGCACCAATTGCTACTAGAAGTGCAGGTATAGCACAACACACTAAGGTGCTACTGCTCGCAAAAAGAACAAGAATTTGTGTTAATAATGATTTTTTTTCTTTATCCATCAAATTCTTTCTATTGATGAAACAATATATCCAGAATCTTTAATCTTTTCTCTTATAATATCATCATCAATATTCATCCCTTTTTTTGTAAAAATTTTAATTTCTTTTTCTTCAAGATTTACAGTCAAGCCTGCAACTGACTTCTCTTTCATAAAAACCTTTTCAATTGCTCTAGCACAAAAATCACAAACCAGCCCTTTAACATTAACCCTTATAATTTTTCCGTTAGGATCGATTGTTCCAACAGAAGCTTTATAATCTAATTTTAACCTATGCTCTGATGAATGATTCTCACCGTCATGTGAAAATGAACTGAATGTTAGTGCTGATAAAATTGTTAGAATTATTATTATATTTTTTCTCATTTTAAAACCCCTAATATCTAATTATTAAATTTAGAATCAAATCTTTTCTATTATTGATACCAATCTCTATTAAATTTGTATTTTTGAAAAATCTAAGTTTTGGCCCGTGGGTCAATTTATTCTTATTTTTATCTTCATTATATTGAAAAGCGTAAAGTACCCAAGTGTGTAAATCACCATAATTACCTACATAAGGAGCAAAACCTAAGGCTCCAGAATGAAGAATAAAATCCTCAATATTCTCTATATCAGAATATCTAACTTCATAATTCGAATATAGTTTTTGTGTTTCCCAATCAGCCGACCCCGAAATAAAATATGATTTATTGTAATCTTTATCACCTTCTAGATAAGTAGATGTACCAATTCCTGTTTTTAAATAAATATTTGCTTGAGAGTCTATATTATTAAATCTTTCAACGAGATAATTACCTTGCAAAAAATGATTTACATAATCTTTGTCTTTCCAATATTCAAATCTATATCCTAAAGAATAAAAATATTTAGGAGAATAATGTACGTGTGATGATATTCTATCACCATTATTCATTGCCATAAAAGTTGTCCCACCAGTGTATGAAACTGGTCTTGAAAAAACATTTATAGATATGAAGAAAACTATAAGAAATAGCAATCTATGCAAAATTATTAACCTCCAATTATTTAAATTTAAAAAAAATTAAACAATTGGGGGTCGAAAAACTTCAGATAACTTAAGACTTAATATTTTTGATTTATTAAAAAAAGTTTTTAATGAAGTATTCTTTGTAAACTTAAAATTATTTAATGGTTTAAATACAAAAAGAGTACAGCATTCGTGTTCGTTGCACGATTCAGTGGTATTACTATTGCATGGAATATCTTCCGAGTGGCTATGATGAGAATGAGTGACTTCATTATGATCGAAATGATTATTAATAGTTGAACTGGGAATAAAAGATAAATTCAAAATTAATAATGAAAAAACTAATATTATCCTCATAAAGAATAATATACTTAAAATTTCTAATCTTGCTCAAAAATTTCTTTTTGATCAACTTGAGGGAGTTTCTTGAAATTTTCTGGTGAATCTTTAATAGTGCCAACTTCTCGTAATTCTTTAGAAGATTTTATTCCCATTTTTTCAAGTTTTTTTACCGAAGGTATAAGTCTTGAATCAACGCTTGATACCAACTTGTTCCAGTTGTTCACACTAGATTCTAAGGAATTTTTTAAACTAGAAAAGTGCTCAGCAGCTGTACCAAACCTGTTATGAATTTGTGTCGCCGCATTTCTAATATCTTCGATTTGATCTTGAACTTTTAATATTCCGTTTATGTAATGCCACATTAGTATAATAAAATTTAGATTATCAGGACCTGCCAAAATTACACCTTCAGCAATCATATTTGTATCTTTATTTAAAAGTTCCTTAACTATTAAGAAAACATTTTCATTTGGGATAAACATTATTATAAATTCAGGAGTATGATACTTTTCTTTTACAACAATATTGTGATAACCCTTTTTTGATAGCTTATTTGCTTCATTAGTTACCTTATCTTTTATTTCTTTCTTAATTTCATCAATTCTTTCCTTAGATGTTTCATCATTTTTCAGCTCTTTAATAACCTCTATATTTGATGTAGCTTTAGAATCAATGATTAGACACTTCTCTTCTGAAACTAACACTGC
>NZXA02000002.1 GCA_002697665.2 bacterium
TTTCTTTATCTAGCATATTTTTACATACCAAGTTTTTGTTTTGCTTCATTACTCATCATATTAGGATTCCATGGTGGATCCCATACTATTTCTATCAAAACATTTTTCGCTCCTAGGGCATAAAGTACATTCTCAGCTTGTTTAGAAATTGCACTTCCCATAGAGCAGCCAGGAGTAGTAAGTGTCATCTTGATGCTGATATTGTTATCAGCAGTCTCAACAGAATATATTAGTCCCAGATCAACAATACTTACAGGGAGCTCTGGATCCATAACATTCTTTAAAGCATCAAATACTGTCTCTTGGGTAAAAACAAAATCTGACTTATCTGTATCTTTTTTAAAATTTGTCATTTTAACTTCGTTTTGACCAGAATCAGTATTCTCATTTATGTTTTTCTTAAATATTATTTTTTTCATAATGACCTTAGTATACATAATAAAAATACAGATTCACTTTTATAGTATTTCACGGATAATTATTATATATTAGGTTTAAAGATGAGAAGGAATACAAGATGCTTTAGTTTGGGAGAAGTCAATATTGGATCTGATCATCCTATTTCAGTTCAATCTATGACAAAGACCGATACAAGGGATATTGAAAAAACTGTTGAACAGATCAATGAACTAGAAATGGCTGGTTGTGATATAATTAGATGTGCTGTACCTAATATTGATGCTGCAAAATCACTTAAAGACATAATTTTAAAAACAAAATTGCCCATTGTCGCAGACATACACTTTGAATACAGGTTGGCGCTTGAGGCTATTAAGTCTGGAGTTCATGGTTTAAGAATAAATCCAGGAAATATTGGGCAAAAAAAAAGAATAATATCAGTGGTTCAATCTGCAAAAGATTCCAATATACCAATTAGAATAGGAGTTAATTCCGGCTCTCTTGAAAAAGATTTACTTGAAAAATATGGCTATCCTTCTGCAGATGCACTTGTTGAAAGTGCGGAAAGACATCTATCAATATTAGATGAGTTGGATTTCAAAAATGTTAAGGTTTCTGTTAAATCAAGTAATGTAAATATAATGATTGATGCTTACAGAAAACTTGCAAAAAAAACTGATGTTCCATTTCATTTAGGTGTTACCGAGTCTGGTACATATGAGATTGGATCCGTAAAATCCTCAATTGGTATTGGTAGCCTAATTTCTGAGGGCATTGGGGATACAATTAGAGTTTCGTTAACGGATGATCCTATAAAAGAAGTAAAAATGGGGAAAAACATATTAAAAGCATTGGGCCATTTTGAGAATGGAATTGAGTTGATAACTTGCCCAGGCTGTGGGAGACTTGAAATTGATTTACAGTCCTTAGTGGAAGATGTAGAAAAAAGAATTGAAAAAATCAAAATTAAAAAGACTTTAAAGGTATCAATACTCGGTTGTGTTGTAAATGGGCCGGGGGAAGCCTTAGGTTCTGATATTGGTATAGCAGGTGGTAGAGGTAAAGGACAAATATATAAAAATGGAAAAATTTATAAATCTTGTAAGGAATCTGAAATAGTGGATATTCTTGTCGAAGAGATAGAAAAAATTAACTTATGAGGTTCTCTGTTTGAAATTATCACAATATTTATTAGCAACATTAAAAGAGGCACCTAATGATGCTGAGACAGCAAGTCATAAATTAATGATTAGGGCTGGGATGATTAGAAAAGTTGCTGCAGGCATTTATAATTTCTTACCAATAGGGTTAAAGGTTTTAAGAAAAGTTGAAAATATCATTAGGGAAGAAATGAATTCTGCGGGAGCCATTGAAGTTATGATGCCTTATGTTACGCCTGCGGACTTATGGGAGAAGAGTGGGAGGTGGAACATTTATGGAAAAGAGCTATTGAGATTCAAAGATAGAGCCGATAGAGATTTTTGTCTAGGCCCAACGCATGAGGAAGTCGTAACTGATTTAGTCGATAAGGAAATAAAGTCATATAAAAATCTACCAATAACAATTTATCAGATTCAACCAAAATTTAGAGATGAAATAAGACCTAGGTTTGGAGTAATGAGGGCTCGAGAGTTTATAATGAAGGATGCCTATAGTTTTGATATAGACGAAAATTCAGCAGACTTATCTTATAAAAAGATGTTTGAAGCATATAATAGGATTTTCGAAAGATGTGGCTTAGAATTTCGTGCAGTTGAGGCAGATTCTGGAAACATCGGCGGAAGTTTTTCTCATGAATTTATGGTTTTGGCTGAAACAGGTGAAGATTTAATAATGGTTTGTGATGAATGTGATTATGCATCGAATATTGAAACTACTCCCGTTGTTTTTACTCAAGATGATTTAAATCAAAAAAAACATGAAAAAAATAGTGGTGCTGGTCGAGAAATGCCAGAGAATAAAATTGAAAAAGTTTCTACTCCTTCATGTATTACTGTAGAAGAAGTATCAGATTTTTTAAAGATTAAAATTAATAAAATTGTAAAAACTATGATTTTATCTACAAATCAAGGAATTGAAGCAGTTTTAATAAGAGGGGATCACGAACTTAGTTTGACGAAATATAAAAAAAATAGAGATCTAGAGTTTGCAGATCTTGCTACCAATGAAGAAATTTCAAAAATTAATACTGTAAAAGGATTTAGCGGTCCAGTTAATCTGGACATAAACATTTTTGCCGATAATGAATTAAGAAATATGACCTCCTATGTTACTGGATCAAATGAAAAAGACTTTCATTTATTGAATGTAAACCATGAAAAAGATTTTAAAATTAAAGGTTTTTTAGATTGTAGACAATCCGTTGATGGAGATGTTTGCCCTGGCTACCCAGATTTTACTTTAAGGTCAACTAGGGGAATAGAGGTAGGCCATGTTTTCAAACTTGGCACAAAATATAGTGATTCAATGAAAGCTGGGTTTACTGATAAAAATGGAAAAGATATGAATTTTTACATGGGTTGCTATGGTATTGGAGTTGGTAGAGTTGTTGCGGCAGCTATTGAGCAAAATAATGATGAACTAGGAATAAGGCTGCCTAGTAATTTGGCTCCTTTTGAAGTAATAGTAATTCCTACAGATACAAAAAATGAAAAAGTAATGAATGTAGCAATTAAAATTTATGATAATTTTTTGAAAAATGGATATGATGTGGCTTTAGATGACAGACCAGATAGCGCCGGGATCAAATTTAAAGATTCTGAATTATTAGGGATACCCATACAAATAACAATTGGCCCTAAATCTCTAGAGAAAGACACAGTTGAATTTAAAGAGAGAGATAGTATGAAAAAAAATGAATTTAAAATGGATGATATTGAGGGTTTACTAAATCTTGCAAATGAAAAAATTAGATAAACTTATATTGGCAATTGATTCGGATAATTTTAATGATATTCAGAATTTGATAAATGAACTATGTCCACCAATTAAGATTGTTAAAATTGGTCCAATTTCTTTTTTAAATAATTATCAAAAAATAATTGAATTCATTAATGCAAAAAATATATCAATTATGTTTGATTTTAAGTTTTTCGATATACCTAATACTATGAGCTCTAGCATAAATTTTATGTTCTCTAATAATATCAAAATTTTTACAATTCATGCTCTTTCTGGGGAAAAAGCTATAAAACAAGTAAAAAAAAATCTTGTCAGTAAAGAGCAGGAGTTAGAACAAAAGTCACCAAAAATGTTTGCTGTTACAATACTTACTAGTTTTGATCAGAATGATTTGTATTCTCTTAATTTTAAAGGAGATATATCAGATAATGTCCTAAATCTTGCAGAGAAATCTATAAAATCTGGTGTAGATGGTTTGGTTTGTTCTGGAGATGAGATTAATTTGATCAGGAAGAATTTTGGCGATGATGTAGAAATTTTAGTTCCTGGAGTTAGATTTAATACTCAATTGAATGATCAATCAAGAGTAATTTCTCCAAGAGAAGCTATTGATTTAGGTGCAAACTATATCGTTCTCGGAAGAACAATAACCGATAGCCCTGATATGAAGAAGCAATTAGATGATATAATTAAAACCTTAGACTAATTGAACATATGGAGGTATAAATATGCCAATAAATACAGACCTAATTGGATATGAGACAAAAAGGGTTGAAACACTTATACTAGAAGAAAAAGTTAAAGAATATTTATCAGCGATAAATTCAACCAATAATTATTATTCCTTAAACAATGTCGCACCACCTATTTTTAATGTTGTTCAAGAAATATCTCTTTTAGAATCAATATGGAAAATGCCAGAACTTTATGGGTCAAAAGAAGAAATGGAGCAAAGTGTTCTAATGCTGGTGCACGGGGAACAGAATATGATTTTTAATAAATTGTTATCTTTTAATATTAAAGTTTTTTCTCAAGCTAAGATTGATTCAATTGTTCAAAAAGGATCTAACTATATTTTAAAGCTTAGCGTAACTCATTTAGATGATAATAGTAATCAATTGGGAAGCTCTACTTGGACGTTGTTTATTAGGGCTGCTGAATCCGATATTGTAAAAACAGAAAAGCCCAAAAATATACAAAAAAAACAGCCTCCTCAGACTAACGAGAGGACACCTATAAATTCAAAATCCTTTGAAATTGGAGATGATATTACTTATAAGTATTCAAAAGCATCTAATGATTTTAATCCTATACATATTGACGAAGATACTGCCAAAAAAGCTGGGCTCTCAGGAATCATAGTTCATGGTCTTTGTACAATGGCTATGACAATGGAAAAGCTTATTGGTATGAATATTTCAGATGATGCATCAAAGCTAAAGTCAATTTCATTAAGATTTTCAAGTCCCGTCTATCCGGGAGATAAATTAACTGTAAAAACTTTTGATACTGATGAAAAAAATAAATTTAATTTTGAAGTTGAAAATCAATCAAATATTAAAGTTATTAAAAATGGATCTTTCGAGGTTATTGGCTAACGCTAATTTTATCTGAATAAAAACCTATTTCTTTTATCTCTTGATCTATATATTTTTTTAAGTCAGATAATCCTTCCGAGGTATATGATGAAATACATTGTTTTGGAAACATTTTTTTTAGAATTTCTTTTTTATCAATTTGAATTAAATCAATTTTATTAAAAACTACAATCTTTTTACTATACTGAAGACCTGCAATATCTAGCGTATTCTCAACAGATGAAATTTTTTCTTCGTAATTATTATCATTTACATCTACTACATGAATAAGAACATCAGACTGACCAATCTCCTCTAATGTAGCTCTAAAAGAGGAAATTAAATCTTTTGGTAGATCAGTTATGAATCCAACAGTATCACTTAATAAAATTTGTGTATCCTCGGATAAATAGGTTTTTCTTGTTGTTGGATTTAGTGTTGAAAAAGCTTTTGTACTTTCAACAACATTTGATTTTGTCAGTTTGTTAAAGAGTGTGGATTTTCCAGCACAAGTATATCCTACCAACGTAGCAGTAATAAGTTGATTTCTAAGTCTCTGGGTTCTGTTTAATCCCCTTCTCCTGCTTAAATTATCAATTTGTTTTTCAAGTTCATTTATTCTTTTTCTTAAATATCTTCTTCTTTGTTCAAGTTTTTTCTCACCAGGCCCCTTAGATCTGATACCACCTGTAATTTGAGAGAATCCTTTTCCAAACCCTATTAATCTTGGAAGTTCATATTTAAGTTTTGCTAACTCTATTTGAGTATGGGCCTCTTTAGACTTTGCATTCTTTTCAAAAATTTCCAAAATTAATTCTGTTCTATCACTGATTTTGATATTGGTCATCGACGAAATCTTTTTTGATTGATGTGGAAGTAATTCTTTATTAAAGATTATTTTATTTGCATTATAAAACTTAGCCTCTAGTAAAATATCTTTAAGAATTCCTTTTCCAATCATAGTCGAAGCATCAAATCCTTTTCTTAGTTGTTGTTTAGACCCTACTATTGATTTATTCAAAGAAATACAAAGTTCTATGAGCTCTTCTTTAGAATATTTTAGGTCTGTAGAATCTATATTTGAAACATTAACCAGATAAACTTTTTCAGAGTCATGTTTATTTTCAACTAACTTAATTTTTTCTCGTTTAATGTTGTTAAAATTTTGCCAGAAAGGACAGCTATTAAGCTTATTAATATCATCATATTTTTCTGATAGCCATAATTTTTTGATCTGGGACTTTGCTTTATATACAACTTCATAGTTTGAATTAAGTGAGTTCCTTATTAATAAAAAATTATTTAGTTTAGAATTAATAAGTGAAACCTTATCCCTTTTTTCAAATCCATTTTGTTTCTTGGTAATAAAAATTAATCTTTTCTGAGATGGACTAGATTTTATTGATTCATTACTGAAATAATCTTCAATCATCCAGGGGGAGCCAATAAAAATCATCGAAACCTTACCACGACGATTAATAATTAAGTTAAAGTCTTTATCTATTAAATCATTACAATTAACTAAATGTCTTTGGAATTCTTTCGATATTAAATCATTATTTAAAATTCTTTTTTTAAATAATGATAAAAGTAATTTTTTTTCACTACTTTTTAAACCTTTTGTATTACCATATATCGATGCTATAAGGCTTCTCCTAAAAGTCTTATTTTAAAACCAAATCTTTTTTCAAATTTTTTGTTATTTTTGTATTTGATATTTGAAACTGTCTCTATTTCTTTCTCATCAGTAAGCTCTTTAGCGTTACCATAAAAAACTTTCTCATTAATTTTAATTTCTGCAACATTTTTATTTAGAAGATTTTTATACCATCTAGATTCTTTGTTTCTTCTTGTTACAAAGAAATTTCCATCGATATAAACAACTTTAAGTTTGATAGTACTCTTTTTTAAAGTGCTTATAGAAAAAGTAGAAACTTCAGTGATGAATGTAGAGGGGGATGTGATATCAAATACCATATTTATATATGTATAATAACATATATGATAAAAGGAGAAAAAAAAATACATCTTTGTTTGGACCCATTCCGAAATTATCTCTCCGAATTTTTTGATATGACTATAATAAACAGAGTTGATATTAAACTTTTAGCAGATATTGATTCTGATGAATCATCATTATTATTTACTAAAAAAAAGAAAGGTTTATTAATATTTAATAATAGTTATAAGATTAATTTTTTAGGCATTACAATTAATGAAAATAATAAGAGGATTTTAAAAAAGATTCTTGAGTTAACTTATGATAAGAAATCTTATTATGATAATACTCATAATAGAATTGATGCAATAGAGGCTAGTGCTGCCATAAAGTCATGGCTAGAAAAGTAAATAGCTTAATGATACTAAACCAATAATTGAAAAAACAAAAAGGAAAATTCCTATAATATAAGGAACGGCTGGTTTTTGATAGTCCTCTAATTTTAATTCTGAAATAATCTCTAACACTTTTTCACGATTTAACATTTAAATATTATAATTTAAGAGAAATTATTTTAAAGAGATTTGTTCTTAATGTGTTAAAATTGTAAACATAATTTAATATATGGAGTTTTATTATGAAAGTATCTATTACAACACCAGTATGGGGCTGTTCTGCTGAAAATCTAATCGCAATTGCAAAAATGGCTGAGGATTCTGGAATTTATGCAATATTATCGCCAGAGGTCCCCCCGTATAGTGGTTTATCTAATGCTAGTTTAATGGCAAACCATACCTCAAATACATTGGTAGGTACTTGGATTGCGAATATTTATTTAAGACACCCAGTTTTATGTGCTGCAGAATCAATGACTATACAAGAGTTTAGTAATGACCGACTATTGCTTGGGCTAGGCGTTTCACATAAGCCAGTGAATTCCAGATTGGGTATAGAAATGGGAGATCCAATCGATACTATGAGAAATTATGTAAATTCTGTTAGATCCTATGTTGATGGAACTTCAGAGCAAATAAGCTTGAAAAGGAAGGTATCTCAATTTCCTATTTATATCGCGGGTTTAACCGAGAGAACTGCAGAATTAGCTGGAGAGGTTGCTGATGGGTTGATGCCATATTTGGCTAGTACTAGCCATCTAAAAAAACTCTCAGATTCTGTAAAAAAAGGAAGAGAGTCTTCAAACTTAACTTCGGATTTTTGTTTGACTGCTGGTTTGCCGTCATTTATTTCAGACGATGAAGATTTAGCTATTGAGTCTGCTATCAAAGGTCTTTCAGGATATGCCAGGTTGCCATATTACCAGAGAGTTCTGGATCTTAGTGGATATGGAGAGATTGTCTCAAAAATTAAAGATGGAGCTAACCCAGCTGAAGTATTAACAGCTGAATTAGTGAATGACTTGGCCCTAGTAGGACCAGCAAAAAAATGTTCTGAAACATTGTCCAGATTTATTGATGCAGGTGCGGATATGCCAATCATAACTCCTAATGCGGTTGGTAAGCAAAGTCCCTTAGAAGTTATGCAGAATATTTTAGATGTAATTAATTCTTAATAAGCCTGATTATTTTTCCATTAATTGTTTTTTCAATTTTTGAGACAATTATAATTTCTTTTGGCTTTTTGTAATCTGCTAGCTCAGAATTAATTATTTTATTAATAATTTTTATTGGATTTTTTATTCTATTTTTTTTTAAAACAACTCTTAAAGATGTAATTTCTTTCTGATTGCCTATTCTCTTGATACATAGTGCTGATTCTTCAACGAATTTTATAGACTCAACAATCTTTTCAATTTCTTTTGGTGAGATCCTAAACCCTAAAACATTTATTATTTCATCTTTTCTAGACTGAAACCACAAATACCCTTTGCTATCTATTTTGAAAATGTCTCCAGTTAAAAATAGATTATTTTTAAACTTCTTTTTAGTCTCATGGGGATCTCTCCAATACTTAATCATAAGCCCAGGATCTTTTGTTTCAACAACTAGTTCACCCACTGAGTTATTTGGAATTTTATTATATTTATTATCTACTAAATATGCACTGTGCCCAGGCTGAACCTTACCGCAAGACCCAGGAAAAAGTTTTTCCATAGGATTATTTGAAATAAAATAACTAATTTCACTCATACCTAAACCCTCGTAGATATATTTATTTAGTTTCTTTTTCCATTCAATAATTATCTCTTTTTTAAGATGTTCACCTGCACTAAGAAAATTTTTTACTTTCATTAACTTTTTAGTTTTTTTTATATCGGTATTTATTTCACGCAATATTTGTCTGTATATTCCTGGTACTGTCATAAATATAGTTATTTTTAAATCATTAATTATTTCAAGATAATTATTTATGCTGTGATTGCCAGAATAAATAACTGCTGTCGAACCATATCTCAAACAGTCTAAGCATCCCGCACCTAATGTGTATGTCCAATTTAATTTTCCAGGATTAAAAACTATGTCTTCTTGATTTAAATTTAGCCAAAATTTAGTTGATGGCTCTCTGCCAAGTATGGATCGGTGTGCGTGAAGTACCCCTTTAGGATTTCCCGTTGTACCCGAGGTATATGTTATATAGCATGGGTCATTAGCCAAAGTTTTTTTAATATTCACTGAGTACTTATAAGGTGATTTATTTTTTATCTTTCCGGGCTTTAATACTTTAATTTTTTCTTCGCTAAAAAAATTAATTAGAGTTTTACTAATAACGGCAGAGGGTTTAGAATTTTTTATAATATATTTTAATTCTCTTTTTTTTAAAAGAATACTAGTTGGAATTACAATTGCTCCTATTTTAACAATTGATAGGAAAAATATTATAAAGTCTATTGAATTCTCCATTCTTAATAAAACTTTATTACCTTTTTTGATTCCTTTTCCGAGAAGAAAATTTGAATAAAAACTTATCTTTTTATTCAGTTCATAATAGCTTATGGATTTTATTTTTAAATTTTGGCTAACTTCATATATAGCCGTTTTATTTGATATTTCTTCATTGTCCATCCACCTATCTATGCAATTAGTAGCTAAGTTAAAATATTTTGGAATTTGGAAATTGAATTCCTTCACGGACATATCTTTATAATAATATAAATTATAAAATGTCCGAATTAATTTTTTAAGAATAGATGGTATTCTTAACAAATAATGGACGAATTTATTACCTTGTCAAAAAAGATTGAATTTTCTGCTTCTCATAGGTATTGGAATGACTCGTGGTCTGAGGAAGAAAATTTAAAGCATTTTGGTAAATGTACCAGCAAGTACGGTCATGGGCATAATTATGTTTTGGAAACTACGGTTGAGGGACCAGTCGATCCAGATACAGGAATGATTATAAATATTTACAACTTAAAGCCAATCTTGAAATCTGTTCTAAAACAGTTTGATCATAAATTTTTGAATTTAGATACAGATTTTTTTGACGATTTAATTCCAACTACTGAAAATTTTGCAAAAATACTATATGAATGCATAGATGAAAAATTAAAAGATACTAGATGTAAGCTACTGAAAGTTAGACTTTACGAAACTAAAGATTTATTTGTGGATTATTGGAAATAAATGTCAGACAATTGTACGTTAACCAGAATATATTCATTTAGTGCAGCCCATAGATTGCATAATGATAAATTCTCAGATGAAATGAATAAGCAAATTTTTGGTAAATGTAATAATCCTAATGGCCATGGACATGATTATTATCTAGAGCTCACAGTTAGTGGAGATGTTTCTCCTGATACTGGTATGATTATTAACATTGAAGAGTTGGATCTAGAGGTGCATAAAGTTGTTGATATATTAGATCATAAAAGGCTTGATATTGAAATTGATTATTTTATAAATATTAGAGCTTCTGGCGAGAACATTGCAAAATATTTATGGGATGAGTTGGTGAATGTGATACCGAAACCCGCATATCTTTATCATATTAGGCTTTGGGAAACATCAGAGAATTTTTTCGATTATAAGGGGTAAATAATGAAAATTATTGAATTAACTTGGGAAGATGTAATAGCAAGAATTGAATATGTTAAAAAGAAAAATAAAATTAAATCAAATACTAAAATATATGGTGTTCCTAAGAATGGAATGATAATTGCCAGTTTTTTTGGTTGTATCAATGTATACGAACCTGAAAAAGCAGATTTTATTGTAGATGATATTGTTGACTCTGGAAAAACTAAAAGAAAATATAAAAAGTTATATCCAAAAAAGAAATTTATTGTATTATTCGAAAAAGACAAAAAGAATACATGGATTAATTTTCCTTATGAAAAGAATACAAAAGAAGATCATCAGGATTTGGTTGTAAGATTATTACAGGTTATAGGTGAAGACCCTAGAAGAGAGGGACTACAAGACACCCCTAGAAGATTTATTGATGCTTTTCATGAATTTTTATCACCTCCAGATTTCGCGATGACTACTTTTGATGTTGAAAATACAGATGAAATGATTGTCCAGCTAGATATTCCTTTTTATTCTTTTTGCGAACACCATTTATTACCTTTTTTTGGTAAAGGTTACATCGCATACGTGCCCGAAAAAAAGATTGTAGGATTAAGTAAACTTGCAAGATCGCTAGAGATGTTTTCAAGAAGATTGCAAAATCAAGAAAGGATTACAAATCAGGTTGCCGAATTTCTTCAAAAAGGCCTAAATCCCAAAGGTGTTGCAGTAGTACTTAAAGCACGACACATGTGTATGGAGATGAGAGGTGTTAAAACATCAGATACTCATACAATAACTAGTAAACTTTTGGGAAGTTTTAAAAGCGATGAAAGAACAAGAGCAGAATTTTTAAATCTAATTGGCAACCATAGGAATTTATAATGAAGACTGTTGTAATAAGTGGCGGTACATCGGGGATTGGCAAAAGATTAGTAGAGTTATTCTTAAATGAGAAAATGAAAGTTTTTACTTTTTCAAGCAAGAAAAAAAATGTAATTTCTTTTACCAAAGAGTTTGAAGAATTTAAAGATAATCTTTACTGCTATCAATGTAATATTGGTGATCCAAAAGATGTTAAGAAAATTTCTTCAATAATTTTTAAAAAATTTAAAAAAATAGACTTTTTAATTAATAATTCAGGAACAAATGTTCTCGGTCCAATAGGAAAAATAAAAGTCAATGACTGGAAAAAAATAATTGATGTTAATCTTACAGGCCCTTTCTTATTAACTCAAAATTTATTCAAACTCTTTAAAAAAAATTCTGTGATACTTAATATGGGATCTATTGCATCGAGGCAAGGATTTCCAAATTGGTCCTCTTATTGTGCATCAAAATTTGGATTAAAAGGTTTTACTGAATCATTGAGAGAAGAGTTACGAGTAAAAGGTGTTAGAGTTGTACATGCTGAAGTTGGAGCTACCAATACAGGTCTTTGGGATAATTTAGAAGGTAATTGGAATAAAGAGTCGATGATGAAAGATTCCGATGTTGCTAAATTTATTTTAAAAAATATACTTGATTCAAATACTGTAAATGTTGATGAAATATTTTTAATGCCCCCGGGCGGAATACTGTAAAAAAGTAATAATTATGTATACTTAAAAATCTGAAATGAATATTGATAACTTAGACACAGAGCTTTTAAATATTTTACAATCTAGTTTTCCTTTAGATATTAAGCCTTTTGAATCTATTGGAAAAAAGTTAAACATATCTGAAGAAGAAGTTATAAAAAGAGTAGAAAATCTAAAAGATATAAAATATATTAGGCAAATTAGTGCAATATTTGATACCAGAAGTATGAAATATAAATCATCTTTGATTGCGATGTCTTTTGACGATGACAAAATCGACTCTGCTGCAGAATTTATAAACTCACACCCTGGAATAACTCATAACTACAAAAGAAATCACTATTACAATTTATGGTTTACACTAGCTGTTCCACCAACTAGCACTTTGGGGTTAGAAAAAACCGTTGAAATATTATCAAAAAAAACAGATGCTAAATCCTTCAGGATTCTTCCTACCCTAAAATTATTTAAGATTGGTGTTAAGTTGGACATGACAGGTAAAGATGATATTTCAAAAACCGAGGAAAATAATTTTTATGGTGAAGCAAATATCTCAAAAGATTTTGACTTTACACCAAAAGATATTGATATTATAAAAGAAGTACAAGAGGATTTCCCTTTAGTTTCCGAACCTTTTTCAGTAATTTCTTCAAGACTTGGAATTTCTGTAAATGATCTTATTAATACCCTAAAAGTTTTTCAGACAAATGGTATTATGAGGCGTGTTGCAGCAATTCTTCATCATAGGAAGGCGGGATTCAAAGCAAATGCTATGGGAGTTTGGGATGTTCCAATTGAAAGAATTGAAGATATTGCCCCAAAAATGGCATCCTTTAAATCTGTTAGTCATTGCTACAGGAGACCAACTTATCCAGATTGGCCTTATTCTTTATTTACAATGATACACGGTAGGTCTCCAAAAGAGTGTAATAGTCTGATTAAAAAATTATCTGAAGTAAGTGGAATCAATAAATATGATGCCTTATATAGTTCAAAAGAATATAAAAAAACAAGATTGAAGTTTTTTTCTCAGGATCAACTTGATTGGGAAAAGAATATTATAGGTGGAAGTTAAAATGATTTCTGTTTTAACTATTAATCATAATAATTCTGAGATGTCTTTCTTAGAGAAGTTTTCTTTTAATAAGGATAATCTCCAAGAAGCTTTGCTTTCCTTGAAAAATATAGGCGGAATAGATGAATGTATGATTCTTTCCACATGCAATAGAGTGGAGCTGTATGTTAGTTCCGATAAAAATGATATATCATTTTCTTTGATAGAATTTTTATCTAAATTTCATTCCACTAACATTGAAAAATCTCCAGTTATTTATCAATATCTAACTGCTAGCGATGCTGTATATCATTTATTTAAGGTCGCATCTGGTATTGATTCAATGATTTTAGGTGAACCTCAGATAATTAATCAAATAAAAGAAAGTTATTTAAAAGCTAATGAATGCAATACTGTTGGACCCATCCTTCATAGACTTGTTCAAATGTCGTTGAGAGTTGCAAAAAAAGTTAGGAGTGAAACTGCTATTGGATCTAGATCAGAGTCAATTTCAAATATTGCAATGAGATTTTCAAAAAAAATTTTTGATAATCTTTCAGAAAAAAAAGCTCTTATAATTGGAACAGGCGAGATGTCCCAGCTGTTTATTGATAACTTAATTTCTGAGAACATTAATGAAGTATATGTCGCTTCAAGAGATATAAAAAATGCTATAAATTTTTGTGATAAATATAGCGCTAAACCCATATTATTTGAAGATATTCGAAAGTATCTTCAGTTGGCAGATATTATTTTTACCTCCACAGGATCAAATGAATTTATTTTGAAGAAAAGTGATTTCGATGATATAAAAAGTAAAGATATTTTTATTGTTGATATAGCTTTGCCCAGAGATATTGATCCTCGAGTGGGAGATTTAGATTTTTGTTATCTTTATGATTTAGATGATTTTAAAAATTTATCTATAAATAATAAAAATGCTTATAGTACAAGTATTAAAGAGGCTATTGCTATAATTAATAGTAGCGTTGAATCTTTTGATTCATGGCTTGAAACTTCTTCGTTAAAAGATTTAATACAATCTTTTCAAAAATATATTGAATCTGTTGTTAATGAAGAAATTAAGAACAGTAAAAA
>NZXA02000033.1 GCA_002697665.2 bacterium
AAAAAAAGGGAAATTAGATCCTGTAATTGGTCGTGAAAGTGAAATTGAAAGAGTAGCTCAAATTTTAACAAGAAGAAAAAAAAATAATCCTGTATTGATCGGCGAGCCCGGAGTCGGTAAAACTGCAATTATTGAAGGACTTGCCCAAAGAATATTTCGAAGGACTGTCCCAAGAATACTTCATGAAAAAAGAATACTATCGCTAGACCTAGCTTCAATTGTTGCTGGTACAAAGTATAGAGGACAATTTGAGGAGCGTTTAAAAAGCGTTATGCTCGAGTTAGAGACAAATGATGACATAATAATATTCATTGATGAACTGCATACGATAGTTGGAGCTGGTGGAGCTTCAGGTTCATTAGATGCATCAAATATGTTTAAGCCATCTCTTGCGAGAGGAGACATACATTGTATTGGGGCTACTACTATTGATGAATATAGAAAGTATATCGAAAAGGACGGTGCTTTAGACCGACGCTTTCAAAAGATAAATGTCAATCCACCAAATACTAAAGAGTCAATAGACATACTCAACGGACTTAAAAAGGAATATGAAGATTATCATAAAGTAATATATACAGAAGAAGCGATAAGAGAATGTGTTGAACTTTCAGAAAGATATATATCAGATAAATTTCTTCCTGACAAAGCAATTGATATTATGGATGAGGCGGGTGCAAGGGCTCATATACACAATTTAGAAGTACCAAAACATATACTGAAAATTGAATTAGATATTGAAAATACCAGAGTGAAAAAGGAAAATAAAGTTTCTGCACAATTATTTGAAGATGCCGCAAAGCTTAGGGATAAAGAAAGAAAGCTTGTAAAAAAGTTATCAAATGCTCAAAAAGTATGGCAAAATGAGGAAAATAAATCACGAGTTTCAATTGATTCTGAAATGATAGCAGACGTGGTATCGATTATGACTGGTATTCCATTATCAAAAGTAGCAGAATCTGAAACTCAAAGACTATTGCATCTAAATAGAGAACTAAGTGATTATATCGTAGGGCAAAATGAAGCTATTCAAAGCATTGTTAATGCAATAAGAAGATCAAGAATAGGGTTGAAAAACCCAAATCGGCCCATAGGTGTATTTCTCTTTCTGGGACCGACAGGAGTAGGAAAGACTGAATTAGCAAAATGTCTCGCAAAAAATCTTTTTCCTCATTCCAACTCACTTGTAAAAATTGATATGTCCGAATATACGGAGCGTTTTTCCCTTTCGCGCCTCATTGGCGCCCCACCAGGATATATTGGATACGATGAAGGAGGTGAACTCACTGAGAAAGTTAGGCGCAATCCTTATTCTGTAGTGTTGTTTGATGAGATTGAGAAAGGACATTCTGACTTGTACAATATATTACTTCAAGTTTTTGACGAAGGTGTTTTGACTGATGGATTAGGTAGAAAAGTTGATTTTAGAAATTCAATTGTAATTATGACATCTAATATGGGAGCACGAGATCTAAAAAACAATGGCTTTGGATTTGGGTCTAGTAAGCATGATTTAGAATATCAAAAAATGAAGGAGAGAATATTAGGGCATGTAAAAAATATTTTCTCTCCGGAATTAGTAAACAGAATAGATGATTCAATTGTCTTTCATCAACTCAGCGAATCAAATGTTTACGATATTATTGACCTTCAAATGACCGATTTAATTGATAATCTCTCAAAACTTGGACTAAAATTCAGACTCAACAAGTCTGCAAAAAAATATATTGCTAGCAGAGGGTATGATCCAAGATACGGAGTTAGGCTGTTGCGTAGAGAAATTCAGAAAAATCTTGAAGATCCCATATCTGAGTTACTCTTAAAAAATTCATTTCAAAAAGGAACAATGATTTCCGTTAAGATGGAAAAAGGTAAAATTTCATTTGATATAAATCAGGTAAAAAAAGTTAATAAAACTATTAAATAACTTATTAACTACCTTTAAAGCATGTCAAATATGCATATTATTTCATAACATTATGACAATATTGACTATTGCACTGCTTGGTACACTCCTTGCAAATCAAATGTGTATTTAACTTTAGTTATCTGAAAAATATTGGAGAAATTAGAATGAGTAAGATTATAGGAATCGATCTTGGAACAACAAACTCATGTGTTGCTGTACTTGAAGGCGGAGAGCCGACAGTTATTACAAGTCCTGAAGGTGGCAGAACTACCCCATCTATCGTTGGGTTCGCAAAAGATGGAGAAAGGCTTATTGGGCAAACTGCGAAACGTCAAGCGGTAACTAATCCTGAGAATACTGTATTTTCAATCAAACGTTTTATGGGCAGAATGTTTGATGAAGTAGATAACGAAATCTCTGAGGTACCATATATAGTTGATAAAAACTCTAATGGAGCATGTGTTGTAAAGGCTAATGATAAAGAATATACACCGCCAGAAATTTCTGCTATGGTTCTGCAAAAACTGAAACAACAAGCTGAAGAATATTTAGGTACCAAGGTAACGGATGCGGTAATAACTGTGCCTGCATATTTTAATGATTCGCAAAGGCAGGCAACTAAAGATGCTGGTAAGATTTCAGGATTGAATGTTAGGCGAATAATTAATGAGCCTACTGCAGCATCTTTGGCATATGGTTTGGATAAAAAGAAAGATGAAAAAATAGCAGTATTTGATCTTGGAGGAGGTACTTTTGATGTCTCCATTCTAGAATTAGGAGATGGGGTTTTTGAAGTTAAATCATCAAATGGGGATGGTCATCTCGGTGGAGATGATTTTGATCAAAAAGTAATTAATTGGATAGCTGAAGAATTCAATAAATCTGATGGAATTGATTTAAGAAAAGATCCGATGGCTTTGCAAAGGTTAAAAGAAGCAGCTGAGACAGCAAAAAAAGAGTTATCCTCTTCAAAACAAACAGATATTAATCTTCCATTTGTAACAGCTGATGCTTCAGGTCCCAAACATTTAAATCTGACATTAACTCAAGCAAAATTTGAAGAATTAGTCAGTGACTTAGTTGAACGTACAGTACAACCCTGTATACAGGCCATAGATGACGCAGGTTTGTCAAAAACTGAAATTGATGAAGTAATATTAGTGGGTGGTTCTACAAGAATTCCAAAAATACAAGAAAAGGTTAAAGAGATATTTGGCAAAGAGCCTAATAAGAGTGTGAACCCAGACGAAGTTGTAGCTTTAGGTGCAGCAATTCAAGGCGGAGTACTTTCTGGAGATGTTGATGATATACTTCTACTTGATGTTACCCCTTTGTCATTAGGTATAGAGACACTTGGTGGTGTATCAACTAACCTAATCGAAAGAAATACTACCATACCAACAAAAAAATCTCAGGTATTCAGCACCGCTGCAGATAATCAAACTACTGTTGAGATCCATGTTTTACAAGGTGAGAGAGAAATGGCATCAGATAATAAGACAATTGGTAGATTTCATTTAGCTGACATCCCACCTTCGCCAAGAGGTGTTCCTCAAATAGAGGTAACATTTGATATAGATGCAAATGGTATATTAAATGTAAATGCAAAAGATAAAGCAACTGGCAAAGAGCAAAGTATAAGGATAGAAGCATCGAGCGGCTTATCTGATTCAGAAGTAGAGAAAATGGTTAATGATGCAAAGAAACATGAATCTGAAGATAAACAAAAAAGAGAGAAAATTGATTTAGCAAATCAAGCTGAACACCTGATTTATGAAACTGAAAAAAACATAAATGAGAATGGTGATAAACTCGATGAAAATGACAAAAAAAATCTTAATGAAAAATTAGATGCTCTGAAGAAAGCTAAAGATAGTGGTGATTCAGAACTCATCAAATCATCTATGGAATCATTAAACACTGTTTGGAGTAGTTTAGCTTCAAAAATGTATGAGGCAGGCGAACAAAACCCTAATCCAAATACCTCTGATAATAAAAGTTCCTCTAAGAAGAGTAATAAAAAGGAAGGCGAGATAGAGGATGCTGATTTTGAAGTAGTTGATTAATCTACAATCATAGCAAAAAAGCGCTCCTTCGAGCGCTTTTTTTTTATATCAAACTCACTTTCTAAATTCAAGTTCGTATTGTAACGTTTCTATTATGAATAAACGAAAAAAATATCTCCTGGGAACACTTTTTGTTTTTCTTTCTTTAATAGTCACCTTCTCACAAGTATCAGTATGGGAAAATCATCTTAAATCAACATTAATGAAAAAGATAAATCAAAATCATTGGAATTTAAATGTGGATGAATTATCGGGAAATTTTATAAGCACTATTGTTATTAAGGATCTTATTTTCGAAAAGGAGAATAGCAAAAGAATAATAGTAGATAAGATTTCCTTAAATCTTGGAATTTTTTCATCTTTGTTTGGAGAAACAGTTTTTGATTTAATTGCTATAGAGGGTCTGGATTTGGATTTAACTGGTGATGGTTTTGGTGATAGAGAAACCGTAAGTAATCTTTCATTGAATTTACCCTTTCACATAAGGTCCTTATTTGTTGATGCAGATATAAAATCAATCTTAAATAATGATTCCCAAATTATAGAATTAATGCTTGGAGGTGAATTTAATGGATACAAAGATCCTCAGCTAAATTGTGACCTATTAAATGTATCGTTGAAAGATAGCAAAAATCTTTTTGGAAAATTCAATAGTTTGAAGGTTAATTACAGTGATAACCTTGTTTCTTTTGAGAAAATTAATGGGGAAGTATTTGGTCTACCAATCGGTGGAGATATTTCTTTTGGAAAAAATAATGATAAAATAAAGGGATCACTAAATATCCCAAAGTTTAGTTTTCCGAAAGAGCTATTTAGTAAAACTCCTTTGAAATCAAAATTTTCAAATTTTACTAGTCAATTTAATTTTGAATCTGATTTAAAAAACTTTAAAGGATCATTATCAGTATTTAATGATTCTGGTTTAGATATGATAGGCGAATTTGATTTACATAAAACTGAAGATTTATGGAGATTAAAAAATTTATCGCTTAATGGTGAGAACTCTAATCTAAGTTTGAATGGTATTTGGGAAAATGCCGAAAGAATAAGTTGCTATATGAATTTAGAAAATCTTGATTTATCTGGTTGGTTGAAAGATCAGAAGCCTACAGAGGTGTCTGGCCTGTTTATTATGGATGCAGGTCTTTCATCTGATGGTGCATTGGATTTAATTGATATGACATTAGAAATAGTAGAATCTAAATTATTTAATCAAGGAGAAATTTCA
>NZXA02000011.1 GCA_002697665.2 bacterium
GGCATACGCCGGCAGATTTACAGTCTGCTCCCTTTGGCCGCTCGGGCATCTCCCCCAATAAACTTTATTTTCAAAAAACATGAATTAGAGCCACCGAGAGGACTCGAACCTCCGACCGACTGATTACAAATCAGTTGCTCTACCAACTGAGCTACGGTGGCGTTCAATGTAAGTAGCACTCACAAGAGAATATGCTTTTAATGTTTTAATTTGAACTAATCACCTATTTTCGAAGGTGATATGCCTAAGTGCACAGCCTATAAATTTATATATGTTTATAAAATAATTACAATAAAAAACTGATGGTTAATAAAATTTTATTCAATTAAGTAGTTTTTTTACTTTCTGTCCCTTGGTTGTATCTTCAACTGCCCAACCTTTTTCTTGTATTTGGTCTCTGAGATCATCTGCAAGAGTCCAATTATTTTCAGCTCTGGCTGCATCTCGAATCTCCATAAGTTTTTTTATTTCCAAAGGAATTTTAAAAGTTTTCGCGCTTAAAAAACCAAATACCATATCAAAGTTTGTCAAGAAATTCCATGCCTCTCCTATTTCCCTTTCACCAATAGAATCAGTTTTTATTTTTTTGAACACTTGTCTCATCCAACTATGAAAAATACCTAAAGCCTTTGGAGTATTCAGATCATCATTCATTGCTTCAACGAAGTCATAATAGGAATTGGGCAATTCTTTTCTTTGAATGTCTTGCGCACCTAAATCAATTAGTAAAGATTGAAATTCATTTATGCGACTAATTACCTTATCACTTTCTTGTTTCTTTTCTAATGAAAAGGAGATTTTTGTTCTGTAGTGACCTGCAAGTAATTGATAGCGAATTGACTCAGCAGTAAAACCTTTTTTTTCTAGATCACTGACCGTGAAACAGTTTCCAAGTGATTTACTCATTTTTCCACCATCAACAAGCAAAAATTCTGAGTGTAACCAATAATTCACGAATTTTTCTCCACTAGAACAAATAGATTGCGCAATTTCATTTTCGTGGTGTGGGAACATGTTGTCAACTCCACCACAGTGTATATCAAAGTGATTTCCTAGATTTTCGCTGCTCATTGCAGAGCATTCTATATGCCAGCCCGGACGACCTTTGCCCCACGGTGCATCCCATCCTATTTTTCCATCCTCCTTTTTCCATCCTTTCCATAGTGCAAAATCTTGAGGAGAATTTTTATCGTAATCATCGTCATAAATTCGATCTGATTTCGTTTGACCTTTTATACTTATTCTAGTCAATTTCCCGTAATCAGAAAAAGTGCTTATGTTAAAGTAAACTGATCCATCTGATTCGATGTACGCGTGGCCTTTATCAATTAACTTCTTAATAATTTCTATCATTTTATCAATTGATTTTGTCGCTCTTGGATATTTGTCTGCCGGTAGAATTTTAAGCCACATCAGATCATTCATAAATTGCTCAGTATAACCTTGAGTTATGATATTTAAGTCAACATTTTGGTCTTTTGCCATTTTAATAGTTTTATCATCAACATCTGTTATGTTCATTATGTGGGTTACATCATAGCCAGTATGAATTAACCATCTCTTTAAAAGGTCCTCAAAGATGAATGTTCTAAAATTTCCAATATGGGCAAAATCATAAACTGTTGGTCCGCAAGTATAAAGACCCACCTTGCCATCAATTATTGGTTTGAAAAATTCTTTTTTTCTGCTGAATGAATTATAAAACTTTAAACTCATCTAAATACTAAGTTCAATTATATATCTTATTAATTTTTGAAAACTTTGCCCTCTAGCATAAGCAGATTTTGGAACAAGGCTTGTTGAAGTCATCCCAGGTAATGTATTCATTTCTAAAAAGTACGGCACTCCTAATTTATCTAATATATAATCAGCTCTAGCATAAACAGAACAGTCAAATTTCTGAAACAACTTCATTGTATTTGTCTCTATTTTTTCAATTAAGTTTTGTTCTAAATCCGCGGGGCATACATACTCACTCATCCCAGGCGTATATTTGCATTCATAATCATAAAAATTATTTTTTGGATTTATTTCAACTATAGGGTATGCATCCTCATTAATAATTGGGATGGTTAGCTCCCTGCCAGAAATAAATTTTTCTATAATGACTTTATTTCCATGTTGAAATGCCAGATCTATTGCAGGTTGAACGGATTGATCATTTTTGACAATTGATAAACCAACGGTGCTACCTTGATCATTTGGCTTTACTACAAATGGCAATGTTATTTTCACATCTTGGTCTAGTCTTTCAATCAATTGCCAATCAGGAGTTTTGATTCCATTTCTTTTTGCAATTTTTTTACTTTTAGCTTTATCCATACATAGTGATGAAGCAATAGCTCCAGAACCTGTGTACTTTATATCGTTTTCATCTAACCATGCTTGAATCTTACCATTCTCGCCAATACCACCATGTAGTGCATTAAAAATTATATTTTGTTTTTTTAATTCCTTTAAATATTTTTTGTAATTAGTTTCAAAGACAAACTCTGTAGTTGTATATCCATTCTCTGCACAAGCCTTGATAACCGCTTTGCCTGTAGCGATGGAGACTTTTTTCTCCTCGCTAGCCCCCCCCATTAATATTCCAACTCTTAAAGACATAATTTTTCTACTCCATCATTAAGATCTTTCACTATATAAGTGGGGGTTTCCTTCTTTCCAAGAATGCCTAAAGTTTCTTGTCCATGCCCAGTTAATACTAGCATAGTATCCATACCTTGTAACGAGCCAGCTTTCATATCAGCATAAGAATCTCCAATCATTAAACATTTTTTTAAATCAAAACCATAATCGCGTTTTGCTTCAAGAAACATGCCTATACCAGGCTTCCTCCTATCCGTTGCATTATCAGGGTGGTCAAAACATGTGTAAATTTTTAGTAATTTAATTTCATGTTGTTTAAATATTCTATAAATAAAATCATGAATAAAGTTCAGGTTTTCTTCTTTTATTAAACCTCGACTTATTCCAGACTGATTTGTAACAATGCAAAATTTATTTCCTAAATCGGACAGCCTTTTTAATGCTGGAATAGTAAAGTCATATAAATTAAAATTTTGAAGTGAGTTTATATATCCTTTAGGATCAGAGTTTATTGTTCCATCGCGATCTAAAAAAATGCAATCATAGATTTTCATTGATTTAACTCAACTTTTTTTATTTCATTTAGTTTAATATTTCCAAATAAAAAATATATAAAGCCTATAATTAACAATGGAAAATATGCTACCGAATGAGAAATTATTGCATAGTTTAAAGCCTTAGCGCTGCTTACATTGAAAACAAAAATTAAGCTGTATTTAACGCCGGCGTCATAGGTCCCTGCAGAACCAGGAAGGGCTGGTATACCAAATGCTATACTTCCTAAAACAAATAGAATACCAATTTCAGTTATCTCCAAATTTAGTCCACATGCCTTAACTAAAAATACAGTCTCAATAAAATAAATTCCCCATAGTAGAATACTCGATATTAAAATTTGATGAAAAGCTTCATTTTTTCTGATAACATTCAAGCCCTCGGACAATCGAACAATCGCAATTTTAAGTTTTAGACCAAAACCCGATAAAAACCATTTTTTATTTTCAAAGTTTTTAACTAATTCAAAACGAATGAAAACATATATTGCTGTAATTGATAAAGAGGAAATAAGCATAAAACTAATTAAACCATATCTAATGTAATCATCATCAAAAGGAAACCATGGAATTAGAAAGATGAAAATTATAACCAGAGCTATTACATCCAATAACCTTTCTATGATTACTGTACCGAAAGCTTGTAAAGTTTTAATTTTTGTTCCCTTTATGACTGAGTAGGCTTTTAATAACTCACCGAGTCTGAAAGCAAAAATAGCATTCCCAAAATAGCCTATCATTGTGGCAGAATAGACACTTTGTAATTGAACTTTATCGAATGGATTTAATAATAATTTCCATCGATATGCTCTAATAATACAGCTAAAAAGCAGCAGGGCGCAGGCAATAGTAACAAAAGTCAAGTCCACATTTGTAAGATGAAAAACTAACTGATCTAGATCTTCACCTTTGAAGGCAACATAAAGACCGGCTAAACTTAAAATGCTTAAAAAACCTAACTTTAAATACTTAGTCACGAAGGTCGATTATTTCATATTCAGATATGTCGATATATGGTAAACTAAAATTTGAAATAATCTTTGATGAGTTAATTTCTAAGTCCACAATCTCATTATTTGAAATATTAATAGATATTTTTTTAGGCTCGCCAGTATTTTGTATAGTCCATACGGTACCCTTCACATCCCATTCAACTAAAACAAAATTAATCCTAATTAATTCTTTTTCTATAAATGAGCTAAGTATTTTGATTCCACTATCTGCACTGCCAAGAATATCGAATATATCAAAATTATTTTTAAAATTTGTATCGTATATAACTTGCTTGGCCAGCTTATTTATTGTAGTGATTGTATTACTTTTAATAGATATTCTTTCACTTTGACTATCGAAAACATAATCTTTTGAATTAAAATACCATAAACTACCAGATGTGTTGAAACTTTTTCCAAGATTTTGGTGTTCAAGATCAATTGAAAAAAGTCTACCTTTTTCCTGACTCATGTACATTTGAAAACTTTCGAATGAGTTTTGATCACTAAATGAAAAACAGTTAAAAAGGTATAAAAGTAAGATTATCCTCACTTATTATGAATCCCGTATCATCTCTAGATATGTTTCATCAACTAGGACCTCCCTAGCTTTGCTACCGGTAAATGGACCTACAACGCCAGTTTGTTCCATTTGATCAATTAATCTAGCAGCTCTTGAGTAACCTACTTTCAATCTACGCTGTAATAAAGAAATTGAACCTTGTTGATGAGTAACTACCAATGATACAGCATCATTAAAGAGCTCGTCATTAGTACCATCTGATCCATCTGAACCAAACTCAGAAACTTGGGTATCACGAACCGAGGGTAAAATTAATTCATCAGCTTTGGGTTGCCCTGAAACATGTTCCATCACAGATTCAATCTCTTCTAATGATAAAAACGCATTATGCATTCTAAACACATCTGAACTACCTGTACCTAAATGCAACATATCTCCTCTTCCAATTAGTTTATCTGCTCCTGGTTGATCAATAATTGTTCTTGAATCAATTTTACTAGCCACCTGGAATGCAATCCTTGATGGGAAATTAGCCTTAATTACTCCAGTGATTACATCAACTGAAGGTCTTTGAGTAGCAATGACTAAA
>NZXA02000028.1 GCA_002697665.2 bacterium
AGCATCATCAGATCTGCTAATTCATCAACAACTAAAACAATATATGGCATTATTGGGTCATTGCTATTTCTCATTTTTTGATTATACTCACCAATATTTCTAACAACTGCATCTGCAAGAACATTATATCTGCGGTCCATTTCTTTCTCAAGAGCTCTAAGCGCTAGGATTGCATTATCAACTGAGGTAATAATTGGTTCATTAATATCCTCCATCTTTAGCAGATGATAACCCTCTAGTCGCTTGTATAGAGTCATTTCAACTTTTTTGGGATCAATCATTACAAATTTCACCTCATCAGGAGTAGCACTGTATAAAACAGAACAAATTATTGTATTAATACAAACTGATTTACCTGAACCTGTTGTTCCTGCTATAAGCAAATGGGGCATCTTTGCCAAATTCAAAGTACTTATCTCACCTGAAGTTGTCTTACCAATTGCAAGAGTAAGAAGAGAATCAGATTCTGCAAATTCTGGACTATTTACAACAGATTTAAAATAAACTGTTGCGGGATTTCTGTTCGGAATTTCAATCCCTACAGATGACTTACCAGGTATCGGTGCAATTACTCTTACGCTACTAGCTTCCATCACTCTTGCTAAATCATCAGCTAATTGAACAAACTTATTAACGCGAACACCTTCTGCGGGCTCAACTTCAAACAAAGTAATAATTGGGCCAGGATGAACATTTACTACTTTTCCCTCAACCCCAAACGTAGACATAGACTGGGTTAAATAATTTGCTCGTTCAACCAATTCATCTCTGCTAAGGTTATCAGAAATGTTAACTGGATTCTCAAGTAATTCTGATGATGGTAATTGATACTTTCTCTTTGGTTTTTTCCTTTCCTCAATTTCATCTAAATCAACCTCCTCATTTTCAATAATTTCTTCTATATGGAGATCTTTGTTTTTAGGTAAATCAGTTTCAGGGTTTAAGTTGTCTAAGTCAGACTCTTCATCTAGATTTTTAACATCATCAGTTTTTGGTATTTGATCATTAAATTTTTCTTTCTCTATATTTTCTAATTTATTTTGATCTGGCTTGTTTCTTCCTGACCCTTTATCAAGCGTCATACTATTGTCAGTTTCTATAACTTCGTTGATATCATCTTCCTGGTAACCCTTTTGACGCTTTCTAGAGTCTATTTTTTCTTTTAATTCTTGTGTGTGCTTTCGCTTTGCATCTTCTTTTTCCCTTTGATCTTTTTCAATATCTATTCTCTTCTTTCGTTCATCCCACTGCGTAAAGAATTGTTGAATCGGAGCATAGAAATCAACATTAAAATAACTTCGAATTAATATTAGATAACTGGTAATTAAAATTATAATTGTTCCCCAAATTTTTAACCAGTCGATGAGAAAGTCGCCCAGGTTTCCACCTATCTGACCAGACAAATAGTATCGATTTGGAGATTGATCTAAAATTAATATACTACCAACTGCAATACTTAGTGATAAGATAACCATTAAAAACAACAGATGAAATGAAGCACGGATTAATTTGTCTAGTTGCTTTTTTGAAAATAAAAACCAGCCCCAAGCAAATCCAATCATCGGTAATAAAATTGTAACGTAGCCAAAACCCTTTTTTATTAGCACATAAGACGTAATCAGACCAAGTATACCCATGGGGTTATCAATTTGAATATTTGGAGATATAGAAGGTTCCTCATTCGAATTATACCCTAATAAACTGACTAAAATAAAAACAGACAGCGCAATTATGAGGATACCGAGGATTTCTAAGCGGCGATCGTTCTCCATAAAATTAACTTATGATATGCGGAAAAATGTCATACCAATTATACGATTATTTAAACAAAAATTGAATAGCAAAACTAATTGATTAGAATTGCAAGATTTTTATGATAGTAGTGAACCTTGTTTATAAAATGGTGCCTCCACCACTTTTGCCTTTTTTTTTCTACCTCGAATTTCAATGTCTAATTCTGTACCTATACTTTTAAAAGGTGTACTTACATAAGCAAGGCCAATGCCTTTTCCTAAGGATGGGCTCATTGTTCCACTGGTAATTTGTCCAATCAAATTTTCACCATTATAAATTTTATATCCTTTTCTTGGAATTGATTTTTTCTCCATTTCAACACAAATCAGATGTTTAGTTATTTTATTTTTGGAATTACAAATTGTTTTTTTACCTATAAAATAGTCTTTATTTAATTTTGTAATCCATCTAAGGCCTGCCTCTAATGGATTAGTTTTTTCATTAATATCGTTTCCATAAAGAAGATATTTCATTTCAAGTCTAAGTGTATCTCTACAACCCAATCCAACTGGATTTAATCCATGGTTTTTTCCAACCTCTAACAACTTATCCCAAATATCTGCAATGTGTTTAGAGTTAATGTATAATTCATATCCTAATTCACCAGTGTATCCAGTTCGAGAAATGGTTACTTCTAGACCATCTATCTTAGCAGTTAAAAAGTTATAAAATTTTAACGAATCTAGGCTTTCATTTGTTAATAATTGCAATATTTCCCTAGATTTAGGTCCTTGCAATGCTAACAACCCTATATCACCACTTACATTACTAATTTTAATATCGCCAAACTTATTTTTTTTGAGCC
The DNA here is from genome assembly GCA_002697665.2 of bacterium. Classification (GTDB taxonomy): domain Bacteria; phylum Desulfobacterota_D; class UBA1144; order UBA1144; family UBA1144. Next base: position 2,600 of record NZXA02000028.1, read on the forward strand.
ATTCCATATCCTTTTCAATATTGCTTGAATTAACTACTAACATGTACCTCCCTTCAAATTTGTAAATGATAAGATCGTCAACGATTCCACCATCTTCATAGCACATTGCATTATATTGAGCTTGCCCCACACTTAAAATGCTAATATCATTTGTTGTAATTTTTTGAAGAAATAATTCTGCATCAGATCCTGAAACAATAAGCTCTCCCATATGACTTACATCAAATAAGCCAGCTTTTGATCTAACTAACTGGTGTTCAAGATTGATACTAGTGTAATAGGTAGGAAGTAAATATCCTCCAAATGAGACCATATTCCCTTTTAGAGCTATATGCTTTTTATAAAGTGGCGTTTTTAATCCATCCATCAATTCTATGTCCAATTTTTAAAACTTATTAGATATATTTTCCACCACACTTTCAATAGGAAATTAGCTTCCATATAAACCTTAAATGGAGTTTCAGCGCCTAAGTTTTCAATATTACTGGAGAACTTCATCAAGACATCAATAGTTTCAATGCTTTTTTGATCACGGACTCTAATTCCCCATCCAGTTCATCATTTTTTTGAAGTTTTTTACAAGCATTTATTGCATGATTTTTTTTGTAGCCCAATGATTCTAAGGCATTAACTGCATCTTTGAATATTTTTGTATAAGAAATATCTAAATCACTAATTCCAATGGAACTATCATCAGATTTTGTGAATTTTTCTTTTAATTCAATAATAATTCTTTTTGCAGTTTTATTCCCAACACCCTGTACGCTTGTAAGTGCTGCTACATCTCCATTAACAACTCTATCTTTTAGCTTGCTTGGTTGGATACCAGATAAAATCGTCAACGCAAGCTTTGGTCCAATTCCACTAATTGATGTCAGTAAATGGAATGTACTTCTTTCAGCCACATCAGAAAACCCATAAAGATCTAAAATATCTTCCCTAACGTGCAAATAGGTGCTGATTTGTACTTTTTCACCTTCATTTGGTAATGTTTGAAGTCCGTAAACTGACATGTTTACTCTAAGACCTAGGCCTCCTACCATAATAATGGCATATGAATCTTTTTTATTTAATAAAATTCCATTTATCAGATCAATCATAAAATTCTACTTTGGTTAATATAACATAAGCCAACGGCCATTGCATCAGAGACGTCAAGTGGCTTGGGTGCTTTTTCTAATTTTAATATTTTTGTTACCATATATGATACCTGTTCTTTTGATGCTGCGCCATTTCCGCATACAGACATTTTAACCTTCCTTGGTGCAAATTCATAAATTAGTATGTCAGCTTGAGATGCAGCTAAGATTATGCAACCCCTTGCTTGTCCTAATATCATTGCGGATTTTACATTATTGCTATAAAAGGCATCCTCTATAGCTAAAACATCGGGGGAAAATTGATCTAAAATTTTATTAACCTCCTCAAAAAGATAATTTAATCTTTTAGGCAAACTATCTTTTGACTTTGGTCTTATGGTACCATAAGCTAATAAAGAAGTTCTATTCTTTTTGGAATCAATTATACTAAAACCAGTAATGCTAATTCCGGGATCTACACCAAGGATCCTCATTCAAATTCTTTTGTTGTAAATATTTTAGTCGAAGTCAAAATTGGTATATACCTTATTTACATCATCATTGTCTTCAAGCGCATCCAGAAGTTTTAAAAATTTGTTTGCTTCCAAATCATCTAATATTTGATTTGATTTGGGTACCATTTCAATCTCAGCTGATTTTATAACATAGCCTCCATTATCAAGTCTATCTCTAACTACCATTAATTGATCAACGCTGGTTGAAACCAAATAAAAGTTATCTCCTGCATAAAAGTCGTCAGCACCAGCGTCTATCGCATCCTCAAAAACAGTATCTTCACTTTCTGATTTTGATTCCATAATTATTTGTCCAGCTTTATCAAACATCCAAGAAACACTTCCGTTTTCCCCTAAATTCCCATCAAACTTGGAGAGCAAGTGTCTTATTTCCGCAACTGTTCTATTTTTATTATCAGTGATAATATTTATTAGGATTGCAACACCACCGGGCCCATACCCTTCATAAGTCACTTCCTCATAGGTAACTCCTTCTAGCTCACCAGTACCTTTCTTTATTGCCCTTTCAATCTTATCTAACGGCAAGTTGCTGGACTTTGCATTAGAGACTGCTTTCCTTAATCTAGGATTGGAAGAAATCTCTCCACCTCCAAGACGCGACGCTATGGTAATTTCTTTAATTAATTTTGTAAAAATCTTCGAACGTTTTTTATCTTGCGCCCCTTTCCTGTGACGAATATTTGCCCATTTGCTATGTCCTGCCATAATTATGCTTTACTAAACTTTATTTTTCATTGTTTTCTAAATTTATCTGTTCAATTCGACTTTTGACTACCCAGGCAGTTTTATAACCTTTCTTTTTTAGATTGTTTTTTTCTATCTCTGCTTCACTTTTTGTTACGTAGTTACCATAACGTATTTTGTATAACGGTGCATCAAAAACCAGATAAAGAGAATCTTTAAGAGAAAGACTGTATTTATTCATTTTTTTATTTGCTTGTTCGGAACTAGATGATTCGTAAAGCTGTAGCCTGTACCCATCAAGTGTCGAAATTTTAATTTTTTTCAGGGAATCAAT
>NZXA02000020.1 GCA_002697665.2 bacterium
AGTACCACCATTTGGATTAAGGGTAATCTCAAAATCAGATTCAACGAGAGCACCACTAGTTGTTGCCTCTGTGTACATGCCCTCGCTAAAATAAATATCAAGATAACTGTCATCGGATGCAATATCAGAGCCAATAATCTCGGGCAATGTTCCAATAGCAATCTTATAGTTCCCTGTCACCCCTTCATATCCATCAACTATAATGTAATATGTTCCAGCAGACAGAGTAATGCTATCAATAATACTAGCAAAAAATGGTGGATCTACACTAGCCTCTGGGCAAAAGTCTTCAGTCCCATCATCAAACTCTGTTAATGACACCTCATTACCGCATTCATCTTTTATGGATAAAATAGTATCAAAGTCTGTAATCGGATCACAGGTATCTACGTAAAGATTCTTTTGAGTTGGTAGTGTTATCTGATATGCATAGTCTGCTCCATGGGGATAATTTTGAAAAGACCAATCATCGCCCATTGACTCATCTAGGGTTGAACTATGAAAAAATGGTAGGGACACTACAACCGAGTCAACACATTCTCCAGAGCCCAAGCAAAGAGGATTATTATCGAAAGCGTCTGAGCCCCAATCACCAGTACCTGAATTAAATAGTGTACCATTGTTCCCATTTCCAGTTAAATCTTCAATTGTGGCATCACTCCCATCATTAAAATTCCAATATCCAATTAATCCTTCTCCTCCTAAAGGAGAAGTACAAATGCCACTCTGCAATTGTGTTGCATCTAATGCTCTATTCCATAAGCGTACTTCGTCGATTCCACCATTGAAAAAAGTATCTCCAGTCCCAGGATTCATTTCACTTTTACCAATCTTCATATCTATTGTCTCAATAAAATCCCAATTTAGATTACCACCTTCGGTAGCAAAACTTGCCTGTTCTACGCCATTTTTAAATATTTTTGCCTGACCTGTTGTAACATCATAGGTCCCAGCAATATGTGTCCATATTCCCTGGTCAAGTGTAGTCCCCGGCCATAGCCCTAATCCGTCACCTACGATATCATAGTTCCCGTCTCCAACGCTAATCATAAATCGTAACTCACCATCAAAATATTGAAGTGTAAACCCAGACTCTTCAGTGGGACCACCTAACCTGAAGTAATGTACCAGAGGTGCATAATCCGTATATGTATCCGATTCAGGGTTGACCCAACATTCAATGGTCATACCCGTTTCTGCTCGAAGAGATGCATCACTGGTAATATTTACAAAATCATTTGAACTAAAAATAAAGCTAGCATCTTGAGCTAAGATTGGAATATTGATATAGACAAGAAGATGAATTAGGAAATATTTATTCAACGTTTATATACCCTGAACCATATTCATTAATCGTTACCAGTTCATTATTTGCATCTCGAAGAGTAGTATTTGGTCCAAACAATAACTCAGACTCTCCCTTAGAAATCGTTGAAAAATAAACCGTTGCTATTGACCATGTGCCGCTTTGACTCTGGTCAGAGTTCACATCAGGGAGAAAGTAAATAAATACGTCTAGGATGCCTTGTTCGTCTACTATTATCTCCATTGGATCATTTAATCCAGTGAAAAATGGACCTGGAACTACTGAATCAACAGTTACACTTCCCCAGTCGTACCTTATATCAAAATGTGCCCCTGCTGAAGAATCCAATTTTAATCCATATACTTCGACTGAAATTGATTCACCTAAACTTGTACTAACCTCAGGCGGATGAAAAAATAATGCTGGTGGATCCAAATCCATATTAGTGGGATCATATGGATTATCTAAATCATAGTCAGCATCTTCGCATGAAAAAGCCAAAACTATAAGACATAGGCCAAATAACTTTATTTTATTAAAAGTTAAAATTGAATTGTAACTGGTTAACATTTGGATTGTACTCTAGATCAAAAAAATATTCTCCATCAAAGTAATCGTCGCTCGGAGCAACAAGATATGCGTGGACCATATTAACAATCCAGATGGACGCCGCTACACCACGAATACTTTTCATAAAGGAATTATATCTTCTAGACTCTTGAGCATATTGGATGACTTTTGGTCTTAGTTCTTCTAGGATGTGTGGATCGGTACCATTTTGATAAGAAGAATAATTTTCTTCAAAACCGCCCCATGCCTTGTTGTAATTGTAGTAAGAAATTAGCGCAGCCATTCCTAGGGTTGCTTCTGTGCCCAAAAATCCATAGCCTGGGTATTTTCTTTGAACCCAAATCTGACCGCTTCCTGGAATGGCAGTAGACATCATAAGTGCCTTAATTTTTGTGGGTATTGGAGGTAGCTTAAACCATTGTCTCTTTAATTTTATATCACCAGTAGTTGCAACCTCAGATGTATCAGTGCCTACAGAGAGGGTGTCGGGAACTGGAAGCCCACTAACATTATAGGCCATTTTTTTCATTTCTAGTAGTAGGCTATCCGTAATCCCACTACTGTTCATGGTAAATTCATCTATCAATGTTTCCATATCAATTGAAAAGAGACGTCCACTTATAAGAAACTCATTAAGATCTTTTTTCTGAATATTTCCTGCAATCACATAATTCACTTTCAGTCTTTTTCCAAGGTCAATGGCACAATCCTCGCTCCAACAAGCCCAATAATTTTTCTTTCTTGGATAAAAGATGCTGATTTCATTTGTAAGACCTTGGTCCTGTACCTGGAATATCTCAAGCTCACGAATCGTCTCTCTGAATTCCTCTGTTAAGAATTTGGTAAGTGGCTCAGAGATAGACCATCCCTCAAACTCGAGCACAGCAAGTTGATTACCTGTTTTCATTGAAACAGATCTTGTGGTTTCTGTTGCCAGGCAGAAACTCACAAGATGTAATATGATTATTCCTCGGATCACTAACATCTTTGTCACAGAGGGTCTGTTATTTTTACCTCTGTACTAAAAGTTACATTCAGACAATGAAATTATCAAAGAAAGACGTTAATGGTAAAATTTCTCTAAAATTGTTTTAGAGGGTTGTCTCTGTACCATTGGTCGAGGTAGGTTGATAAAATTTTATTGATACTTCTTTCTACATCTTTGTGAATTTTGTTTGAACTTGTTTGGCCAATTAATTCCTGCGAAAATACTTTACTAGTCATCAGTTTTCTTGTAATTATTGTATCCGCCATTGATCGGTAGTATTCTTGTTCAGATACTCCATAGTTGTAGACACTACACATTACTAAATAGGTTGAGGTCTCTTCGACTTTTGAATCCAAAATATTTACATCAATAATCATTTTGGGCATTTGATTTTCTACGAATTCAATCCCATGTTCTAAGAGTCTTAATTCTATAAAGGTGAAAACTCTTTTTTCCCAAACTCCGTCATCAATTCCTTTAATATTAAGACTAAAAAACACATCATCTATCCCCTTTAAGTTTCCATCATGCCACTTACCTTGAGAAAAGGGAATTGAACAAATAGTTAAAAAGATGAGAAGTGTTGACTTTATGTTCAAGATATGAACTTAAAGGCCCAGATTTGCAAAGTTATTCACCTTGATCGATTCCAACCCACACAAAATCATCTTCGACTTTTGTGAGGAAGGTTTCAACTGGCTTTGGCTCCATTGACATCATCTTTTTTGCATCAGCATCAAACTTTGAAAATAACCACATCATAAATTTTTCAAACCCTTTTACATCCAACCAAGCTTTAACCTCGCCAGTATCATAAGAAAAATCACTTGAATGAAATTTGCAGTGGATGGTTTTATTTTTTAAATCGCAACCTCCTAGATTCAAAGCCAAACCCAAGTGAGGACAACGATTGTTGATTGCATGGAATCCATCATCATCTTTTACTATTAGAATATCATCTCGCTTTACCTTGTGCAATTGTTCAGAATTATTTTCAAAACTTTTTTCTTCTGCTAACTTTGTCCATTCAATATTTTGTTCACTCATTTTTTCTCCTAAAATTAATTGTTTTTAATCTTTTTCTAAACCAACCCAAACAAATCCATCTTCTATTTTAGTTTTATACACATCGACAGGTATTTTTTCCATTTGAGCTATTTCCTGCGCTTCTGCATTCAAACCAATCTTACCAAGCATCTTTTGAAAATTACTGATTTTCATCCATTCTTTGACTTCACCTGTTTTATAGCAAAAGGAACTCTTATGCCAGCGGCATGCTATAGACTCATTTTTGATGTCGATGTCACTACCTTGTAAGCTTAGGTATGCGTGGGGACATTTATCATTGAGAGCAAAAAAACTTTCTTCAATCTTTACAACAAGTATATCCTCTCTCTTAATTTTAAATACCTGTTGGTCTTCTTCTTGAAAAGTTTCAACCTCAGAACATTTGCTCCAAGTAATATTGTCCTCAATATGTTCCTTCTCCCTTTCGTCATCTGTTGAATAATTGATGTCTTCGATTTCATAGAGCGTTACTCTTCCATCAATACCTGGTAAATTTGTTCGCATGAAATCTTTGATAACGAGGGAATCTTTAATTTCTTCGTGGGTCTCTTCAGAAATAAGTACACGCGATTGAAATTGCTTGTTTGCTGATTCAACACGACTGGCAAAATTCATAGCATCTCCAATTGCTGTCAACCGTTTAGACTTACCTGCACCAATATCGCCAACAACAGCTTCTCCCCAGTGTATTCCAACACCGATATCAAAATCTTGTCCATACATCGTCTTGAGGTAGGGCTTCATATCATCCATTTCTGAACACATTTCTAGTGCGCTCTTAACCGCATGATGGGCTGGATCTTTTTCATCATGCAAACCAAAAATGGCAACCATTCCATCACCAATATAGTTATCAACCGTTCCTCTATTATCTTCAACCACCCTTACCATTCTGTTGAAATATCTATTTAAAATAAAAACGACATCGTAGGGAGTTAATTTCTCAGAGAAGGGTGTAAACCCCCTTATATCACTAAATAAGATCGCAATTTTTTTTGTTTCACCAAGCCTGCCAGAGACTCCTTTTTCAGATACAGACTCTATATCTTCTTTGTTTAAAACCAGTCTGCGAACAACGATATCACCATTAACAGTTGTCTGACAAGCCAATCTAAATTCTTCAGTTGTGTGTGCCTTTGCCTTGAGAGATACTTCTGCATCGGTTTCTGGAGAACAATTATCTATACCATCAAGAATTAATAGTCTGCAGGTTGTACATTTGCCCTCTCCTCCGCATGCAGCTACATGGGGTATCCCATTCCTTGATGCTGTCTGAAGTATAGTCTCACCTGGCTCAGACTCATAAATTTTATTATCTGGTAGAAAATCTATTTTTGCCATAACTACTTCATGCTTTTGAAAATATTTTCATCATTCTTAAATGTTTTAAACTCTAGATTATTACCACTTGGGTCAGTAATGAAAAATGTTCCTTGTTCCCCAGGAGTGTCCTTAAACCTCACTCTAGGTTCAATTAACCAGTTCACATCTTTATCTTTTAGAATTTTGACAAGTTGGTCCCATTTATCCCACGGTAATATAACTCCAAAATGTCTTGATGGCACATCGTCTCCATCTACCTCATTTTTTTTTGTCAAACTACAATCATTAGGGGATAGATGTGCCACGATTTGATGTCCATATAGGTTAAAATCTATCCACGTATCTGAATGTCTCCCAATCTCACAGCCCAGAAGTTCAGTGTAAAATAACCTTGCCTGCTCTAAATCATGAACTGGGAAAGCAAGGTGAAATCTTGGTATATCCATCCTAAATTAAAATAGTCATCTAATAACAGCAAATTTACCAATTTTCTCATTACTATCGGTCTGGTTCTCAATATGATATAGGTAAAGTCCAGGAGCAACCTCTTGATTATTTAATGTGCGCATGTCCCACCAAGCGTTACCAGAAAATTCATTTTCATGATCAATTTGAAAAATAAGTTCTCCAGAAATGGTAAAGATGTTTATCCTGCATTTTTTTGGAAGATTTGTAAAGCGAATTCTTCTCTCAAATTCTGATTCCTTAAACTTAGATCTTGAAAAATAAGGATTCGGTACTACTTTAACATCATTTAGATTATTCTGTGGCTGGATCCCCGGATATACTATGGTGAAATTCCGATCTAGTATTGTGGTACCTTTGGAATTCTCAATGGAGGCATACCCATCAGGATTTGCCCATTCATTTGGATTCGAGAAGTTCGTATCTATAACTGTTTTAAACTGACCATCTTCCAGTGGAAGGTATCTGGTTACATAGGTAGGTTCAACACCCATGTCATATGCAACGATCGAATAAGTATACTCTATTCCATCAACAACATCATTATCAATGAAAGAATATTTATAGATTATCCCATCAATGTTCTTCCAGTCTGCTTCATCTAACCTTACCATATCCATTCCAGTGTCATCGCCAAGGTTGAACCAGGGAGAGTACGGATCTGGGCCACTTATAGCATGGTTTCTTCGCTGTTCTCTTGGGCAGTCGTAGCTATTCGAGTAGATACAATGTAGCGAATCTTCCTCTGCAGAAAGATCAAACTGCTTGTACGG